>CAXTUR010000181.1:0-6048 GCA_964247455.1 uncultured Acidobacteriaceae bacterium | reverse complement strand
ATCGTCGTCCCAATCACGCCGACGACCATGTAGATGTAGTCCTTCTCGCGCCACACCCCACGCGGCGGCAGCTTCACCGTCTCGATCAGCGCCAGATGCCAATCCGGCCGGCTCAGCACCCCGGCGACGATGTAGGCAATGTAGAAGACGCTCGCCAGGAGGAAGATCTTCTCGATGCTCTTATAGTTGCCCTTCACCACCATCGCCCACACGACTGCCGCGCCGATGGGCACACTGATGTACTTCGAGACCCCAAACAACCCCACGCTGCCCGCGATACCTGAGAACTCCGTCACCACATTGCCGAAGTTGACCATCACCAGCAGCAGGAGCATGAAGAACGTCATCCGCAGCCCGAACTCCTCGCGGATCAGGTCGCTCAAGCCTTTGCCGGTCACCGCGCCCATCCGCGCGCACATCTCCTGCACGACGATCAGCGCGAGCGTGATCGGAATCATCGTCCACAGCAGCGTATAGCCGTACTGCGCGCCCGCCTGCGAATAGGTGTAGATGCCGCCCGAATCGTTGTCCACATTGGCCGTAATGAACCCCGGCCCCAGCACGGCCAGGAACATCACGATGCGGGTACGCCATGTACGCCACCGCGTCATCGCTTGCCCCGTAGCAGCGCGATCACCTGCTCGGCGTGGACAACACCCGCCAACCGCTGCTCCCCATCCACAACGGGAAGCGACCGGAGGTTGTACTTGTCGAACAGCTCCGCTACCTTCTTGCCGTTTGCGTCCGTGCGGCAGCAGACTACGTGTCCGTCGGAGAGGTCCTTCAGCAGGTCGCCGCCGCGCGCCAGCAGCAGCTTTACCAACGGCACCACATGGGTGATCTTGCCGGCGGCGTCGGTCAGGTAGACGTCCGTCACCGTCTCCAAATCGCCCTCGAAGGCGCGCAGCGCGACGATCGCGTCCACGACCGCAGCCTCTGTCGGGAGCGCGACATACTCCGTGGTCATTCTTCCCGCAGCCGAATCGCTTGGGAACTCGAGCAGCTCCTCGACATCATGACGCTCCTCCTCGCCCATCTCGTCGAGGATGGCGTCCGATTGTTCGTCCGTCAGCTCCGACAGCAGGTCTGCCGCCGCGCCGGGGTCCATCTCCTCGACGATCCCAGCGATCTGCTCTGAACCCAGCGACGCGATCAGCGCCTGCTGCATCTTCGGGTCCACCTCTTCCAGTGCCTCGGCCGCCACTTCTTCGTCGAGCGAGTTGAACAGCGCCTGCCGCTCCGCCGGTGCCAGATCTTCGAGGATGTCCGCGATGTCCGACGGGTGCATCCTGGCCAGCTTCTCCTGCTCGATCTTCAGCTTCACGCGACGCGCTGGGTCGCGGTCAATCAGGTCGACGAACTCCCACGGGATCACGCTGGGCATAAACCGGTCCGCGGCATGGTTCACCGCTGTGTGGGGCAAGCCTTTCAGCAGCCGCCGGATCGCGCCGCGCGTCCCTACCTCTACTTCGGCGATCCGCAGCGTCAGTTGCGCCTCGGTCGCCGGCATCCAGACCAGTTCGACATCATTGACCCGCACCACCTTATGGCCGTGTACGTCGATGATCTGCTGGTCGAGCAGGTCGCGCTCAAGCAAGAGGAACGTCTGGTCCTCCGCCAGCGGACCGGCCATCTCGACTGGTACGGCGTTCGCGGCCAACTCAATCCGTGAGCAGGCGCTATCGAGCTGCAACTCCGCCACGCGCACCAGCACCGGCAGCTTGCCGCCACCCGCGCTACGCCGCACCACCAGGGACTGCACCGTATGGACATCGGCGGCCGGATCGACCGCGAACTCCCGCACGCTCCCGAACGGCTTGCCCCTCGCGTCGAACACAGCCGCGCCCATCAGCATGGCGACACTCGTCCGTTCGTGGGTACGGTTGGGCATAAGGGCACGTAGAGGTCCGTTGGAGTGAGCGCGGAAGATGCAACCGGCTCTATACGCATGCTAACTGTTCGCAGGCACTAAGCAGCAGGCGGAGATCCGCCCGCCCGGAAGAAGCGGAGAAGAACCAGAGGCGGCAATGTTGCCACGAGGTGAAAACGTCTGCTCTTCCCTCTTTTCTCACGATTCTGTGAGCCCGCTCAGCTACAGTAGAAGCACACGCACATCTTGTACCACTTTGGAACACCTGAACGACCTCCTGGCTCTGCCGATTAAAGAATTCACAGACTTCTGGGGGCCTTGATGCACTTTGTAGCCATACGCACGTTCGCCGCGCTCGCTCTCTGTTTATTCGCCTACCCCTCCTTTGCCGCCGAAAACCCGCGCGCCAAAGCGGCTGAGGAGAAGCCGGCGAGTACCCTTCTCGCAGACCCCGCTTCTACGAAACCGCTGCCCGCGAGCACATCCCGCACCGAGACAGTCCTTGCTCCTCCGGCCTCGTCGACCCCTCGCGAGCGCCCCTCCACCAGCACAGCGGTTGAGGTCCTCGCGCCCGGCTCCCCCGTCGATCCCACCTGCATCTTCGTGACGCCGGCCATGATTGAGCAGACCGCCGGCGCGCACGAAGATCCCGCCCGCTTCTTCCAGACTCTCCCAGGCGTCGTCTCCGATTCAGACGCTCGCAACGACTTCCTCGTCCGTGGGGGCAATGCGTCGGAGAACCTATTCGTCATCGATAACATCGACGTCCACTCCATCAGCCACCTCGCGCTGTCGAACACGAGCGGCGGGTTCGTCTCCATGATCGACAACGCCGCCGTCCAGAACATGACGCTGCACACGGCCTCGTACGACGCCAAGTTCGACGACCGCCTATCTTCCGTCGTCGAGATCTC
Source organism: uncultured Acidobacteriaceae bacterium (assembly GCA_964247455.1). Classification (GTDB taxonomy): domain Bacteria; phylum Acidobacteriota; class Terriglobia; order Terriglobales; family Acidobacteriaceae; genus Edaphobacter. The sequence goes on along the minus strand of CAXTUR010000181.1, from coordinate 3,264 downwards.
GACCATACCCGACGGTGAGGCGGGTGCGCACCCCGGCGTTCGGCACCTCTTCGAGGCCGGGATCGCGGGCGTCGGCGGCATGGATTCGCGCACCCTTGGCCAGCATGGCTCGCTCTTCATCTCCGGACGCGAAGGCATCCTGCGCTTCTTTACCAACGACATCGGGATGAACGGCGTCCCCAGCTACTCCAACAATCTCGTGCGCGGCGACACGACCTTTGCCAATGGCGACAAGATCTGGGGCCTCTCGCTGACCGGCATCGACTCCATCAACATCCATCCCGACCCGAACGATCCCGAGGAGACCAACCCGGTCGACGTTCGCTACACCGGATGGCGCAACACCACCGGCTTCAACTGGCAGCACCTCTTCTCAAGCAAAGCCTTCGGTCTCTTCACGCTTTCGAACTCCGAGCAGGCCCAGAGCGTGCTGGAGAACGACCAAACGGAGGGTGGCCTTGCTATCTACAACGAGCAGACCCACGACGGGAACACCTCGCTTAAGTCGCAGTTCACCATGCAGCCCAGCCCCCGTGTGACCTTCTCGTTCGGTTCGACGGAGACGATCAATCGCCTCCACTACGACATCGCCCAGCCCGACGGCCTCGCCACCAACCCGTACGATGCCAATCCCAACGCCAACAGCGCCACCAACGTCCACCGTAGCTTTTCGACCGGCGAGGACGCAGGATACGCCCAGGCCAATATCGCGCTTCCGGGCAACATCCGCCTGACGCTCGCCGAGCGCGCCCACCATTGGGCCATGGGCGGCCACTACGCGCTCACGCCTAAGGCGTCGCTCTCGTTCCCGCTTGGCCGCGCGCGCACCTTTACCCTAGGCTACGCCGACTACGCCCAGATGCCCGCATCGCTCTATCTGCTGTCGTTTTCAGGCAATCAGGCCCTCGACCCCATCCGCGCCCGGCACCTGACTGCCGCCATGACGCTGATCGACCGCAGCCACGTCCGCGTCTCGCTCGCGGGCTATCGCAAGACCTACCGTGACTATCCCGTCTCCACGCAGTTCCGCCAGCTATCGCTCGCCAACGTCTCCGACACCTTTGGCCAGGCCTTCCTCATGTTTCCGATGGTCAGCCAAGGCCTTGGGCGGGCGACCGGTGCGGAGCTCTCGCTCGACGTGCGCCCCTCCAACCGCCTGACGATCTCCGGCAACCTCGCCTACTCGAAGAACCAGTACAGCGGCCTCGATGGCGTCTTCCGCAACGGCAGCTCCGACATTCCGCTGGTCGCCAATCTTGCCGCCGTGCTGCACATGGGCCATGGCGTCACCACGTCCGCCCGCTACACTGCCACCTCGGGCCGGCCCTATACGCCCGACGACCTCGCCCTCAGCACGGCGCAGGACCGCGATGTCTACCAACTCGCACAGATCAACGCCATGCGCGGTCCCACCTATGGCCGCCTGGACTTCCGTGTCGAGCGCGCGACTCCTTTCCGCTCCGGCACGCTGCTGTGGCATATCGGCCTGGACAACGCGCTCAACCAGACGAACTTCTACTCGTATCAGTGGCAGCCTAACAAAGGTTCGCCTATCGAGCAGACGCAGATGCCCATCTTTCCCGATGGTGGCGTCAAATACAGCTTTTAGGCGGCCTGGTTCCAAGGTACGGGCTTGACTTCTCTTCATGGCGCAAGCAAACTGCGAACACCGCCGCAGCTTGGCCACGCAGACACGAGGGTTTGGCATTGGCAGATTCGACCACCGGCCGCGTGACCCTGACGCTTCCCTCCTCGCTTGCCACCGTTGACCAGGTGGAGCGGACCGCGGAAGAGTATGCCCAGCTCGCCGGCTTCGATGAGGATACCGTGCCGCACGTCGCCATGGCCGTGCGCGAGGCCTGCGTCAACGCGGTGCTCCACGGCAACGACTACAGCCCGAACAAATACGTTACCGCAGCTTTCGAGATTACTGGGAAGACCCTGACCATTCGCGTCGCCGACGAGGGCGCGGGGCTCGATCCGGACACCATCCCCGATCCGCTCGCGCCGGAGAACATCCTGCGTGGCTCCGGTCGCGGCATCTTTCTGATCCGCGCCTTTATGGATGAGGTACACTTCCGCCAGCTACACCCAGGCACGGAACTCACTCTCGTCAAACACCGTACACTAGCCCAGAAGAGTTAACCAGAAGAGCTAAGGAGATCCATCTATGAGCATGAAAGTAAAGACCCGGCAGGTCGACGGCATCACCATTCTCGACCTCAGCGGACGCATTACCCTAGGCGAAGGAAGCGTTACCCTGCGCGACGCCGTACGCGATGTCCTCGCCAAAGGCTCCAACAAGATTCTGCTGAACCTCGGAGACATCAGCTACATCGACAGCTCCGGCATTGGCGAGCTGGTCTCCGCCTTCACCACGATCAAGAATAGCGGCGGCGAACTGAAGCTGCTGAACCTAACCAAGAAGGTCCACGACCTGCTCCAAATCACCAAGCTCTACACCGTCTTCGACGTGAAGGATGACGAAGCATCGGCTATCGCCGCGTTCACCACCGCCTAAACTACGTTGCGTTCCGTTGTACTTGCCTTTTTGGTTGTCATTCCCGAAAGGAATCTGCGTTTCGCAGGCGCACAAAAGCCGTCGCAAACCACGACGGCTTTTCTGTTCCTCTCAACTCAACTACTTGCTGAAGTCCACCTTCGGTGCCACGCTATTCTCCGGATTGCCCTTGAAGTACTCATCCCGGTAGTGAAACCCGGCCATGTTCGCCCAGATGCTATTCGGGAACTGCCGCACATACACGTTATAGTCCTCTAGGGTCTTGTTATAACGCCCACGCTCCGTGGCGATCCGGTTCTCGGTGCCCGCCAGTTCGTCCTCCAGTCGGGTGAACTGCTCATTGCCTTTCAGGTTCGGATACTGCTCCTGCAACCGAAAGAATGGTCCTAATGCCACGTCCAGCTTGCTATTGGCCTGAATGCTGCTCGCCCGGTCCGGCGCGGAGGTGATTGCCGCGCGCGCGTTGGCGATGTTAGTCAACACGGTACTCTCTTCGGCCACATAGCCCTTCACCGAAGCCACAAGGTTCGGGATCAGGTCCAACCGGCGCTGCTGCACGATGTTCACCTGCGAGTACGCCCGGTCTACATCCTCGTTCTTCTGCACCAGCGTGTTCTTCGCGCTGACATAGCTTCCGCCCACAAACAGCAGCAGGACCACAATCAGCCCCACGACACCCAGCACTGCCCACATTGCTTTCATTGTTTCCTCATTAACTTGCAGTTCAAGTCTACCGCTAGAAA
>CAXTUR010000180.1:0-6254 GCA_964247455.1 uncultured Acidobacteriaceae bacterium | reverse complement strand
CTCCAGGCTCCGGCATCCCCGGCGTCGCTCCTCGCTTCCGCGTCGCCGTCACCTTTACCCCCACCACCGCCGACGAAGCCGCCACAGCCCACCTTGCAGCCCTTATCCGCAACCGCCTAGCCGGCATCGAAGCCCTCAGCCACATCGCCGTCACCGCCCAACCCAGCCCCGCCTGGACGCCCGCCGACATCACCCCTGCTGGTCGCAAGCAGCTCGGCCTCGACGGCAACCCCGCCCTCGTCCAGATCATCTGAACAGCCGCCGGGCAGTTCTCACTCGTTGGACTATCAACGACCCCCCCTTTCTCCGGGAGTACCGCTTGAAGAACCCCCTTACGCTGCTCGCCGTGCTTGTGCTTTGTCCCGCGGCCCATGCGCAGCCGCCGGCCTGCCCGCTCGTCTCGCACATCGTTCTCGAAAACGGATCGTTCAGTTCGCGCCCCGGGGTCACCTTCACTCTCCGCCACTTCGCTGCGGACCTGGTCCCGCACGGCAAGACGGCGCCCTCCTGTTACGAAAAGATGACCGTTGTTTCCCATGCCGAAATCTTTGCCAGCAACGACAGCCTGACGCGGGTATTCGCTGAAAAGCTGGGCGCGGGCGACAGCAAGATCAAGGGGTTCAAGGTCGAGAATGGCGAAGGCAAGGTGATCCTCAGCGGCAGGATCACCAAAATCATCCCAATCGAGTTCACCATTGAGGGTCCGGTCACCACCGACGGCACCTCCATTCTGCTCGACGCCAGCAAGATCAAGGCCGACGGCATCCCCATCAAACCTCTCCTCACCATGGTGGGCGAACATCTCAACTCCGTCCTTGGACTTAAGCATGTGTCCGGTGTAACGGTCGAGGGCAACCAGCTCGTGTTCTCCCCCGAAGTGGTGGCACACCTCAAAGGTCACATCGAGTCCGTCCGAACCTCGTCCGCCGGCTTGACCCTGCATTACTCCACGCCGCCGGGCCATCGTCCACGTACGGGAAAATAGCGCGCGGTCCATCCCGATGAAGGCCGTACTTTCAATGCCCAGCCCTAAGCGCCCGCGCGATCTCCTCCGCGCCACCGCCCAACCGATTCACCCATTCGACGAGGTCCATGGCGTCGACACCTCGGGCCTTGTTCCCGCCGCCGACCTCCTCACCGGTCACCCTAACGACACTCACGTCACGGCATACTATGGCGTAGCGCCCAGCATCCTCCGCGCCCTCATCACCGTTTGGCGCGAGTCCCCGCCACCCGCGCCGATCCATCGCTACACCTTCGTCGACATCGGCGCCGGCAAGGGGAGAGCCATGCTCGTCGCCAGCGAACTCCCCTTCCATGCGGTCGTCGGTGTCGAGCTCAACCCTGCCCTGGCCGCCATAGCGCGCGCCAACCTGGCCGCTTGGCAGACCGCGCACGAAGCCGATCCAACCGCCCCGGCCGTCGCTCCGGCGGATGTCGTAGAAGCCGACGCCCTGAGCGTCGACCTGCCGACTACGCCTACGGTCCTCTTCCTCTTTCATCCCTTCGAGGCCCCGGTCCTCAAAGCGCTCCTTCGCCGCATTGAGACCGCCTTCGCCACCCGCCCCGGCAAGCTCGACCTCCTCTACGTCAACGCCGAGTGCGCCGACGTTCTCGACCGCCACCCCGGCTTTACCCTGCTTTGGGAAGGCAAGCTCGCCATGTCGGCCGAGGACCACATCGCCGACCTCGCCGCCATCGCCCAACAGGCCGAGTACGGCTCCACCGGCGACGAGATCTGCGCCATCTACCGCTACACCGGGCGTGTCCCTACTCCCTCCTTCTAAAGGAGTCATCCTGAGCGAAGGCCCTCACAGCTTCTTCGTGAGAGCCGAGTTGAAGGACCTGCGGTTGCCGTTACCCAGGTCGCCCCCCATATACACTCGAACCAAACCCCACCCGGAGAGTTCATGCGCGCGTCCCACCTCTTGCTGCCCCTCACGCTTACGTCTTTCATATCGATCGCGCAGGACCTCCCCACCCTGGTCAACACGCAACTCCCCGGCCTCGTCCAGACGTACAAAGGCATCCACGCGCACCCCGAACTCTCCCACCACGAGGACGCCACCTCCGCCCAGTTGGCCGCCGAACTCCGCAAAGCCGGCTACACCGTCACCGAACGCGTGGGCAAGTATCCCGACGGCAGCCAGGCCTACGGCGTCGTCGCGATCCTCAAGAACGGCCCCGGCCCCACCCTCCTCATCCGCGCCGACATGGACGCGCTCCCTGTCACGGAAGAGACCGGCGTCGCCTACGCGAGCCACGTCCGCGCCAAGAATCCCGCCGGGCAGGAGGTAGGCGTCATGCACGCCTGCGGCCACGACATCCACGTCACCACGCTGATGGGCACCGCCCGTACCCTCGCGGCGCTCAAGAGCCAGTGGCATGGCACGCTGATGCTCGTTGGCCAGCCCTCGGAGGAGACCATCGACGGCGCGAAGGCCATGCTCGCCGACCACCTTTACGATCGTTTCGGCAGGCCCGACCTTGCCATCGCGCTCCACGATACAAGCGGGCGCGCGGCGGGTACGGTCTCCGTTACCAGCGGACCGGCACTCGCCAGTTCCACCTCGTACGACGTGACCATGCGCGGCGTTGGCGGTCACGGCTCCGCACCGCAGGCAGGTAAAGACCCCATCGTGATGGCGGCGGAGTTCATCGTCCAGCTCCAGACCGTCGTCAGCCGCTCCGAAGACCCTCAAGACCCTGCCGTCGTTACTGTCGGCGACATCCACGGCGGCACCAAGCGCAACATTATTCCCAACGAAGTGAAGATGGAGCTGACCACCCGCGCCTTCTCCGACAAGGCTCGCCAAACCATCAAGGAGGGTATTGCACGCACTGCGAAAGGCGTCTCCATCGCCGCCGGTCTTCCCGATGAGCTGATGCCGACCGTCACGCTGCTTGATGAGGAGTCCACCCCTGTCCTCTACAACGATCCTGCGCTCACCATTCGGGTAAAGGAAGCCTTGACGAACGCGCTTGGCCCCACAAATGTCTTCGACGAGCAGCGCATTATGGGCAGCGAGGACTTCGGTGTGCTCGGAGGCGACAGTGTCGATGGCCATCAGATTCCAGTGGTTATGTTCTGGCTGGGCGCGGCTGAACCCGCCAAGCTCGCCACCGCCACTGCCGCCGGAACAGCTCTTCCCGGCCCCCACACCAGTCGCTTCGAGCCGCTACCGGAGCCCACCTTACGGGCAGGCGTGACCGGCATGACCGCCGTGGCGATCGCCCTCTTGCAGTAGTCTATGCTCCCGGAACCAGCGACACATCCTGCGTCCCGATACGCCCCGTCGCGGTGACGCGGACTACCACGCGTGCACGCACCCCTTTTGGATCGTGGTCTATCTTTACCGGCAGCTCCGTGCCCATCTCGATCCGTCCCGTGGGTGCGACTGTCTTGGGCGCGGAGACCTTGATGCTCTGGGCCGAGCGCTTCAGCTCTTTGCCCTTCTTGTCGAACGTCGTCACCATCAGGATCAGCTCGGCGTGGCGCGGCTCCGTGTCGGTCGCGTAGGTCCAGTTTAGCCCGCGCGCCTCTACTTTGGCCGTGTAGGTGTACGGATCGCCCGCCGCCGCGATCAGCGTAAACGGCACCCCGTCGTAGACCATCGAGCTGTTCTCTGCCGTGACCAGATCGAATGCCAGCCGCCGCGATGGCTTGTCCGGATCGACGCGCGGCGGCCCATAGGCAAGATAGTACCCCTCGCGCGTCGTCGCCGTCAGCCCTGGCCGGTTCACGGTCACGGCGATCTTGCGGAACTTGCGCGGATCGGTCGAGGTGTTCCCCGGCCGATAAGTCAGTGTGTAGAAGCTCTTGCCATCGCGGATGCCGGTGGCGATCTCCGCGTCCACATCGTTGCGTCCATAGAGCGCCTTGCCACCCGTAGCCCGCGCCAGCTTGCTGAAGGTATAGTTGCCGCCAAAGGGATCGTCGAACGCCGCCGCTCCGCCATAGGTGCCGGGATCGACCATCACGCCCGCCGGATCGACCGAGTAGAGCGTCACCCGCGCGTCCCGCAGCATGTTCACGCATTCCTGCACGGCGTTGTTCACCCGCGACTCCGCGTCGACTGCAGCATTGGCGAAGTTGAACGCCGGGAAGCCGCGCCCGATCCAGATCATGTTCTTATGGCCTTGATGCCCGACCGTCGCCTGCGCCACCTGCATCAGTGCGCTGAACGCGGTGCTGAAACGCTCGGCAATCCATTGGCCTTGATGCGCCTGCCACGGGAACGCCGCAAAATGGTGATCGAGCGCGCTGATCAAGCCTTGCTTGTCCTGCGTATAGTCCCGCAGCACACTGAAGTGGCGAAGGTTGACGGCGACCAGCATCGTCGGGGTATCCAGCTTCTCCGGCTGTTTGTCCAGGAACTTCTTGAGCGAGTACCGAGCGAATGCCATGTCCTCAAAGCGCGTGTTGAACTCGTCCAGTAGGATGATGTTTACCGGCGCGCGTGGGGCCTGTTGATCGAGTTCGGCGGTCGAGTTGATCGTCAACGCCGGGCTAAGCACGTGAGAGCCCGCCTCCTCAAAGTTCAGGATCGTCTGCGGCTCCTTCGCCTCGGTGACGCTGAAATCGTCCCTCTTCAGGTCTGTGACGAGGTTGCCCTTCGCATCGGTCACCACCACATCCAGCACCACGAGCCGCGACGACCGGCGGATGGTGTAGACCCCGTTCGCGTCCTTTGCCGGCTGCCCGTTGTTCGAGGTAGATTGGCCGCTAGCTGGAAGTGGTGCAGGCTGCGCCGGAGTCGCTTGCGCAGGAGCTGTAGATGGATTCGGCACCGGGGTCTGGGCGAACGAGGCCGAAGCGAAGAACAGCAGCATGCCAGCGAGGAACGTTTCCGTAGTCATACTTATCTCACCTCGAACCCGTGCGGCGAGCCGACGTTGTGGCGGTCACTGCGATTTGCCCTTGAGCCGCTCCATGACGAGCGGCGGCACCAGCGCGGCCACATCGCCACCCAGCCGGAAGACGCCCTTGATAAGCCGCGAACTGACATAGGTGTACTTCTCCGCCGGCATCATGAAGAGGGTTTCAATGTCGGGGTTTAGCTTGCGGTTCATCATGGCCATCTGGAACTCATATTCATAATCCGAGATCGCCCGGATGCCCCGCAGCACGGCCGCAGCACCCTGCTCGCGCGCAAAGTCGACTAGCAGACCGTCAAAGGTCGAGACCGACACGTTGTTGAAGTGGGCAGTGGCCTCGGAGATCATCGCGCGCCGCTCATCCACGGTAAAAAGCGGCTCACCCTTTTCGCCGTTCCGAAGGATCGCCACCACCAGCTCGTCGACAATCTTGGCCCCGCGCGCGATCAGGTCCAGATGACCGTTGGTAAGTGGATCGAACGTGCCGGGATAGATCGCTTTGATGGTATGCATAGACGGGAGAAGCATACAGCGTGCGTATTACTTTCTACTGCCGACCTTGACCGCTTCCTGTGCGACTACCGTGCCATTGAGCGGCACCGGCGGGACTTCGGCCGCCATCACGCCGCCTATGCCCAGCTTCTTGCGCAGCTCGGTATCGACGCGCCCAAACACGTCTCGATTTTCCTTCAGAAAGTTGCGGACGTTTTCGCGGCCCTGACCGATGCGCTCGCCCTGGTAGCTGTACCACGCGCCGCTCTTGTCCACAATGTTGTGGAGCACGGCCAGATCGAGCACGTCGCCCTCGCGCGAGATGCCCTCGCCGTAGAGGATGTCGAACTCGGCGTCGCGGAAGGGCGCGGCCACCTTGTTCTTGACGATCTTGACCTTGGTGCGCGAGCCGACGACGACATCGCCCTCTTTCACCGCGCCGATGCGGCGGATGTCGATGCGCATGGAGGAGTAGAACTTCAACGCCTTGCCGCCGGTGGTCGTCTCCGGGTTGCCGAACATGACGCCGATCTTGTCGCGGATCTGGTTAATAAAGATCAAGCAAGTTCTTGATTTGGAAACAGTTCCGGTCAATTTGCGCAACGCCTGCGACATCAGCCGCGCCTGCAAGCCCATGTGCGAGTCGCCCATCTCGCCGTCGAGCTCCGCCTTGGGCACCAGCGCCGCCACCGAGTCGACCACCAGCACATCGATCGCGCCCGAGCGCACGAGCGCCTCGACGATCTCGAGCGCCTGCTCGCCGTAGTCCGGCTGCGAAACCAGCAGATTGTCCACATCCACGCCCAGCTTTTTAGCGTACTGTGGGTCAAGCGCGTGCTCGGCGTCGACGAACGCCGCCAGCCCGCCCGCCTTTTGCGCCTCGG
>CAXTUR010000179.1:3675-6268 GCA_964247455.1 uncultured Acidobacteriaceae bacterium | reverse complement strand
CTGCTGGTCGTTGCCGACGGTGAGGGGGAGGTCGAGGGCGACGGTTTGGCCGACGGTGGCGGTAATGCCTATGCGGGTGAGCCGCGCGAAACCGGCGGCGGTCACGTCGATGCTGTAGGGGCCGGGGACGAGATGGCTGAAGGTGAAGACGCCGCCGGTGGCGCTGGTGGTGCGCTGCTGGATGTGGGTGTCGGTTTGCGTAAGGGTGATCTGCGCGCCGGGGATGGCTGCGCCTTGGGGGTCGAGGATGCGGCCTTCGATGCCAGCGGCAATCTGGGCGTGCGCGGAGAGGGTGATGCAGACGAGGGAGAGGAAAAGCAGCGGCTTCATGCAAGGCTCCAAGCGCACCTCTGCCTGCCTTGCATGGCTTTGGGTGGCGGTCGTTTTAGTTGGCGACAGGTACGACTTTATATGAATGGAAACGTATGGTCAACGCTTTGTGGCAGGGGAGGAACCGCAGGTCCTTCGACTCCGCGTCCAGCGATAAAGCTGCTGGACGCCGCGCTCAGGATGACAATTGTGTTGGTGTCAGGGAGGTATGGTCAGTCGGTTACGTCGAGGCGTTCGATCATGACGTCGGTAGATTTGATGAGGGCGGCGGCGGTGTCGCCCTTCTTGAGCTTGAGTTCCCGGGCGGCGGAGGCGGTGATGATGGCGGTAATCTGGGCGTCGCCTACGGCGAGGACGACTTCGGCGAGGAGGCCTTCGACGCGTAGGCTGACGATCTTACCGGCGAGTTGGTTGCGGCCGGAGATGCGGCGGAAGCGTTCGCGGGATTCGGCAGGTGACTTGGCGGCGTCGGCCTGGAGGAAGGGCTGGAGCGCGCTCTCGGCGATGCGGTGATGGCCGCCGGGTGTGGTCACGGTGGCGAGCTTGCCGGCGAGAATCCACTGCTTGATGGTGGGATAGCTAATGCCGAGCAGACGGGCGGCCTCGCGCGATGTCATCAGGGGCGTGTTCATATCCGTACGATGCACAGATCGCGTGGCGGCGCGGGTGCCTGGCGTTCTTGCGGCGGCTGCAACGGATAAAATAGTTGCAGGCCGCTTGGTTGCGGTGCGATGAGGTTGTCGGTCGATGAAGCTGCGTCCTGTGTTGCTGGTTCTTTCGCTCCTTTCGGGTTTCTACTATGTGACGACGCGCGGGGCGGCTACCGGGGCGCTGGGTGGGCTGGCGCATCGCGTGCTGCCAGTGGCGTTCCCCGAGGAAGCGAAGGCTACCGGGCCGTTGGAGTTGACGACGGCGGCGGCGGCTCCGGCGTTCGATACGGAGGAGCAGCAGAACATTGCGGTCTACAAGAAGGCGCTGCCCTCGGTCGTGAATATTACCTCCACTGCCGTCCAGTTTGACTTCTTCTATGGGCCGGTGCCGCAGCAGGGTCAGGGATCGGGGTTCATCCTGAACAAGGAGGGGCTGATCCTGACCAATAACCACGTCATCGATAACGCACAACGAGTCGAGGTGACGCTCTCGAATAAGAAGAAGTACAAGGCCGTGGTGCTGACGACGGACAAGGGGCACGACCTGGCGCTGATCAAGATCAACAACGTACCGGACCTGGTGCCGGCGACGCTGGCTGAGTCAAACGGGCTGATGGTAGGGCAGCGGGTGTACGCCATCGGCAACCCGTTTGGGCTTTCAGGGACAATGACGCGGGGGATCGTGTCGGCCATCCGGTCGATCCGAGGCGAGGAGAACAACCCGATCGAAGACGCGATCCAGACCGACGCCGCCGTCAATCCAGGCAACTCGGGCGGGCCGCTGCTGAATTCGAAGGGCGAGGTGATCGGGATCACGACGATGATCGCGTCGAACGGGGCGAACCAGTCGTCCGGGATCGGGTTTGCCATCCCGATCAACACGGCAAAGGCAGTGCTGGACGACTTCTCGAGGTACGGGCGGGTGCGGCGGCCTTCGCTCGATGTGGTGACCTTGCCGATCAGCCCGGACATCGCGCAGGAGATCGGGCTGCCGGCGGACTATGGCATCCTGATCGAGCGGGTGCTGTCCGGCGGCGCGGCGGAGAAGGCCGGACTGCGCGGCGGGACGCAGAAGATGTACCAGGGGAACACGCCGGTGATGCTGGGCGGCGACCTGATCGTCGGGGTGGACGGGCAGGAGATCGCCAACCCTCAGGACCTTTCGGCGGCGATGAACGCGCACCGGGCGGGCGATACGGTGACGCTGACGGTGTTTCGCGGGCGCAAACAGATGGACGTGAAGGTGACCTTAAGCGACGCCAAGGACACCACGCGCGGTCGCGGGCAGGAGATCTAGTGGCCCTGCCTTCAAACTCGCCGAGCTTTGAGAACGCGCAGAACGAACGTGGCCTGGACCCCGGACCGCCGCCGGAGAAGCCGAGCTGGACAAAGCGGCTGGGGCCGTTGGCTCCGTTGGCGTTTCTTCTGGCCAAGCTGAAGACGTTCTTCTTCATCCTGCTGAAGCTGAAGTTTCTGCTGAGCTTCGCGTTGTTTCTGGGCGTGTACTGGACGCTGTTTGGGCCATGGTTCGGCGTCGGCTTTGCGGTGCAGATCATGATCCATGAGCTGGGGCATGTCTTTGCGGTGCGGCGGCGCGGGTTGAAGGCCGATCT
>CAXTUR010000179.1:0-3575 GCA_964247455.1 uncultured Acidobacteriaceae bacterium | reverse complement strand
TGGGGGCGCTGTTGAAGCTGATTCCCATGCAGCCGGGGCGGGGCTTCTAAACGACGCGGATGTAACGTCGACCTTCGACGCGGTACTGGCCGGAGAGGACGCGGGCGATGGCTTCCGGGTAGGCGCGGTGCTCTTCGGCGAGGATGCGGACAGCGAGGATCTCCGGGGTGTCGGCATCTTCGATCGGCACGGTGCGCTGGAGGACGATGACGCCGTGGTCGACCTGCTCATCGACGAAGTGGACGGTGCAGCCGGAGACTTTTGCGCCGTATTCGAGCGCCTGGCGCTGGGCGTCGAGGCCGGGGAAGGCGGGGAGCAGGGAAGGGTGGATGTTGAGGATGCGGTTGGGAAAGGCCGCGATGAAGGCTGGGGAGAGGAGGCGCATGTAGCCGGCGAGGCAGACGAGGTCGGCGTTTTGGGCCTTGAGAGCTTCAATGACGGCTTGGTCGTGCTCGGCGCGGGAGAGGCCTTTGACGGGGATGGAGAGGCTGGGTAAGCCGAGGTCGCGGGCCACGGTGAGGCCGGGAGCGTCGGGGATGTTGGAGAGGACGAGGGCGATCTCGGCATTAGGAAGGCCGCCCGTGCGGATGGCTTTGGCGATGGCGAGAAAGTTCGAGCCGCGGCCGGAGAGGAGGATCGCAAGGCGGGCTGGTTGATGGGAATGGGCTGTCATCATCACTTGACGATCAGCGTCAGGGTGGTCGAGCGATCGAGATGTGAGTTCGCGCTGTGGCCGTTGACGACGATGTTGTAGGTTCCGGGTGGCGTCGTGATGGGGGATTTGCTAAAGCCGCATCCGGCGAGGCTGCCGAGTAGACCGCCGAGCAAGGGAGCCAGCAAAAAGAACGTGGCGCGGCGTGTCCGGGTGCGCGCACGCGTCCACGGAAGGAAGAGGAAGGGGAGAGCCGCCGCGAAGAGAAGGTCTTGGCGCTTGATGGATGCGATGAAGGGGGAAGACTGGCCAGTCGCAATCTGTACCGTGCCTTGCCGGGGCGCGGTTCCGTCGAGCGGGACGGTGGCGGGTGCGATCTGGCACGTGACGTAGAGGGGAAGGGAACCGCAGCTCAGCGCGATGGTGTCGGTGAGGCCGTTAAGGGGGGTGACGGTGAGGATAGAGGTGCCGCTCTGTTGGCCTGAGAGGGTGAGCGGAGGGCCGGCGGTCAGCGTGAAGTCGCCAGGCGCGGGTGACGGCGGGGCCGCTGGCGCGACGACCACTTCCGTCAGCATGGCGGTTTGCGAGGCATAGTTGGCATCTCCGGAGTAGATGGCTTGAATCGGGTGACTGCCGACGGTAAGCGCGGCAGTGGTAAGCACGGCGGCACTGTCCGCTCCAAGTGGAAGCTGAAGCAGCGGGACACCATTGTCTCGAAAGCTTACAGTTCCGGTGGGTGCCGGTCCCGTGGCGGCGGCTTTGGCCTGGAAGGTGACGGACTGACCGAGCGTTGCGGGGTTGAGTGAAGAGGTGAGAGTGATTTGTGCGGCGGGGTAGCCGATGGTTTCAGTGGTGGAGGCTTCCTGGGCGACATAGTGTCCGTCCCCCTGATACAAGGCCTTCAGGCTATGAACCCCAAGGACAAGCGAACTTGTGTTGAAGATGGCGACCCCTGAGGAGCTAAGTAATGAGGAACCAATGATAGTGCCGCTGTCGAGGAAGACCACGGTTCCCGTGGGTGCGGGATTGGAGGCCGTGATGGTCGCGGTAAGCGTCACGTTCTGGTTGATTGTTCCTGGGTTCGGTGCTGCGGTGAGCGCCATGGATGCGGTCGGATTGGCCGTAACGATCAGATTGTCGCCCAAGGAGGTGGAAGGAGCGTAGGTGCCATCCCCGGGAAAGTGGGCTATGAAGTCATGGAAGACGGGCTGCAGAGTAGTCGTGGTGTAGACAGCCGTTCCCGTCGTGTCGAGCGGCAGCGTAGCTACAGGCAGGTATGTCGCACCTCCACCGGTATCGTATAACGTAACGCTCCCTTGGGGCGTTCCTTGGAACGCGCTCACTTTGATCGTGATGGTGAGTTGATCCCCGGGACCGATGACGTCCTTGCTGAGGCTTTGATCAGCGGCTGTGATGGCGAGGGACGGGACAACGGGACGATGCGTAAAAACCTGAACGCTGTTTTGATAGAACTGCCCTACGAGGACATCCTGCAAGCCGTCTCCGTCCACGTCGCCGACCGCCATGGATTCTCCGTCGAAGGTGTCCGGCGTTGGCCCTGTGGCGTAGGGGACAGGCGGCGCCAGGGTGCCGTCGCCGATGCCCCACAGAAGATCGAAGACCGGACCATAGTTGCCCGAGACCACGTCGAGTTTGCCGTCGCCGTTGATGTCGCCAAGGGCGATCCCGAGCGACCGGCCGCCTTGCGGTGTCATCGAGACCGCATAGGTGCTTGCGGGCAACAAGGTCCCCGGTTCTAACGCACTTCCGAGGAGAACGCCCACGCCGGACAACACGCCGCCGACAACGACATCGGGATGACCGTCTCCATTCAGGTCACCCACCGCGAGATCGAAGATGGGCGTCTGAGCTGGATAGTCGTGGCGGGGAAGCAGGGTGCCCGGATGTGCGGGGTCGTTGATGAAGATGGAGACGCTTTGCGCAATGTAGTTGCCGACGACGATGTCGGGAAGACCGTCCCCGTTCATATCCGCGACGGTGGCCGAGATGATGTCGTTGAAGACCATGGGAAAGAGTGTTGGAGGGAGAAAGGAGCCTGGGTGCGCGGGATCGCCCGGAAGGATGGCTATGTTCGAGGTCTTTGTTTGGTAAGGGTCGGTTTGAAAAAGAATAAGGTCGGGAACCCCATCATGGTTCATGTCGGCGACAAGAGGTCTTGCAACAGTAGCGCCCGCGTAATGTCCCGCAAGGAATGTACCGGGTTGCAGAGGATTCTGGAGGATGAACCCGGCAAAATGATCCTCGGCGTCGCTGTAGACGAGGTCGAGGAAACCGTCGTTGTTTAGGTCTGCGACAGTGATCCTATACAGTTCCGACGTCATAGTGGGCACAAAGGTGGGCGGGAGGAACGTTCCCGGATGTGCCGCGTCGCCAAGGGAGATGGCGATGCTCTCTTCGTTGAACTGCGGCGCGACAAGGTCGAGTACGCCGTCTTTGTCAATGTCGACCAGGACGAATTGGCCAAGACGGGTCAGTTGGTTGAAATAGCGGGTCGTTCCATAGACCAAGCCGGCTGGCGGGAGGGTCGGCGCGGCGGCTGATATGGATTGGGCGTGGCTGCCGTGTTCCATCACGAAGACAAAGCAAAAGAGGATTGCAAGGGAGATGGAACGGGCGAGGGCTTTCATAGAGGACTTGCCCAGCTTACTCGACTGACGTGTGGGATGCCAGCTTGGAGCGGATGGCGGGCGCGGGAAACGCGGATTTCCTCTGGGAATGACAACGAGAGAGCAAAGAGTACCTATACGGCCAGCTAGTTGTAGGTGACCTTCCGGTCGCCGCGAACGATTTTGCCCAAGATGCAGTGGCGTTCGTTTGCGCGGTTGAGTATGGCTTTGGCCTTTGGCAGCTTTTCGGCGGGTATAGCGGCGATCAGGCCGATGCCCATGTTGAAGGTGCGGAG
>CAXTUR010000178.1:0-6330 GCA_964247455.1 uncultured Acidobacteriaceae bacterium | reverse complement strand
AACAGACCGATGGTGGCGAACATAAACGGCCATACGTAGCGCTTCTCGTGCGCGTACATTCCCGGCGAGATAAAGAGCCATAGCTGGTACAGGATGAAGGGGCTGGCCAGGATGCAGCCGCCCACAAACGCGGTCTTCAGATATAGGTTCAGGCCGTCCGTGGGATGGGTAAAGTTGAGCTGAATATGAAGCTGGTCGAGCGGGGCCTGGATGATGCCGTAGAGCCGCTCATGAAAGGCATACGCGACGGCGAAGCCGATGACCAGGTAGGCGACGGAGTGGAGGAGGCGCTTGCGGAGCTCGCCAAGGTGCTCCATCAGGCTCATGCCAGGAAGCTCGGCGCGGTCCTGCACCGACTGGCGCGCGCGATCGATAGGATCGAGGGTAGTCTCAGCCATGGAGGGTGGCCTCGGCGGGTGCGGCGATGGGCGGCGGCATCTCGGGGTCAGGAGCGTGAGGAATGGCGTCCAGCACCGGTGACAGTGCACTACTTGAGGAGCGGCTGAGAGGCAAGCCAGTCGACGGAGGCATCATGCTGAGGCTTCCCGATGACGCAATCGGCAGCGACGCTTGTGCATCGACCGTGTGGCGCTCCGGCTTCTCGGCTTCGGCGATGGCGTCCGTCGGACTCGTCGCGGCAATGGTGTTCTCTTCGTACACGGCAACCGCGGGCTGGTGCGGATGGTCGATGACGATCGTCTCGTCCTGCAGCAGCGGCGGAGCTACGGGCGCGGCAGCCTCCATAGCGGCGATCTTCTTCTTCTGCTCCTCCTGCTCGGAGAGGCGCAGCTCGTCTTCCATCTGCATCCGGAACTCATTTGAGGCGCGGCGAAACTCGCCCATTAACTTGCCGAACTGGCGGGCGAGCTCGGGCAGCTTCTTCGGGCCGAAGAGGAGAAGCGCGATAAGTGCGATCAGGGCGGTGTCGCCGAAGCTCGGCATACGTGACCTCCATGATACGGCTTGCAGTGCGTCGTGAACAAACGGCCGGAGCCGCATTGGAAACGAGAGCGGGCTGTTGTACAGTGAACGCTGTACCGGGCGCTTGTGTGCATCTTTCGCGCGCCGTTCCCGTCAAATAGAGAACGGTCGGCCAACCGCCGATATGTGGTGTACGGGCGGCAACATCCCCGTGGATTGGGTGCTCTCTACCGGGAGAGCATGGCGAGTCCACTGCAGCCCTGGTTTGTGAATGCTTTCAACATCCCCGTTTGCCGACCGCATCACGCGGTCGAGACAGACTGAAGGCGGAGTACGATGATTGAGTTATTGGAAGAAGAGGTCGTTGCGGCTGCGCCATTGGCGTGTTCGCTGGACCACTATCTGGCTCAGCCCGACGAGACCATGGACGCGCGCATCGCGGCGGCGCGGGCGACCCTTGGCACTGATGTCGTGCTGCTGGGTCACCATTACCAGCGCGACGAGGTCATCCGCTTCGCCGACTTTACCGGCGACAGCTACAAGCTCTCGAAAGTCGCCTCCGAGACCAATGCGAAGTTCATGCTCTTCTGCGGTGTCCACTTTATGGCCGAAACGGCGGACATCCTCGCCCAACCATGGCAGCAGGTCATTCTGCCCGACCTGAACGCCGGCTGCTCCATGGCCGACATGGCGGAGATTGGCCAGGTAGAAGACTGCTGGGACACGCTCGAACGCGCGGGGCTCACAGGTGATTTGATCCCGCTGACCTATATGAATTCGGCCGCGGCGATCAAGGCGTTCTGCGGGGAGCGCGGCGGTCTGGTCTGCACCTCGTCCAACGCGCGCGGTGCATTTGAGTGGGCGTTCGCCCGCGCGGGCAAGATCCTCTTCCTCCCCGATCAGCATCTCGGCCGCAACACCGGCTCGGCCATGGCCATCCCGCTCAGCGAGATGGTCGTCTTCGATCCCTATCAGATCGGCGGCGGCGTCGCGCCCGAGCGACTGCGCGCGGCGAAGATCATCCTCTGGAAGGGACACTGCTCCGTCCATCAGCGCTTTCTGCCGGAGCACGTGGACCGCGTTCGCCGCGAAGAGCCCGGAATGCAGGTCGTCGTCCACCCCGAGTGCCGCTGGGAGGTCTGCCAAAAGGCCGACGCGATCGGCTCGACCGAGAGCATTATTCAGGTGATCGAGCAGGCCCGGGCGGGATCGAGCTTTGCCGTCGGGACTGAAATACATTTGGTCAACCGGCTGGCGAAACGCTTCGCTCCGCTGGGCAAGCGCGTTATCACGCTCGACGACTCCGGCTGCCTGTGCACCACCATGTACCGCATCAGCCCGCAGCATCTGGCGTGGACGCTCGAAAATCTCGTCGCGGGCAACGTCGTCAACCGGATCAAGGTCGCCGCGGACGTGAAGCACTGGGCGAAGGTCGCGCTGGACCGTATGCTGGAAGTGAAGTGAGTTAGCCCGATGATCCGAACCTTTACCGTCTCCGAGGCCCAAACGCTTTTGCCCGTGCTGGAATCCCTGCTGATCCGCGCGCGCGAACAGGGCCTGCTCGCCAACACGCTGAACTACGAGATGCAGCAACTCAGCCAGCGCATCCATCTCGCGGGCGGGATGCACGTGGACGTCGTGGCCGCCGCGCGCCGCCGAGGGGAGCGCGACAAGGCCGCCCAGCAGGCGAAGGACACGCTGACGGAGATCGATGAGATCGGGGTCACCGTGCAGGACCTTGGCGAGGGGCTGCTCGATTTTCCCTGCCAGATTGACGGCGAGGTGGTGCTGCTCTGCTGGAAGCTAGGAGAGTCGGCCATCACGCACTGGCACAGCACAGAAGAAGATGCGGACGCTAGGCGGCCGTTGGATGGACGCTTTGGCAAGAGTGAGCGGGAGCGGCTGAACTAAGGGTGCGCTTCGGCCCTCTTGACCAATCCATCGTGCAGATCTATGCGAACTACATCGTTCCAGCGGCTCCGGTATACGAGTTCGCGGCTGTCTACAGAAAAGTTGAGCGAACCTCCGGCAAACCATTCAGGCGTTGCATCCGTCGCAGTAAAATTGCCCGTGCCTTCGGGATCGATCTGCTTTGTAGTCCATAAGTCTGAGAGGGGGAGCGTTTTTACCAGCTCACCCCTATAGTCTTTCTCGCGAAAGATGGTCAGCGTGGGTACCTTGGGCCAGGGCGGGCCTAAATGAACAAGAACAATTGTCTCGCCGTCATTGGAGATCATGGGCCAGGGTGCGTCCTGACCCTCTTTACCGCCCAAGGAAAGAGCCCATCCTTCCGACCAGAAGCGCGTGGACGTGTTGAAACGGTCTTTATCGGTGAGAAACGTTTCGAGCTGGCGGACGCGATAGACGGTGCGCACGATCTTTCGTATGGTGCCTTCCGGTCCGTTGTACTCCCGTTCGGCCACGACTAGAAAGCGTCCGTTGGGCGAAGTCGAAGCTCCGACAAAGGGCGGCAAAGGACTAGCCAGCGCAACACAGCTCAGAAAGGTCATAAGAAAGGCTGCAAGGACGAGAGTTCGCATGGCGGCTTCCTCTTACTGAAGCTTACCCTTGAAGCACGTTGGCACAAATGAAAGAGGCCGCAATGGCTGACCAAAGCAGCTTCACCATTTAAAAGAGGGCGACCCTATGGCCGCCCCCTTTTGTTTCACGAATGATCGAAGGATTACTTGCTGGGGAAGGTCATCTTCGAGCTGGACTTCTTGGCGGTGGTTTTGCGGCCTTCCTGCGCGCTGGCACCGGGGCTGTCCGGGGTGCTGCCCTGAAAGCGGGAGTGCGTGCCGTCGCCTGGCTGAAGGGGCGAGATGCCACCCTTCTGCATGAGCTGCGCGGCGATCTCGTAGATCTCCTCCGGCGCGTAATCGGGCGAGAACAACGTGGTGCACTCACCGATCACTGGCCCTTCCGCCGCGTAGTCGGGCGCGCCCTGAATGACCTCCAGCGGCTCGCCGTCCGCCCAGTCGGCAGGACCAGACCACACACCCGCCACATCCGCGTAGTCCGTGTCCGAGAAGGTATAGATATGCCGATGGCTGCCGATCGCCTGCCACTTGCGCGCTTCTGGGATCTTGGCGTCGTCGATGTTCGGGGTAGGCAGCATCTTGGTGACTTCGACGCCGGTGATCTTGCGCAGGGCAAGCGCGTACGCCGCCTGGTGAACACCGCCCCGGACCATCAGGTAGCCGATCACGTCGCGCGCCGCCTGGTTGGTCGTCATCTGGTAGCAGCGGTGTTTATGCATCCGCGCGCCGGTCTCCAGAAAGAAGTTGTGGAGAAGGTCGGTGACGAGATTGCCAGAGGAGAAGACGTTCTGTCCGGTCCAGAAGTGGCCCATCGAGTCCATCACCTGATGGCCGCCGCCGCCAACGATGGTGTGGTGCGTGTTGCGGAGGTTGGCCGCAGCCTGCAACGGGGCATCGACCGACTCGCCTTCCGGCACGGAGCCTTCGAGCATCAGATTGATTGCGGTCGAGATGAGTTCAACGTGGCCAAGCTCTTCGGCGGTGATGGAGGCGATGAGATCGTAGAAGGGCTTGAGCTTCTTCTTCTCTTTGAAGCCGAAGGACTGGTGAAGGTAGTTGTTCAGCGTGGACATTTCGCCGAACTTGCCGCCGAGCAGCTCCTGGATGGCGGCTGCGCCGTTCGGATCGGGGCTGGCAGGCTTTTCAAGCGGAATCAACAATTTCTCGGAGCGGAAGAACATGGGAGCCTTTCGTGGTGCGGTTCGGAGGGAGGACAAGCCCGTCGTACGGGGTGCCAGCAAGCACCTGGGATGGGCGTGGTTTCTAATTCTGGCCAGTGAGATGCGGAAAGTGGGCGCAAGAGAGAGCCGTGCAACAGATTCTTCTTTTGGTTTACATCAGGCGCAGAGTTCGAGGCTCGCTCGCGTTGAGGGAAGCGGCGGAAGAACGCCGGCTTCGCTCCGACTCATCAGCAACAAGGCGCCTTAATAACATTGTGTTACCCGTAAGCCACAACTAAACTTCGGCTATGGCTGATACCGTCGACGAAATCGCTAAGATCCCCGCTTTCATGCTCAAGAAGAACTGGAAGAATGCAGCCTCTCTGATGAACGAGTGGTTTTCAGCGGATGGGAACAGCAACCCGGAACGAGGAACGCCGGATGTGGATATAATCCGCATGGATACTTGGGTGCTTACCTTTCAGCGGGCACGCGACGTGTATGAAGCCATGGTGCGCGAACGGATTTGGATGAACGATTCGTCACAGAAGCAGATTCGCCTCTTACTACAAAGAAAAGGTCTTCTTCGGTCGAAGGGAGCCACAAAGTTTGGCAATTTATCCGCGCCGATGCAAGTTATTCATGCCGATCAGATCAATGTTCGGCAGGTCGTGCTCGGCAGTTTAGCGCCGATCACCGACCCGCTCGACGATATGTTCGGTGCTCTGGGCCGTTTTAACATCGACATCTCAGTTGAAGGTGTGGTTGCTTCCCTCCCAGCCGGAGGGTACCAGGTTTCCATCGTTAAAGTGGGCTTCTATATTCGGGACAAGTACGACTTCAATGGAGATCAAACCCTGGATATTGGAACTTCAGCACGGGGGAAGTGCAGAAGCTGCCTTGGTTTGGATATCAGGAGGTCAGCAATCAAACATTTCGCGATTGGCGTGCAAAGAACAAGCGCGGTGGAGACTTTTACGTCTACTCTGACGTGAAGGTGATCGCTCCGCAAACAGCGTTAACCTTCCTCACTAAGGTTTAACCATGAACAGACACAAGAAAATTTCGTTTGTCATTGCGGCGATCGTACTGATCGTTGTTGTCGTTTTCTATTTTAGCCCACGCGCGGAGATTTATGGCACGTACACAAATCCTACGGGAACCTACCGTCTCGTGGTCTATCGTTCTTTGAGTCGTCTGTCCGTGCTGCCGGGCGACGCGAGTGGTGCCCCAGGCTTTGTGCGCTTATATAATGCACACGGTACCCTGCGCGGCAAGGCCGATCTTCCCATTGTTGCCGCAGCGGATGAGGTGAAGTGGGATGAGCACGATGTTTCAACACCCGGCGTTTTCGATCTCCTATTGCAGTAATCTTTGCTAATCATTTTTATCACCCAATAATTTTTATCGCTTATACTTAGCCTCGTGCAGAGCGTTGAGGCCAAACCGTTCCGTGAACTCTGTGCCGAACACGGCATCGCCGCCACGCATCAGCGGCAGGTGCTCTACGAGGTCATGCACGGGATGGAAGGTCATCCCAGCCCGGAGGAGGTCTACGCCCGGGTGCGGGAGCAGGTGCCCACCATTTCGTTGGCGACTGTTTATAAGAACATCCATCTCTTCGTCGCCAGCGGTGTGCTGCGCGAGGTAAGCCTGCACCATGGGTCGGTGCGGGTAGAGCGGAATGAAGAGGCTCATCACCATCTGGT
>CAXTUR010000177.1:0-6412 GCA_964247455.1 uncultured Acidobacteriaceae bacterium | reverse complement strand
GCAGATCGCGCAGCAGCCCCGAGCCGCCATTGCAGGCCACGACGCGCTTCGCCGGACAGCCAAGATTGAGGTCGACCAAATCGAACCCGGCGTCCTGCACGATGCGCGCCGACTCCGCCAGCGTCTCCGGGTTCGATCCAAAGAGCTGCGCCGAGATGGGATGCTCGTCGTCATAGTAGGTCAGGTAGCGCTTGCGCTTTGTCTCCCGCATCCGCGAGAGCCCGTCGGCGGAGGTGAACTCCGTCATGATCAGCCCGCAGCCGGATCGCTGGTTCGTCTGCGCCGCCTCCACGTCCGTCTGCGTGGCGGAAGCCGTGAACTGGCTGGCATTTTTGATGAACCGCCGAAACACCGTATCCGTCACCCCTGCCATGGGCGCCAGCACTGTGGCCGGTGCGATCTCCACCCCGCCGATGCTGAAGCTGGCGGGCACGCGCGTCCACTCCGGCATGGCATACGCCACCGGATCGTCCCAGCGCTTCTGTTCGAGGGTGTATCGCTTCTTCATGGTTTAGGCACGAATCTCCCAGTCGGCTTCATGTTGCTGCACGTATTCATCCGCTAGCTTGGCGATCTTAGCTCGGAAACGCTCCGGCGCGAACAGAACCGTCGCTTTCGGCTGACCGTCAGGTGGAAAGTCGACTGCCATAAAGCCTATTCTGCCGATTCCATCCGGAGCGAGCGAACGAGCCAGCACATGAGGTGAAACGCCTACACGAAAACCTTCATAATTCACTGCATTGAAGTAGGCGATGTATTTGAACTGAGCGGAAACATTCTCCAATTGCTCTAGAAGATGAAGCGAAGACTCTTGGTGGTCATGAAGCATTTCCATATCTGTTGGAGGGATGAAGGGCGTGAGTAGCGCAACATACACATCGCCTACGCCGTCGCGGTTAATTGCTAAGACATCCACATTCTGCCCGTTCCAATCCGCATCGATGTAAATCTTCGGGATCGAAAGCGTCTGCTCGAAAAAGGACAGAACTGCATTCTTCGCGCGACCAAGCTGCTGTAGTTCTTCAATCTCCATGAGGCCATCCTTCAATCTTTAGCTGCCGCGCAACTTCTTTAGCCGCTTTTGCAAATCGTTCTGCCCTTGTAAAGAGTGCCTCAAAGTCGGTGCGCTCAAGACGTTTGTCACCATATGAAACCACATTCTTCCTCGACAGCAAGTATCTTAGGTGCTGTACACCAGCTTGCGCCTCGTTCATATTCGGGGGCAACACTTGGCTTATTGAGTCCGCTGCTTTCTTATGATCGTCAGCCGCCAATCCTTCATCACCCAGGCCGCTTCGCAAAGCATCGCTAAACGAAACGGCAGAGTGGATCGCCAGCAGCGCAGAGGAGTTGCGGAAGGAGTAGTCATTACGTAGCAACTGCATTCCATCCAGAAAGTCCGTTGCCCGCTCGACATAATGTTGCACTCTAAAGCTCTGCATACGGCCATTCTTCCACAAACAAAAGGCCTCCGCACCGGCGGAGGCCTTTCGGTCGATCTATCCCCGCTTTACTTCGTTTCAGCCGCGGCGGTCGTTGCCTTGCCGGCGTCCGACTTGGCGAATTTGCGCCGGAACCGCTCCACGCGGCCAGCCGTATCGATCAGCTTCTGCTTGCCGGTAAAGAACGGGTGGCAGGCCGAGCAGATTTCAAGCACGATGTCGCCCTTGTGCGTCGAGCGCGTCTTGAAGTTTGAGCCGCACGCGCACTTTACGGTAATTTCGTTGTACGACGGGTGTATTCCCTCTTTTGGCATGGTCTTTTCCTTGTCCTGATCTCTGCCCTACGGCCTTCGCCTCATCCTTCCGCCCGCTTGCAAACGGTGTGCCCACGTCCACATCGAACGACCTGCCGCGCCGCCGTCCGCGCCCCTTTGGAACGCCAGACAGTCATTCCAGTATATCCAGATTCGCACAGCCGCGCTTCGATTCATGGCACCCGCACGCACTGCGATACTGGAGAGACGTATGCCCCCCGTCTGCCCCCTCTGCCAAGGCCTCGGCCTCACCGTCACCCAGCGCCCCGACGGCACCCAGTTCGCCCAGGACTGCGCCTGCCGCATCGAACTGCGCGCCTCACGCCTGCTTAAAAACGCCCGCATCCCCCGCCGCTACGAGCTCTGCTCGCTCGACAGCTACGAGACCCTCCACAGCTCCGCCACCAAGAGCATTAAGAAGGCTCTCTCGACAGCCCGGACGTTTTCCGGCGGGTATCCAGCCACGACCGCCGGCAAGGGCCTGCTCTTCACCGGCCCGCGCGGCCTCGGCAAGACCCACCTCTCCATCGGCATCCTCAAAAGCGTCATAGCCGACCGCGGCGCGACCGGCGTCTTCTGGGAACATAAAGAGCTGCTCGACCACCTCCGCTCCATCTACAGCCTCCGCACCGCCGGGGCCGAGGCCGAGGTCCTCCGCCACGCCATCACCTGCGACCTCCTCGTCCTCGACGACCTCGGCGACATCACCCCCACCGACTGGACCTGGGACACCACCTCTTACATCCTCTCGAGCCGCTACAACGAAGACCGCTCCACCATAGTCACCTCCAACCTCCCCAACGATCCCCCGTCCATCACCTTCGCCGACCCCGTCGACCGCTTTGCCGAAACCTCCACCCAGGAGGTCAAGCGCGCCATGGCCCAGCTCACCCTCGGCGACCGCGTCGGCGAACGGATCTGGTCGCGCTTGCAGGAGATGTGCGTGCCGGTGGAGATGAAGGGCGAGGATTTCCGGCAGAAGGTCAAGCGCGCCAGCTTCGCGTAGATGATCCGGTTCAGCGCGTCGATTTCAGCTATCGGTCGCTTTTTCGCTGAGGCTTCGGCAACGGCACAAAGTCCATGTCTGGATTGCCCAGGGCATAGTCCCACTTCATCCGGCCCGTCCGTCGATCGACACGCACATCCGCCACTCGCGGACCCGTCTCAGGATCGCCATGACACTCGGGTGGATTGTGGTTCTCGCGCACCTGCACGTCGTAGAACTTTGCCGTAGTTTCCGCCAGCCGAAACGTCAAGCACTGCGATGGGCCGGGAACCACATGGAGTGGAAGGACCGCCGTCATGACCTTACGAATCACTGCGGCTTCAGTTGCCGCTGAAACCCCAGCCGGTCTGCCGAGGACATGGCTCTGCATTCCCCACAGTGACGTGCCCAGCCACGGCATCGGCAACATGGCTAGTGTCCTGAATAAAACGCCATACTTATGGCTTATCATATTGGTCCAGGTTGTTGTACCTAATCATGTCGCTGATAGTCTTTTCGTAGTCCGGCCCGCTCCCGTACTTGGCCTTGACGAGTTCATGAATAAACAGGAATGGATTGTCGACGTGTAAGAATGCCGGTTTGTACCTCGGATTCGCGTTGAGAAACCTTCCGTAGTCGTCCGTCGCTTCCGCCAAATCCTTGTAGGCGCGGAAAGAATCGTGCTCGACGACCCACTTGCCGTTGATGAACTCGCTCGTCGCGAACTTCGTCGTATCCTCGCCATCCGTCTTACCCTTGATGCCAAAGTAAGCGTTGTCGACGACCGTGCGACCCCACGAGCTCTCCAACGCACCCTGCGCGAGCGTGATTGCGATAGGAACCCGCCATTTCAGTTTCGCCTTGCGCGCCTCTGGCAGCAACCTGTCGATGAACATTTGCTTGTAGACCGGCTGAAGGTGTACCTTGTGCGGCTTGGCTGCGGGCATCGGCGGTTGCATAGACGACCACCGTACCACACTGATGCGTCCATTTACATACTCATTGGATTGGTACGGGCTTGTTATAGACGTAAACCCAGCACTGGCGCTGTTGCCCATCCGCAAACGTGACCGTCGTCTTCGCCCGCACGAAGAGGCTGTGTTCTACATTGTCCGGCTCGAACTCCTCATAACGATCAAGCTCGGCTAACACACCGGTGTCTGCAGGGAGGGCATAGACGGAACCGGGAACCAGCTGGCCCGCTGTCTGATCGAGTACGACACCGGGATAATCGCCGAAGTTGTATAACCGCCCGCAAATCGTTCCCTGTCCTATGGGCCTCAAACTTCGCACTGCTTGCGCTATCTCCTGCGGCGCGCGATCTGGATGCAGCGTTCCGTACACAAAAATTTCATCGGCCATACTTGCTCCAAAAGCTACTTCGGCAACTTACCGCGTAACAATAGCTTGGCAACGACTGATGAAACCTGGTTCTCATAGCCGCCATTCGACAGCTCAGTCAGTCTATCGTGCAACCAGTGTTCGTCCCACAGCTCCCACGAGTTGTTTTCAAAATGAGCTTTTAGCTGCACGCGATGCTTTTCGGATGCAATCTTCCCACACGCTAAGCATAGTTTGATAGCGGGATTGGCTGCGCACGCACCAATCTCGTACAACTGAGCGGCTACACGATGAAAGACTACTTCCCGTAGAGCTGCCTCATTGAAGAGTTTGTAAAGCTTGGACCCTGCTATGTCGGTACCATCAAAACAAGTCGCCTTTACGCCAGGCGAATCCAGATAGCTCTTACACTCAACTAATCGCAAGACATTTTCTCGCGCGCTATACGCAACGACATCGATCTCCCAGCGCGGAGAAGATGGACGGCCTATTGCCTGCTTATCTTCTTTGGTCAGTTCGACTTTGAGCGATGTTCGTACCCAATAACCGTTGTGCCAAAGTATCTCGCTGACGACTTGCTCAAACGAATCCACGTTTACTCCTCCCCGTCCAGCGGCTTCCTCGCAAAGTAATACAAACTCCCCGCCAGCATCCCGAACATCACCACGCTCACCCAGTCATGGTGCAGCGGATTCCCTTCCGAGAACCGGGGAATGCTCCGCTCCGTGGCCGCTTCGTAGAGCTTCACGCACACGCCCAGCAGCCCCACGATGCCGCCCGCCGCGATCAGCCCCGACGCGTACAGGCTGCCCGGCGAGATCTCGGAATCCGTCCCCGCGTCGCCATGCTTGGCCGCCGCCCGGTCGACCATCCAGCGCATCACCCCACCGACAAAGATCGCCAGCGTCGTCGCAATGGAGAGATACGCCCCCACGGCGAAGGTCAGCGACCGAATCCCCAGCAGCTCCACCCCGACCACCAGAAACACGCCGAGCAACACCAGCCCCCACGGCAGCTTGCGCGTCAGGATGCCGTTGATGACCGTGGCCATCAGCCGTCCCTGGGGCGCGGCCGCCTTCTCCGAGCCGATGCCCTGCACCCACTGGATCTCGATCCGCCCGGTCGCCGGGTTGTAGAGGTACTTGCCGTCTTCGAGCGTCGTCGAGCCAATGGCGTTTAGCAGAACGTACTGCCGCGTGCCCGAGACCTCTTCCTTCGCCGCGCCGCCCTTGCTTGTCAGCGTTACGTGATCGCGAGGAAAGCTGCCCTTGTCCTGCACGCCATCCGGCAGCGCCCCCAACGAGAAGGCAACCGGCTTCGGCAGCCGCTGAAACTCCTCAAGACCCGTGTTCATCGCGTTCAGCGTCGCGCCGATGGAGAAGACCGAGATGATCACGCCCGCCATCACCGCCATCTGCTGCTTCCACGGCGTCGCGCCGATCAGATAGCCGGTCTTCAAATCCTGGCTCGTGTCGCCCGCGTTCGAGGCCGCGATGCACACGATGCCGCCGATGGTGATCGCCAGCGCGCCGAACGCCGGGGCCGTCCACCCACGCACCAGAAACACCGCCGAGGTCGCCATCAACGTGGCGATGGTCATCCCCGACACCGGGCTCGCGCTCGACCCCACGATGCCCACGATCCGCGCGCTCACTGTGACAAACAGAAACCCGAACACCACCACCAGCAGCGACGCCGCCAGATTCGCCAGCGCGCCCACCTGCGCTCCCGGCACGGGATGAAACTGCAAAAACAGAAACATGAGCAACACCAGCAGCACCGACCCGCCCAGCACAACGGACATCGGCAGATCGTGCTCCGTCCGCGTCTGCTGCCGGGGCACCGCGCCCTTCGCCCCCATGCTCCGCAGCCCTTCCGCCAGCGCGCCCACGATGGTCGGCAGCGTCCGCAGCAGCGTGATCAGCCCCGCCGTGGCCACCGCGCCCGCGCCCATCGGCCGCACATACGTCTTCCACAGGTCCGACGGCGTCATATCGTGGATCGGCACCGTGCCCGGATAGAGCGGCCCCGCCATGTGCGAGCCGAAGAAGTAGATCGCCGGCATCAGCACCAGCCACGAGAACACTCCGCCCGCGAGCATCACCGCCGCCACGCGAATCCCGATGATGTAGCCGACGCCGAGGTACTCCGGCGTGACATCCGCCCGGATCGCCGCGCCCTTCAGGACGTGCTGCGCCCCGCCGAGATCGGGCTGGTAGTTCGGCGTGCTCGGCCACAGCCCAAAGAGGTTGTCGTTCTGAAAGAGCGTATACACCGCCCCAAGTCCCAGCCCCAGAAACACCCGCGACGCGAAGCTGCCGCCGCGCTCG
>CAXTUR010000176.1:0-6450 GCA_964247455.1 uncultured Acidobacteriaceae bacterium | reverse complement strand
CCGGCGGGGAGTTGGGCTTGGGCGGGAAAGGAGAGTAAAAAGACCGGAAGAACTAAGGCAAGGCGGCTCCAGACGTAACGATCGCAAGCGCGGATGGACTTCGGAAGCGACCCAAGAGGCGAATTCATGCGGACACCTCTTCCATTTGACCAAGGCGGGCGGCGGCGGAGGCGAGGTGCAGGACGGGCGCGAGCCAGTGGCCGGTGTGGCTTGCCGGGTTGACGGCGATCTCCTCCGGCGTGCCCACCGCGACGATCTGGCCGCCGCCGGAGCCGCCTTCGGGACCCATGTCGATCACCCAGTCGGCGGACTTGATCACGTCGAGGTTATGTTCAATGACGAGCAGCGAGCCGCCGCCGTCGATCAGCTTGCGAAACGCGGCGAGGAGCTTGGCCACGTCGTCGAAGTGAAGGCCGGTGGTGGGCTCGTCCAGGATATAAAGAGTGCGGGAGCGGGCCTTTGCGGCTGCTTCGTTGGTCGCGGCCCTGTTGACGATGGAGCGCGCGGTGGCGAGGTGCGAGGCGAGTTTGACGCGCTGGGCCTCGCCGCCCGAAAGCGTCGTGCCGGACTGGCCGAGGCGGACGTAGCCCAGGCCAACTTCGTCGAGCACGGAGAGCTTGTCGACGATCTTGGGGTGACCGGCGAAGTAATGCAGCGCTTCCTTGACCGTCATGCTGAGGACATCGAACACGTTCTTCGTTTTGTACTTGATATCGAGGATGGCGGGTTTGTAGCGAGTGCCGTTGCATTCTTCGCAGGGCAGCTCGATGTCGGCGAGGAACTGCATCTCGACGGTGACGGTGCCGTCGCCCTCGCAGGTATCGCAGCGGCCGCCGGGGACGTTGAAGGAGAAGTGGCCGGGGCCGAAGCTCTTGCGCTTGGCGTCGGGCTGCGCGGCGAAGAGGGCGCGGATGTCGTCGAACGCCTTTATATAGGTGACGGGATTGGAGCGCGGGGTGCGACCGATGGGCGACTGGTCGACGAGGACGACTTCGTTCAAATACTGCGCGCCGGAGAGTTCGCGATAGAGGTGTGCGGGGTCGCCTCCCTCTCCCTGGCCGAGCGCCTGCATCAGCGCGCGATAGAGCACCTGGTGGACGATGGTCGATTTGCCCGAGCCGGAGACGCCGGTGACGCAGCAGAGCAGGCCGAGGGGGATGTCGAGGTCAACACCGCGCAGGTTGTGGATGCGGGCGCCTTTCAGGTGCAGATGCTCGCGGCCAGGCTCGCGGCGGAGCTTCGGCACAGGAATGGAGAGCCGGCCGGAGAGGTATTTGCCGGTGATGGAGTTGGGGTCGGCGGTGACCTCGGCTACCGTGCCGGCGGCGAGGAGCTGGCCGCCGAGCTCGCCCGCGCCGGGGCCGAGGTCGAGCAGATGGTCGGCGGCGCGAATCACGTCAGGGTCGTGCTCGACGACGAGGATGGTGTTGCCGAGGTCGCGCAGCTCGTGCAGGATGCGGATGAGCTTGGCGGTGTCGCGGGTGTGCAGGCCGATAGAGGGTTCGTCGAGGACGTAGAGCGCGCCTACGAGCCGCGAACCGAGCGAGGTGGCGAGTTGGATGCGCTGCGATTCGCCGCCGGAGAGCGTGGAAGAGAGGCGATCGAGGGTGAGGTAGTCGAGGCCGACCTGATGAAGGAAGGAGATGCGCTGGCGGACCTCTTCAAGAATCTTGCCGGCTATCTCGGTTTGTGCCGGGGAGAGTTCAAGATGGTCGAAGAACTCCTGCGCGGCGGTGATGGTGAGGGCGGAGGCCTCGCAGATGTTCCTATTGTTGATGAGGACGGCGCGGGCTTCGGCTCGGAGTCGCTGACCGCGGCACTCCGGGCAGGTGGCGTAACCGCGATACTTCGAGAGAAAGACGCGGACGTGGAGCTTATATTTCTTCTGGTCGAGCGCGGCGAAGAAGCCTCGAATGCCGGTAAAGCCGGGTCCGCCGTCTTCGAGGAAGCGCTGCTGCGCGGGGGTGAGATCGAAGTAGGGGACGTTGGTCGGGATGCCGTTGGCTTTGGCGGCGTGCAGCATCTCGGCGTGATACTCGGTGTAGTTGGGCGTCGTCCACGGGGAGATCGCGCCCTGGGCGAGCGTCTTCGACTTATCCGGGATGATGAGCGCGGGGTCGAAGTCGATGGTGTTGCCGAAGCCCTGGCAGCGCGGGCAGGCCCCAAAGGGATTGTTGAACGAGAAGAGGCGCGGCTCGGGTTCGCGATAGGCCCGGTGGCAGGTGGAGCACTCGAAGGCGGCGGAGTAGCGCAGGTGCTGTGGCTCGCCTTCGCCCTGTCCTTCTGGCGACCGGCGCGAAGCGGTCTGGAACTGGACCTCGCCGGATTCACGGTAGCCGGTCTCGATGGCGTCGACGATTCTGGCCCGCACGTCTGGGCTGATCGCCAAGCGGTCGATCAGGACGAAGATGGGTTGGGTGAGGTCTAGTTCGAGGAGCGACTCGGGGGTGGAGAACTCGACGATCTTGTTTTCGCCTCTAAGGCCGCCCTGGTAGAGACGGTTATAGCCGCGGCGGCGGAGTTCGGCGAGGCGTTCCTTAAGGGCGTCGGTTGGATCTGTAACGACGGTGTTCGCTTGTGGCGCGGGTGCTTTCTTGACGGACTTCTTCGCGGCCTTGCGCGGCGGCGATGCGGGATCTTCGATCGGCAGGCCCTGTAGCGGTTCGAGCTTGACCTCGGTGCGTACGATGGGAAAGAGCGCGTAGGTACGCGTGCCTTCGGGCTGGGCGAGCAACGCGGCGACGATCTCGTCCACGGTGTCGTGCCGGACGATGCCGCCGCAGTGGAGGCAGGTGACCGTGCCGCAGCGGGCGTAAAGCAGCCGGAGGTAGTCGTAGATCTCGGTCGCGGTGGCAACCGTGGAGCGCGGGTTGCGCGTTTGATTCTTCTGCTTGATGGCGATGGCGGGGGCGAGGCCGTCCATGTGGTCGACATCGGGCTTCTCGATCCGTTCGAGGAACTGGCGCGCGTAAGCCGAGAGCGATTCGACGTAGCGCCTCTGGCCCTCGGCGTAGACGGTGTCGAAGGCGAGCGAGGATTTGCCTGAGCCGGAGACGCCGGAGACTACGGTCAGGGCGTTGTGCGGGATGTCGACGTCGATCGACTTGAGGTTGTGGGTGCGCGCGCCGCGGATGGTGATCTGGTCGTTGGCGCGGGGCAGCGTGGCGGGGAGTATGGGTTCGAGCAGGGCAGGAGTCATGGCCACTCTCTATTGTCGGATAGATCAGGCCGGAGGTCGAACTCAGGTGCTTTCTGGCTGCGGGCGGAAGATTTCGAGCAGGAGGAGGCAGGCACCGGTGACGATGCAGGAGTCGGCGACGTTGAAGTCGGGCCAGTGATAGTGGACGATGGTGACTTCGAGGAAGTCGACGACGTGGCGGAGGACGAGGCGGTCGTAGAGGTTGCCGAGCGCGCCGCCGAGGATCAGCGCGAGCGCAACGGAGGTGACCGAAAGCGCGCGTCCGGTGCGCCACAGCATCGCGGCGACGATCAGCACGGCGACGACCGAGAAGGCGATCAGGCCGTCGCGCATCAAGGTGGGCGAGAGCGAATCGCCGAGCGAAAAGGCCGCGCCGGTGTTGAGGACGTGGGTCAGGCGGAAGACGCCGGGGATCAGGGTGCGGGCGCGTCCGGGAAGAATGTGGGCGACGATCCAGTTCTTGGAGAGACGGTCGAGCAGGATGACGAGCGCGGCGATCAGGAGGAGGGTGGGGCGGTGGTCGCGGGTTTGCATTTAGGCCGCGCTCTCTGTGGGCCTGTCATAAGGAGCGAAGTTGAGGGCGTGGAGGGCTTCGGCGCAGCGTAGGCAGACGGTGGGGTAGCTGGGATCGTCGCTTACGTCTTGAGTCACTCGCCAACACCGTTCGCACTTATCTGCCGGAACAAATGCTAGAGCAGCCTCAGAGTTAACCCCAACCGGTTTACTTTCAATATCGTAGAAACGAGCAAATTGGCCTAAGTTGGGCTGGCCTTTGGCGAAAGCTTCCGAGTTCGAGTTCTGATGCTCTTCTGCAGTTCTGAGGCTCTGCAACTCTTTGCTTAAACGGCAGAAAGAAACTCCGAACAGCTCAGGCAATATGTCTAGATATCGTTGAAGAAGTTGGTAATGCTGATCTGTTGCAGCTATAGAAACAGCAGCTTCAAGCCCTTTACCGATCAATCCCTGCTTACGGTCAAGCTCTAGATGCCGAAAAACTTCAGATCTAATTGCAAGTAGCGATTTCCAATCCGCAAGGAGCTCCAATGGGACATAGGGAACAATTGAACTTGTATTTGGGAAAGCTGCAACATGGACACTAGCTTCGCGGCCTCCCACGCTGGGTAGCAGCGGCCAGACCTCATCCGCCGTAAAACCAAGAATCGGAGCTATGAGCCTTGTAAGCGCCTCGGCAATGTGCCACAGCGCAGTCTGTGCGCTTCGTCGTCCGGGATGATTGGGCGCGAAGGTGTACAAGCGGTCTTTTAGCACATCCAGATACAACGCCGACAAGTCCGTATTTGTGAACTCATTCAGCGCGTGATAAGCCCGGTGGAACTCGAAGGCGTCGTAGGCGGCGCGGATTTTTTTGTCCACCTCCGACAGGCGAGCGAGGATGTACTGGTCGAGCGGCTGCATGGCCTCGAACTTGACCTCGTGCTCGGCGGGGACGAAGTCGTAGAGGTTGCTCAGCAGAAACCGCAGCGTGTTGCGAAGCTTGCGGTAGTTGTCCGAGACGCGCTGCATGAGGTTCTCGCTCGCGGCGACATCCTCGCGGAAGTCGACGGATGCGACCCATAGGCGGACGATCTCGCCGCCGAGGCGCTTGGCGATGTCCACCGGATCAACCCCGTTGCCGAGGGTCTTCGAGAACGCCCGCCCCTGCTCGTCAAGCGTCCATCCCGAGGTCGCGACCATCTTGTACGGAGCTTTGTTTCGCATCGCAACCGATGTCAATAAGGAAGAGTGGAACCAGCCGCGATGCTGGTCGCCGCCCTCGGTGTAGAGGTCGGCGGGGTAGGCGTGCTCGGGTTCGAGGACGGCGTGCCAGGAGGAGCCGGACTCGAACCAGACATCGAGGATGTCCATCTCCTTGCGAAACGCGGTGTGGCCGCAGGCGCAGGCGGTGCTTTCGGGGAGCAGTTCCTTGGAGGAGTATCTGTACCAGGCGTCGGCGCTTTCTTTTTCGAAGAGCGCGACGATTTGCCGGTTGATCTCGGGTGAGTTGAGCGGCTCACCGCAAGCTTCGCAGAGGAAGACGGCGATGGGTACGCCCCAGATGCGCTGGCGGGAGATGCACCAGTCCGGCCGCGTGGCGATCATGTTGGAGATGCGCTCTTTGCCCCAGGCGGGGTCCCAGGTGACGGTGGCGATCTCGTCCAGGGCGCGTTGGCGGAAGGTCCCGCCCTCCATCGGCGTCTCCATGCCGATAAACCATTGCTCGGTGGCGCGGACGATGACCGGGTTGTGGCAGCGCCAGCAGTGCGGGTAGGAGTGCTCGAAGTGGGTGGCGGCCAGCAGCGCGCCCTTTTCTCGCAACAATTCCGTAATCGGCGCGTTGGACTTGAAAACCGTCAGACCCTCAAAGCTCTCCACGCCGGTATTGCACTGCTTGCCGGCGTTATCGACGTACTGCAGCTCGGGCAAATCGTAGCGCTTGCCGGTGTGGAAGTCGTCCACGCCGTGGGCGGGCGCGGTGTGGACCGCTCCGGTGCCCTGGTCGGCGGTGACGTAGGGGGCGAGGACGCCGAGAATGGAGCGTTCGAAGAAGGGGTGCTGGAAGGTGGCGCGGTCAAGCTTTTCGCCGGGAAAGAGGGCGACGATGTCGGTCTGCGAAGCGGGTTCTTCCGGGTTCACGCCGCTCCTCAGGTTGCAATGCGTAATGACGGAGGAGAGCAGCGCCTGAGCGACGATGTAGGTGCCGGTCGAGGCGCGCAGGGCGACGTACTCCAGCCGCGGGTTGAAGGCGACGGCTTGGGACGCGGGGATGGTCCAGGGTGTCGTGGTCCAGATGATGGTGTAGACGTTCTCACCCAGCCCCGCGGGGAGGAGTTCGGGGTCGCTGGTCAGCTTATAGCGGATGTAGACGCTGGGGCTGGTGTGCTGCTCGTACTCGACCTCGGCCTCGGCCAGCGCGGTACGGTCGTGGATGCACCAGAAGACGGGCTTGAGGCCCTTATAAACGAACCCCTGCTCGAGGAAGGAGTAGAAGCTTTCGACGATCTTCGACTCGTACTCGTTCGACATCGTCAGGTAGGGGTCGTTCCAGCGGCCGAAGACGCCAATGCGCTCGAATTGTGTGCGCTGGAGGTCGACGTATTTTTGGGCGTACTCGCGGCAGGCCTGGCGGACGGCGAGCGGGTCCATTTCGAGCTTTTTACGACCGAGCTGCTCGTCGACCTTGATCTCGATCGGCAGGCCGTGGCAGTCCCAGCCGGGGAC
The DNA here is from genome assembly GCA_964247455.1 of uncultured Acidobacteriaceae bacterium. Taxonomy (GTDB): domain Bacteria; phylum Acidobacteriota; class Terriglobia; order Terriglobales; family Acidobacteriaceae; genus Edaphobacter. Next base: position 32 of record CAXTUR010000176.1, on the reverse strand, counting down.
GTAGGGGGCGTCGAAGCCGGCCATCGTCTTGG
>CAXTUR010000175.1:0-6471 GCA_964247455.1 uncultured Acidobacteriaceae bacterium | reverse complement strand
GCTGCTCTATGCAACTGAGCTACCGGGCCATCTTCCCCAGTGTACCCGGTGGTACCCTTAGAGGGGAGACCCAGCGTATGCCGCAGATCCAGCGCCGCCGTTCCGTGCCCGTCGACATCGGCGGCGTCCTCACCGGACTCGGCCACCCCGTCGTCGTGCAATCGATGACCAACACCGACACCGCCGACATCGAATCGACCGTCCAGCAGATCGCCGCGCTCGCCCGCGCCGGGTCGGAGCTCGTCCGCATCACCGTCAACAACGACGACGCCGCCAAGGCCGTTCCACACATCGTCGAAAGCATCCGCGCCAAGGGCTGGAACACGCCCATCATCGGCGACTTCCACTACAACGGCCACCAACTCCTTGCCCGCTATCCCGCCTGCGCCGAGGCCCTCGCCAAGTACCGCATCAATCCCGGCAACTGCTCCATCGGGCGTAAAGACGACGACAACTTCCGCACCATGGTCGAGGTCGCCGTCAAGCACCAGAAGCCCGTCCGCATCGGCGTCAACTGGGGCTCGCTCGACCAGGCGCTGCTGACGAAGATGATGGACGAGAACTCCCGCCTGCCGCAGCCCGCCGAGGCCCGCGACGTGATGATGGAGGCCATGGTCGTCTCCGCCCTCGACAACGCCGCCGCCGCCGAGCGTTACGGCCTCCGCCGCGACCAGATCGTCCTCTCCGCTAAAGTCTCCGGTGTTCGCGACCTCATCGATGTCTACACCGAGCTCGCCCACCGCTGCGACTACTCGCTCCACCTCGGCCTTACCGAAGCCGGCATGGGGATGAAGGGCGTCGTCGCTTCCACCGCCGGGCTCTCTCCGCTGCTGCTCGCGGGCATTGGCGACACCATCCGCGTCTCGCTCACGCCCACCCCGGGCGGCGACCGCTCGGAAGAGGTCCGTTGCGGCCAGCAGATCCTGCAGTCGCTCGGCATCCGCTCGTTCATGCCGCAGGTCACCAGCTGTCCCGGCTGTGGGCGCACCACCTCTACCTACTTCCAGGAGCTCGCTGAGCGCATCCAGAGCTACTTGGTCGAGTCTATGCCGGAGTGGAAGAAGCAGTACCCTGGCGTCGAAGAGCTGAAGCTCGCCGTGATGGGCTGCATCGTCAACGGCCCCGGCGAGTCAAAGCACGCCAACATCGGCATCTCCCTTCCGGGCACCTTTGAAGAGCCGAAGGCCCCCGTCTACATCGACGGCAAGCTGGCGGTTACGCTCAAAGGCGACCGTATCGTCGAAGAGTTTCAGGTCATCCTTGACGACTACGTCGAGAAGCGCTATGGCCGCGTGCTGGTGGAAGCTTAGTGTAGAGCGATAGAACTGCCGTTGCCCTTCTTGTTTGTCATTCCCGAAGGGAATCTGCGTTTAGGCGTCGCCATCAGGCGAATTACTGTGCGGTTTTGCGGGCGTGAACGCCATCCCAGGCTGCCAGGCGACCCTGCCGTTCTCGTCGTAGAACGTCTCCTCCAGATTAGCGCCGCTTAGCTTCAGGCCTACGAACCCATTGAAAATCCGCAGGGCGTCCCCCGGATCACCCGCGTTGCGGCTCTCGAACCACTCGATCTTGCCCTGACCGTAGCCGGTTTGCAGGTCGGTGGAAAATCCGCTCGGCAGCGAGCCATAACCCAGGCAGCGGCAGCGAAGCTCGCCATGGTCCGCCAGCGGCGCATACGCCACACCGGTATGGACATGGCCCCAGTACCAGTACGCGGGAGCGGCGGACGCTTGCCCCGCAAAGGCGTTCATCACATCCGTAAACAGCTGCAGCGGAGCCGTGCCGGAGATGCCGTTCTCGACCAGCCCATTGTGGTGCGTCAACACGATGACCTTCTTGCCCCGGCTCGCCACCATCTTCAGAAAGGCGATCTGCGCGTTATCCTTGCCCAGCGTGCCGTTCATGTACAGCTTGATTACGTCGGAGAAGTAAGCCGAGTCCAGCCCGACGACAATCCAGTGGCTGTTTTCCAGCGCGAAGAAGCTCCATGGCGATTGCAGCTTATTGAAGACCGGACCACCCACGGCCTGGTTAAAGTATGGTCCGCCCCCCGAGTACATCTCATGGTTCGAATTAAGGGCGAACGATCCCCTGGCACCTTGCGGCCAGAGACGAATGAAGTTGCTCATCTCTTCACCGCTTGTACCGGCGTAGTAGACGTCGCCCAGATGGATCGTATAGTCCGGCTTCAGGCTCGGCACGAACTTGGCGATCTTGGTGCTGGGTGAGTCGCCAGCGCCAAAGTTCCCTGTGCCCCAGTCGCTGATCAGGACGATGCTCACCTCATCGGCTATCGGCAGGATCTGCGGCGCGCCCGGCGGAAACGGGTGCTTGTGCAGCAGATTCTCAAGCCAGACCGTTCCGGCGGCTAGCTCCCACCGCAGGTCGAGCTGCTGGTACTTGCCGAAGCCGACGATCTCCCCGCCCGGTGCGACGCAGAGCGCGGGCGCAGCCGAAGGCGCAACCTCCGCCAACGGCTGAGCACGCGCCTGATTCATCGGCTGCTTCAGCGTATCAAGGTGCTGGTCCCAGTCGTTCGTTAAGTAGCTTTTCATCCGCAGCGTCTGCTGCGTATGGTGCGCGGGCGGTGTGCCATTCCTTACCAAGCTGGCCAACTCAGTGTGCGCTTCGTCGAGCACCGGCTTCAGCGCGGCCTGTTTGTCCGGCGGAAGATTGCTCCACGCCGTTTGCAGGCGAGTGATGAGGGCGTCGCGCTGCGCAATCGTGAGGGAGTCGCCTTGAGTGGTCTGCTGCTCGTCTGCCATGTCGCCCCCGGTTCGAAAATATCGGTCAGCGTCAGCATACGCCGCACTCCTTTTCGGGGAGGTTAATTCCACCTCGTGGTCGCTGCATGAGCTTAATTCTTCGTCGATCAAACGCTATTGCTATGCTGGTGCGGGGTGCGTGTTTGAAGATCACGATTGTGCTTTGCCTGTTGGTAGCCGCTGTGGATGTCAGCCAAACTCCGCCGGTGATCGATGAGCCGGTCTCGCCGCCCACAATCGTCTATCCGGCGGCGGCCCGGCAGAAGCACCTCCAGGGTACGGTCGAGCTGGAGGTCCATGTCTCCGAGACCGGGCGCGTCACGGCGGTCAAGGCGCTCTCCGGGCCGGAGGAGCTGCGGCAGGCGGCGATCGACGCCTACTCGCTGGCGAGCTACCGGCCCATGATGCGCGGCGGGAAAGCCATTCCGGCAGTGGTAACGACCAAGGTGGACTTCTCGCTGCATGAAGCTCCGCCCTCGCCTGATGATCAAGTTGCGAAGGAGTTCGATCCACTGCACGCCCGGTGCGAGGAGCTGTCGCGCGCCAAGGATGACCAGGCGCTCGCGGCGTGTCAGCAGGCGCTCGGCGTCGCGGGCAAGTTCACCCCCACCGGGCACATGGTCGCCCATGCGTCCGCCTACAACGATGTCGTCCTCGCGCTGCTGGCAGGGGGCAAGACCAAGGAAGCAGCGGTCGTCGGCGACGAGGCGGTGGCACGGATCGCCGACGCCTATCCAGGATCGCTGGCGGCGGCAAACGCCTACATTACCCGCGCCCAGACCCGCGTCCGCGTCGGCGACACCAAGCGGAGCACGGCGGATTGCGTCGAAGCGGAACGGATTCTGCGTGGTCTGATCGCGCAGGCCACCGCGCCGTACCTGGCCGACGATATGAGGGCGCAGTTGAAGGAGGTCTTGCGGCTCCATGCGGTCGTACTGCGCAAGGGTCATCAGACCGGGAAGGCGAAGGCGCTGGAAGACGAGGCCGACCGGCTTTAGCTCGGGCGTTTGGGGGCTTCCAGGCCGAGCTCGGCCATCACCCGCTGCAGGTCCTTCCAGGCCTCGCCCTTTTGGCGCGGGTCGCGGAGCAGGAACGCCGGGTGGAAGGTGACGGCCAGCTTTGCGCCCCGGCACTCATGCCATGCTCCGCGCAGCGAGGCAAGCGGCTGCTTGACGCCGAGCAGGTACATGGCCGCTGTTGCACCCAGGGCGACGATGACCTTCGGCTGGACGATGTCGATCTGACGGACGAGGAACTGAGAGCAGGTGTTGGCCTCGACCGGCTCGGGGACGCGGTTGTTCGGCGGACGGCACTTGACGATGTTGGCCACGTAGACCTGTTCGCGCTTCAGACCCATCGCGTTAATCATGTTGTTCAGCAGCTGGCCGGCCTTGCCGACGAACGGTTCGCCGGTCGTGTCTTCGTCCGCGCCGGGGCCTTCCCCGACGAACATAAGGCTGGCGGCGGGGTCACCGTTGCCGAAGACGATCTTGCGCCGGCCTCCGTATGCCAGCGGACAGCGGGTGCAGTCGCCGATTGCGGCCTGGAGGGCGGCGAGCGTTGAAGCCCGCTGCTCGACGGGAACGTATGCCGCAGGAAGCACGGCTAAGGCGTTGAAGCCGAGCGGCTTGGAAGCGTCTGGAGCCGCAGTCTGGACGATGACGGCTGGTTCGGCGTGTGGTAGAGCCCTGGCTAGGGGCGCGGATGGTTCGCGGTCCTCAGCCTCCACGGCTTCGACGACTGTGCCCGGAGGACCGAGACGATACAGATCGTAGACGCCGAGATCGCGGAGGTACTCGACGTAGCCTCGGAGATGTTCCGTAGTCGCGGCCATGCTCTATCGTAGCGCGAGTGAACCGCAAGTCCTTCGACTGCGCGGACCGCGATGAAACTGGCGCCCCGCTCCGCTCAGGATGACAGTTCCCCTGGTTCCGCTAGCATGCTTCCTGGCTAGCGAACGAGGTGGATGGTCGACTCATTGACGCGCTGCGGAAGGACGAACTGGACCAGACCGGCGCGAATCTCGTCCTGGGCCACGCGGCAGGCCTTCATCGACTTCGACACTCCCAGTTGCGGGGCGCCGGACTGGATCTGACGCGCACGACGGGCCGCGCCTTTGACCAAGCTGTACTTGTTCTGAAAAGGGTTTTCAGGTGTCATTGGATTTCCTCGGTGCGATGACTGTACCTCACCCTGTGGAATAATCCAAGTTATTTTTATGTTGCCGCAAAACTATCTAGCGCGGCTTGCAGGCGAGGAGAGGCAACCTTTGTGCCGCATGTCGATGCCAGCTCCGCCGTTTCATCGCTTGCCACTCCCCGTTCGCAGAAGACAATAGCTCGCATCTCAGCGACGGCCTGGTCGAGGACATCGTTGACGAGAGCGTAACGGTAGTCCCATATCTGCCGCAGCTCGAGCCGCGCCTGCGAGAGGCGGCGCTCGATAACGGCTTCCACGGTCATCTTTTCGGCCTCGCTACGATTGCGGAGGCGCATCTCGAGCACCTGCGGGCTGGGTGGCAGGATGAAGATCGAAATGGCCGCTGGCAGCTTGCCCATGACCTGCACCGCGCCCTGGACATCGATGTCGAGCAGGAGGTCTTTGCCCTCGGCCCGCGCGTGGTTGAGGGTCGAGAGGGCGGTGCCGTAGTAGTTGCCGAAGACCTCGGCCCACTCCAGAAACTCTCCGGCGGCGATCATGCGCTCGAACTCGGAGCGGGAGGTGAAGTGGTACTCGCGTCCGTCGATCTCGGACCCGCGTGGTGGGCGCGTCGTGTAGGAGATCGAAAAGTCCAACCCCTCGACCAGGGTGCGGAGCTGGGTGACGAGGGTCGATTTGCCGGAGCCGGAGGGCGCCGAGATGATGAAGAGGATGCCGGCCATGGGTGGTTTGAGTGTACCGTGCCTGGCAGCCGAACCAACCTCTCGCTAAAAACAGTGAGAAAATGGTTTTCCGTTTTCGCAAGTTCTTGTAAACAGGCCTCTTAGCAGGGTAATGGGCTTCTAAACTCCTCATTCTAAAGATGTTATGACTAAGATGTATTAGAATGAATAACTTGCCATCCATGCTTGCGGTGCCTTCTGCTGTTTACAGAACGCTACCTAATTCCTCGTGTATAGATTCAGTATAGCAGTGGTGTCAAGCGCAAGATGCGCATCTCGTGGTTGCAGAGGGGGTTGCAGACGGCTCTGCTATCCTCGACGATGAAATCAGAACAGATTGGAGCGGCGATGGCAAAGGGTGTGAATAAGGTTTTGTTGCTGGGCAACGTGGGAAAAGACCCGGAGATTCGATCGACTGCCGGGGGCATGACGATTGCCACCTTTTCCCTTGCAACGGCTGATCGTGCAAAGGACGATAAGGGAAACTGGGTGGACAAAGCGGAGTGGCACAATCTTGTTTGCTTCGACCGGCTAGCCGAGACAGCGAAGAATTATGTGAAGAAGGGTTCTCAACTGTTTGTGGAAGGCAAGATCACGAATCGTTCGTGGGACGACAAGGAATCTGGCCAGAAGAAGTACCGGACGGAGATCATTGTCAACGACTTTACATTCGTAGGAAGCAAGCAGGGCGAGGGTGCGGGCGGGCAGGCGAGCAGCGGTGGCGGGTATAACCGGTCGAACACCAGCAATACGGCGAGCTACGATCAGCGGGCTCCGGTGAGTCAGCCGGATTATGGGGATACGGGGATCACAGACGATGATAT
>CAXTUR010000174.1:0-6493 GCA_964247455.1 uncultured Acidobacteriaceae bacterium | reverse complement strand
TGCACCATGGGTCGGTGCGGGTAGAGCGGAATGAAGAGGCTCATCACCATCTGGTGTGCTCGCACTGCAAGTCCATTCAGGATATTGGTGAGAGCGAGTTGGGTTTCGATGCCGGACGGGCGAAGCTACCCGGCGGCTTTCAGGTGGAGCGGTATGCCATCGACGTGATTGGGGTTTGCGCGCGGTGCCAAGGCTAGACCCTCACAGCAATGCAGCACAACAGGGGCCGACCGCCCCAGGCAACGAAGGAGAACACATTGGCAAACGAGATGAAGTGCCCGGTACCTCATGGAGCGGGAGCAGGATCAGGAGCAAACGCGCCGGCTGGGACGGCTACTGCGACTGAGTCACCCATGCATGGCGTGGTCACGACGACCGCCGAGCAGATCAAGACCAACTCAGCATGGTGGCCGAACCAGTTGAACCTGGCGGTCCTGCACCAGAACTCCAAGATGTCCAACCCGATGGCCCCGGACTTCGACTACGCTGAGGAGTTCAAGCAGCTAGACTTGGACGCCGTTGTCAAGGACCTGCACGAGTTGATGACGAGCTCACAGCCCTGGTGGCCGGCGGACTTCGGGCACTACGGCCCGTTCTTCATCCGTATGGCGTGGCATAGCGCGGGCACGTACCGCATCAGCGACGGGCGCGGCGGGGCCGGTATGGGGACGCAGCGCTTCGCTCCGCTGAATAGCTGGCCGGACAACGTCAATCTCGACAAGGCCCGCCGCCTGCTCTGGCCGATCAAGCAGAAGTACGGCAGCAAGATCTCCTGGGCCGACCTGATGGTGCTTACGGGCAACGTGGCGCTTGATTCCATGGGCTTGCAGTCCTTCGGCTTCGGCGGCGGCCGGGCGGATGTGTGGGTGCCGCAGGAGGACATCTACTGGGGTCCGGAAGGCACATGGCTCGGCAATGACCGGTACACCGGCGACCGCGAGTTGGAGAAGCCGCTCGGCGCGGTGCAGATGGGTCTCATCTACGTGAACCCGGAAGGCCCGGACGGCAAGCCCGATCCGCTTGCTTCGGCACGGGACATCCGCGAGACCTTTGGCCGCATGGCGATGAACGATGTGGAGACCTTCGCGCTCGTCGCGGGCGGCCATACCTTTGGCAAGGCGCACGGCGCGGCCGATCCGAACAAGTACGTCGGCCCCGAACCCGAGGGCGCGCCAATCGAGCAGCAGGGCTTCGGCTGGAAGAACTCGTTCAACTCCGGCAACGCGGACAGCACCATTTCGAGTGGCCTGGAAGGCGCGTGGACGACGAACCCCACCAAGTGGGACAACAACTACCTTGAGAACCTGCTGGGCTATGAGTGGGAGCTGACCAAGAGCCCCGCCGGTGCCTGGCAGTGGACACCGCAAGAGGGGGCCGGGGCGGATACCGTGCCCGACGCCCATGTCGCCGAGAAGAAGCACGCGCCCATGATGTTCACGACCGACATCGCTCTGCGGGTCGACCCGATCTATGGCCCGATCGCGAAGCACTTCCTCGCGCATCCGGACGAGTTTGCCGACCAGTTTGCCCGCGCGTGGTTCAAGCTGACGCACCGCGACATGGGGCCGAAGGTCCGCTATCTCGGATCGCTGGTTCCTGAAGAGACGCTGATCTGGCAGGACCCGGTTCCGGTGGCCGACTACCACCTGATTGGCGAGGCGGAGATCGCGTCGCTCAAGGCGAAGGTACTTGCGTCCGGGCTGTCGATCTCGGAGCTGGTCTCGACGGCGTGGGCTTCCGCGTCGTCCTTCCGCGGCTCGGATAAGCGCGGCGGCGCGAACGGCGGGCGCATCCGGCTTGAGCCGCAGAAGAGCTGGGAGGTCAACCAGCCCTTCCAATTGGCCAAGGTCCTCACGGTGCTCGAGAAGATCCAGCAGGAGTTCAACACGGTCCAGAACGGCAGCGGCAAGCGCGTTTCGATGGCCGACCTGATCGTGCTCGGCGGCTGCGCGGCGGTCGAGGAGGCAGCGAAGAAGGCCGGCCACGAAGTCACGGTGCCATTCACGCCGGGGCGCACGGACGCTACGCAGGAGCAGACCGACGTGCAGTCCTTCTCCGTCATGGAGCAGACGGCGGATGGCTTCCGCAACTTCCTCCAGGTCGGCCACCCAACTCCGGCGGAGGCTCTGCTGGTCGATAGGGCGCAGTTGCTGACGCTGACCGCGCCCGAGATGACGGCCCTCGTCGGCGGCCTGCGCGTGCTGAACGCCAACTACCGCCAGTCAAAGGATGGCGTCTTCACCGACCAGCCCGAGACGCTGACCAACGACTTTTTCGTCAACCTGTTAGATATGGCGACCGAGTGGAAGCCTTCGGCCACGGTGCTGGGCTCGTTTGAGGGCGTGGATCGCGCGACTGGGGAGCTGAAGTGGAGCGCGTCGCGGGTCGACCTGATCTTCGGGTCGAACTCGCAGCTGCGGGCGATCTCGGAGGTCTACGCCTCTGCGGATGCTAAGGCCAAGTTTGTGAAGGACTTCGTGGCGGCCTGGAACAAGGTGATGAACCTGGACCGCTACGACCGGCCGGAGCGCGACGAGAACGCGCAGAAGCAGGAACTTGCGGCGGCGTCGGTTTGAGATGGCGACGTAGGCTAGATGGAACCCACCTTTGCCGCGATAAGACTGCGGCGAAGGTGGGCACCGGTTTTAGATATTTTGATAAGTGATCTAACAAAGTAAACGACTTAGCTGTGGATCACCGTTTTGTGGGTCGTAAGCTCAGGCTGCAAGGGGGGGCTTGCCGGTCCTATTTGTCAAGTGGGCGGGCTTTGTAAAGGAAGGACCCAGAGCGGCTCTGCTCCTGGCCATGTACGGTATGTGGCTCCACCGTGTCCCTAGAGTCTGTCAGGCTGAGAGGGAGCGGCGCTCCTTGCGCGCCGCGCGATAGACCTTTAGGGCGGAGTCCGCATTGAGCCACGCGATGGCCAGCCCGACAGACAGATCCGCCCAGCCGGATCGTGTCAGCGCCGTGATGAGTCCGGCGGCGATCATGACCACATTGGCCAACACATCGTTGCGAGAGGACAGAAACGCCGCGCGGACGAGACTGCCGCCGTGCTTTCGGTGTCGCACTAGAAGCGACGCACAGCAAAGGTTGACCGCCAAGGCTCCCGCCGCGACGATGGAGAGCCTTCCGGGAGCAGGCGGCAACGGCGCATGGAACTTCGTCCACGCACTCCACAGGGTGGCGATGCTGGGGACCAGAAGTACTCCGGCGAGGGCCGTGCCCAGCCATGCCCGGTGACGCGCGGTCCATCCTAGAGCGACGGCTATGAGCGTGTTCAACGAGGCGTCTTCGAGGAAATCCACACTGTCCGCGAATAAGGATACGGAACCGATAGTCCGCGCAACTCCGAACTCGACACCGAAATAAGCGAGGTTCAGAACCGCCACCAGGATCACTGTTCGACGCAGTCCATCATTCATGTAAAGCGTACTCATAGGCGCAAGCGGATGGTGAATCAGGGCGGTGCTTCTCTTGTGAATGTCATGGTGTCGCCTGTTCGCTGCGAGTGTATCAGGGTGAGGAGGCGGAGGATGAGGAAGCGACGATTGCGTCGAGGCGGTAGGTGGTTCGATCCCAGATCACGGTCAGCGCGACTCCGGCGAGGATGAGGCCGGCGCAGAGGCCGAGCCAGAGGCCGACCGCTCCCAGCTTGGCGTGGAAGCCGAGCCACCAGCCGACCGGCAGGCCAAGCAGCCAGTACGAGCAGAAGTGGACGTAGAGGCCGACGCGCGTGTTGCCCGCTCCGCGAAGCGCTCCGGTGGCGGTCATCTGGAGGCCGTCGAAGAGCTGGAAGACGGCGACAACCGTTAGAATCGGGATGGTCGCGGCGATGACGCGCGGATCGGGGGAGAAGCCGCGAGCGATCTGGCGCGGGATGAGCAAGAACATAGCAGAGGTGGTGAGCATGAAGGCCGCACCGAGCAGGATGCCGGACCATCCGGCAGCGCGGGCACCCGGCGCATCCCGCCGCCCAATGGCCTGGCCGACGCGCACGGTGGTCGCGGTGGCGATGGCCATCGGAACCATGAAGGTGAAGGAGGCGCAGTCGAGCGCGATCTGGTGGCCGGAGAGCGGAAGCGCGCCAAAGGTGGAGACGATGGCGGTGACGGCGGCGAAGATGGCCACCTCGACGAAGATCTGGGCACCGACGGGCGCGCCGAGGGCGATGAGTTCGCGGAGGCGTCTCCCCTCGTAGCGCCACTTGGTTTGGAAGAGGCCGTAGCCGTTGCGGCGCTGCTCGACGACGAGGAAGAGGAACATGAGCGCGGCCTGGTAGCAGCGGGAGAGCGTGGTCGACCAGCCGGAGCCGGTGACCCCGTAGGCCGGGATCGATATGCCATGCCAGCTATGCCCATAGATGAAGAGCCAGTTGAAGAAGACGTTGATCAGGTTGGCGGAGACGAGCGTGATGGCGATGGGGCGGACTTGGTTGAAGGCCTGGAGGTAGCGGCGCAGGACCATCCAAAGGAAGAGCGCGGGGGTGCCCCAGTTGAGCGCGTTAAGGAAGGGTAGCGAGAGGCGGAGGACTTCGGGGTCGGTGTGGAGGCGGCTGATGCCGAAGGGAAGCGCCGCCGTAAGCAGCATAAGGACGGCGGCGAGCACGGCGGCGAGTACGAGTCCGTGCTGGAGGGCGCGGTTGGCGTCGTCGATGCGCTTGGCTCCGAAGTGCTGGGAGAGGACGGTGTCGAGGCCGATGAGGATGCCGCCGATGCCGAAGGCGAGCGTGTGGTAGAGGACCTGGCCGAGCGCGGCGGCTCCGAGGGCGACGGCGGAGTTGGGCAGGTGGCCGACCATGACGGTGTCGACGATGCCCATGGACATCCAGCCCAGCTCGGCAAGGATGAGCGGAAGTGCGAGGTGGAGCATCTTCGGAAGCTCGTGAGGGATTTCGCGGCGTATGGACATGAGAGCAGTTTGCCTGATGACGTGGAGGCTGAAAAACGCAGATTCCCTTTCGGGAATGACAAACAGAAAAGCAAGGCACCACTACACCGTTTGCGCTTTTGCCTTAGGCGACCGAAACCGCTTCGCCGACGCAGGTCTTGCTATGGGTGGTGAGGGTGACGGCGGCGGCGAGGATTAGGCCGCCTCCAAGCCAGGCCGCGGGGCCGAGATGCTCGCCGAGGACGAAGATGCCGAGGAGCGAGCCCATGAGCGGCTCCATATTGAGGAGGACGCCGGCTTGCGAGGCGGGAACCTGGGTCATGCCCCAGTTCCAGAGGAGCGTGGTGGTGGCGGTGCAGAGGATGCCGCTGGCGGCGAGGGCGAGCCAGGCCTTGGTGGAGATAGCGGCGGTGGGCGGCGCGCCGTAACGGAAGAGGACCCACACCGCGAGCATCAACGTCCCGAGGACGATGCCGTAGGCCGTGACCATGAGGTGCGAGTGGCGCTCCATCAGGCGCTTGTTGATGAGTATCCAGAAGAGGGCGATAGCGAGCGAGAGGACGACTAATAAGTCGCCGGTCAGACTCGCTTCGCCGGGTTTTCCGTGGCTGCCGCTCAGAGCAATGAGCGCGGCTCCCGTGGTGGAGGCGGCTAGGGCGAGCCAGCCGATGACGTCCATGCGCTCGTGCGCGAAGACCGCCGCGCCGACGGCCAGGATGACGGGCATGGTGCCGACCATGAGCGAGGCGTGGGAGACGGTGGTGAGCGAGAGGCCGTAGAACTGGATGAGGAACTGGACCGGCACGCCGAGAAAGGAGGCGGTGAGGAGCAGGACCCATTCGGCGCGGTTGAGGCCAGGGCGGTGGGTGACGAGCAGCGGCAGGAGGACGACCGCGCCGAAGAGGAAGCGGTACAGAACCATGTGGGCGAAGGACATCTCGGCGAGGGCGATCTTGCCGAAGAAAAAGCCGGTCCCCCAGAGCGCACTGGCCAGGGCGCAGGCGGCGAAGCCTAAGGGGCGGTTCTTGGTGTCTATGGCCATGCCTTACTTTCGCACAAAGAAGACGCTGATACCCTTATGGGTTGGAGTGCGAAGTGGGATGCCCGGCGACCGCGGTCCTTGTCCTCGACTTTGGCTTTGCTCTCGCTCAGGAAGGACAGGCTTTGTAGCGGGGCTAGGCGGCTTCGAAGTGGCTCCAGCGGGCTAGGGTGCGGGAGAGAATGGTCATGCAGCAGCGTTCGCTGCAGAGGTGGTTGTGCTGGCGGAAATCCTGGTCGGACCACGGGTAGAAGGTGACCTTGCCGGCGTCTTCGAGGTAGGTGAACCAGTGGTTGGCTTCGCGCTTGGGGGTGGAACAGATGTCGCAGGTGACGGTCTGGATCAGTGCCATGGAGCCTCCGTAGAGCGGGCGCGGTGTGGACACGTCGCCGGTGTGTGGACCCAAATCCGAAGCCGATTGCAGAGTGGTGGCTGGGGAGAGCGGATCGTTACGGCTCCCCGGCGTGAGCTTATCTGGACGGATTGTACTGACTGCCTACGATGCGGATTGTGGACGCGGCGTTGATTTGCCGCACGGTACTTTCGCAGATTCCCCTTATGGGG
>CAXTUR010000173.1:0-6505 GCA_964247455.1 uncultured Acidobacteriaceae bacterium | reverse complement strand
GGCGTGAAGAGAGCAAGGAGGATGAGGGTGCGGGTGTTCAGGAGCACTCGTGGTCCTTTCGGTGTTGCGGGGGATGTGATCACTGTATAGGAGAGAGGGAGTGTTTGCAGTGTGTGTGGTGTTAGCCGGTACACTAGGGCCATGCTGTTAGCCGCGATCGTGTCGAAGCCGCAGAAGCCGGAGCTGGCGAAGATTTTGCCGGAGCTATTGGTTTGGCTGAAGGCGCATGAGTATGGGTATGTGCTGGATGGCGACAGTGCGGCGTATCTGGGCGTCGGCGCGGGTGTGGAACGTAGAGAGCTGCCCGGGTATCGGCCGAATCTGGTGATTGTGTTCGGAGGCGACGGGACGTTGCTGGCGGCGGCGCGGGCGTTTGCGCGGACGGAGACGCCGATCCTGTCGGTGAATTTGGGGTCGCTGGGGTTTTTGACGGAGACGCCGCTGGGGGAGATCTACAATACGCTGGAGGCTTGGTGCGAGCACACCGCGGTGATCGACCAGCGAAGCATGATGCGGACGGAGCTGTATCGCGAGGGGCGCGTGCGGCAGGAGTGGGACGCGCTGAACGACGTGGTGGTGGCGAAGGGGACGATCGCGCGGATGGCGGACTTCAGGGTGGAGATCGACGAGCAGTTTGTGGCGACGTTCCGGGCGGACGGGATTATTGTGTCGACGCCGACGGGGTCGACGGCGTACAACCTGGCGGCGGCGGGGCCGATCATGATGCCGAGCGTGAACGCGATGGTGGTGACGCCGATCTGCCCGCATCTGCTGACGATCCGGCCGATCGTGGTGCCGGGGGAGTCGACGATTGCGGTGCATGTGGTGGGCGTGCCAAACGAGACTTACCTGACGGTGGATGGGCAGGAGGCGGTGGAGCTATACCTGGGAGACCATATACGGTGTCATCGTTCGGCTTATAGCGTGCGACTGCTGCGGCATCAGCCGAATGGGTTGTTCAATGTGCTGCGGTCGAAGTTGAAGTGGGGCGAGCGATAGTTAGAGTTTGCCGCCACCATCGTAGTTGGGCAACGCAAGGGAAGCTGCTTACGCCCTGAACCTTACTCCGCCGCCAGACTCACCCGGATGCGGTCGATCCTCCGGTCCGTAGAAGCCAGCACCTCCATTCTCAGTCCCTCCTCTTCCACTACCTCGCCCGGCAGCGGGATATGGCCCGCGATCTCAGACACCAGCCCTCCAAGCGTGGTCGACTCATAGTGCTCGGGCAGCCGCAGTGCCGTCGCCGCCCCCTCCTCCGCCGCGTGACCATGCTGCTCAAACTGATCCGCAAACAACTCTCTTAGCCGCGACACCTCGAAGCCGCCGGATACCGCATACGCTCCGTTCGTCTCCCGCACCGGCGCGTCGTCCTCCTCCGGCTCGTCGTGCTCGTCGGCGATCTCGCCCACAATGGCCTCCAGCAGGTCCTCGATCGTCACAATCCCCGCAACCCCGCCGTACTCGTCGATCACCACCCGCATGTGCTGCTTTTCGCGCTGCATCTCCCGCAGCAGCTCCGCCACCTTCTTTGTCTCCGGCACGAACGCCGCCGGCCGCTGCACCTCCGCCACCGTTACCGTCCGCGCGTCCGTATCCAATACTTGCAATAGGTCGTGCGCAAACGCGATCCCCGTGATCGTATCGAGAGACTCCGAATACACCGGCACCCGCGAGAACGCGTGTTCATCCAGCAGTGCCGTAAACTCCTCCAACGTCATCCCACCCGGTACCGCAAAGATCTCCGGCCGCGGCGTCATCACCTCGCGCACCACCTTATCGCCGAACTCCACCGCCGACCGCACCAACTCACGGTCCGACTCCTCCAGGATGCCCTCCTCCTCCCCGGCTTCAAGCAGCGCGTCCATTGCCTCCGACGGATGCTCCTCCTCCTCGTGGTCTTCCGGCTCCGCCAACGCCGCAATCGATAACAGGAGCTGCATCAGCAGCGTGATCGGCAGAATCAAATAAAACAGAGCCTCCAGCAGATACAGGATTTTCGCGATCCATGCCCCGCGTGTTCGCGTAAACAGTACCTGCGGAATCAGACGATCAAAGACCAGGATCAGCAGCACCAACTCCACCACCGTCCGCAGCACCTCTGCCGTCCCCACCCGCGCAGCCGAGCCGCCGTACAGCCGCAGCCCGGAGAGCAGCGCGATCCCCGCCAGCGAAAGCTGCCGCAGCACACTCGCCGACAGGGCCACCGACTCGCGTCCCAGCCGCAGCTTCGGCTCCACTACCCGTTCCCATGCGTCGATGTTGTCCTGGTACTCCCGCGCCAGAAACTTTCCCATCTCCGAGTACATCCGGTCCACATACGCCGCCAGCGTCAGAATTAACAGGAGCAGAACCAACGACACCGTCATCAGGAGGCTCATCGCTTTCCCTTCCGCGGTACCGGTTCGCCGGCCCGCTCAATCAATGTCGCAGGCAGCCGCAGTTCCTTCCGCAAGGAAGCCTCCCGCGCCGCCATCTCCCCCCCGTCTACCTCATGGTCCATCCCCGCGAGATGCAGCAGCCCATGCAGCATTAATACCCGCACCTCGTCCCGCAACGAGTGTCCAAACGCTTCTGCCTGCCGTACAGCTGTCTCCAGCGAGATCGCCAGGTCGCCCGCGTGCTCCCTTCCAGGTTGGTTGCCGAAGGGGGCCGGAGCCGGAAAACTTAACACATCCGTAGCCTTATTCTTCCCCCGAAAGCTCCGGTTCAGCCGCTTCAACTCCGCATCCGAGGTTAGCAACACCTCCACGCCGCCAACCAGACCCATTGCTGCTCGCGCCCGGTTTAGAAAACGCGTGAGCCCCGCCCTCGATAAACCGGCGAGTGCCTGGGCGGAGATGGAGGATGTACCAGGAGGTTCGATGTTAATCATCGGAGAAAGGGAAGTTGGTGCGCACGGTATCCCCCATGCTAAACCACGGCTGCTTGAGGAATAGGCTCGGTGTCAAAGTCCGTGTGAACGCGCGGTCATCCGGAATCCTTGGACAATCTTATTGAAGAGATTTACCCCTTCAGTATCGATCAAGCCCGAAGCTGTTCTTAGACAAATCTGATAGCGTACCGGAGATCGATCCGCCACTATGCGAACGGTAAGCACGATTCGCTCTTCATAGGCTTCGTGGTAGGCATTCGCCGGACAATGAAAGTGGAGTGAGGTGGCAACCATTCCTCCGAGTGTGACTTGACGCCGTTCCTCTACGCTACAGTCCTCGGTCTGCTTGGTGACCTCCTCTTTCGTGGATGTGGCGTCGGTGTACGAAGCGTCTACCCACAACTTTTCAGAGTCTGGGCGTTGTACGGTAAACCCATGATCTGGATTTGGAGGCGTTGTGCGCCTATAGTTCAACTCCGACGGGAGCCTTACTTGAAAGCCGTATACCCGATTTACGTAGACGGGATGATTCGAAGAACTTACAAAAACTTGGGCTTCGCATCTGAAAACGTAATTACACAATCCAAATTGTAAAAGCCAGAATCCGGCTACAGTGAGACGCCGCATGCGCTCCCCCACTTGCCGATACTCTGAGTCCTGTTAAACAGCATTCCCTTCTTAGGGTCCATGCTGAAGTAATCGGATAAGTTTAAGCTTATGCGCGCTCATTGCGTCTTAGCCACCGCCTTCACCGTCACCTCTCCCGGCAACACCGTCTCCCCGATTCCCAGCGGCATCTGCTGCGAAGCTCTTCCATAACTGTCGTACGCCCGCACGATTCGCTGCACGAGATGATGCCGGACCACGTCCACATCGTCGAAGTGGCAGAACTTGATCCCCTCTACTCCGTCCAGCACGTGCAACGCCTCCAGCAAGCCGCTCTTCTTTGGGTTTGGCAAGTCGATCTGCGTCAAATCTCCTGTAATTACCGCGCGCGAGTTGTTGCCCAGCCGCGTGACGAACATCTTCATCTGCTCATTCGTAGTGTTCTGCGCCTCGTCCATGATGATGAACGCGTCGGATAGCGTCCGCCCGCGCATAAATGCCAGCGGCGCGACCTCGATCACGTTCCGCTCCAGCAGCTTATCCACCTTTTCCTGGTCCATCAGGTCGTAGAGCGCGTCGTAGAGGGGCCGCAGATACGGGTCGACCTTCTCCTGCAACGACCCCGGCAGAAATCCCAGCCGCTCCCCCGCCTCGACCGCCGGTCGCACCAGGATGATCCGGCTCACCTTCTTCGCCATCAGCGCCGACACCGCCATGGCCACCGCCAGGTACGTCTTGCCCGTCCCCGCCGGTCCTAGCCCAAACACCATATCGTGCGTCTCGATCGCCTCGACATACTTCCGCTGGTTCGGCGACCGCGGCTGCACCACCCGCTTTACCCCCACGGACCGCTGCTTACCCGAATCCATCAACCCCCGCAGCGTCACCGCTGGATCGGCGATCACGAGCTTTAGCATCCCGTTGAGCTCACCGTTATGCGGATGCACCCCGCCCTTTCGCAGCGCCTCAAAGTCGGCGAAGATGCGCTCCACGCGACCCACCGCCTCCGCCGGACCCGACACATGGATCGAATCGGAGCGGAGATCGATCATGACGTGCAAACCATCTTCCATTAAGCGGAGGTTTTCGTCGCGGGTGCCATACAAGGGCTCAATGCCGGCGGTGATGGCGAGGGACTTGTGAGTCAAACCGTTTTTATCCAATAGAGTGCCTGACCTCCGTCAGGAAGTTCTGTATAGCCAAAGTTGAAGTGGAGAGGGAGCGCAGTCTGGAACCAGAACTCGGAGGGTGCAACCGGATTGGCGAGCAGTGCCAAACAAGTCTCAATGGGCGAAGAGTAGAACGTTCCATCGCCGCCGTCAAGCCAATTTTCCGCAACCTCAAACTTTCGTGCCTTCCTTCCGCATTCGCCCTCTTGGGTGTCATTCCCGAAGAGAATCTGCTTTCCCTGGCGCAGGCAAGGGGTACGGGTTGACCATCCCCACCCCATTCCATACACTAAGTAAGAGAGAACTGGAAGCTGTGCGTTCCCAGCTCCGCTCCACAAATTACCGTTCGCCCAGCGGACCACAAGAAAAGAGCTTCCATGGCTAATCACGTCTCCTCCCTCAAGCGCGCCCGCCAGACCATCGTCAAGACGTCCGTTAATCGCGCCAACAAGAGCAAGCTCCGCGGTGTGCTCCGCCTGATGCGCGAAGCTATCGTCAAGGGCGACGCCCAGGCCGCTTCCACGCAGTACCGCGCCACCGTTTCCATCCTTGATAAGAGCGTCCAAAAAGGTGTTCTCCATAAAAATACCGCCAGCCGCTACAAGTCCCGCCTGAACGCGCGTGTCAAAGCCGTAGCCCTGAAGACGGCCGCATAAATAGCTTTCCACGTTAGCGCGCTCCACTTGTCCTCTGCACGATGGGAGCTTTATGCATGGTCTTGCACGTTACCGCGCTCGTGTAAGGTTGGGCCGGAGCGTAACGACCAGCCGGGCGTAAGCCCACTCCTACTGCAAGTACATTCCTCATGGGATGCGTTGGTGGTGAGCGCATAATCGAGAGATGGCATTTCGCTCAGGATTTGTATCGATTATTGGAAGACCCAACGCGGGGAAGTCGACGCTGCTGAATGCGTTGCTGGGGCAGAAGCTGGCCATAGTGACGCATAAGCCGCAGACGACGCGGACGCGGATTCATGGTGTGCTGGAAGTGCCGCTCAAGAAGAAGGCGAAGGGCGAGGTGGGGCATCCGGCGGCGCAGGTGGTGCTGGTGGATACGCCGGGGGTGCATAAGCCGGAGACGCAGCTAGACCGGCGGATGATGCAGGAGGTGCATGACGCGCTTGAGTCGCGCGACGCGGTCTTGTTTATCGTGGATGTGACGCATCGGCTGCCTCAAGCCGCCAAGCCGGATGCATTGAAGCCGTTTACGAAGAGCCGGGTGGAGCTGTCGAAGGCGGAGGACGACTTTGCGCTGTCGCTGATCCAAAAGCTGGATTGTCCGGTGATTCTGGTGTTGAACAAGATGGACGCGATTGCGAAGGCAGATCTGTTGCCGCTGATTGCGCACTGGTCAGGGCTGCATGAGTTTGCGGATGTGATTCCCATCTCGGCGCGAAAGGGGGAGAATCTTGAGCTGCTGCTGGACAAGGTGGTGGGGCAGTTGAAGGAGGGGCAGCGGTACTTTCCGAAGCACCAGTTGACGGATCAGCCGGAGCGGTTTCTGGTGGCGGAGCTGATCCGAGAGAAGATCCTGATGCTGACGGGGGAGGAGGTTCCGTATGCGACGGCGGTCGTGATCGAGCGGTTTGAGGAGCCGGTGGCGGAGTTAACGGACGCTGGTAAGCCGAAGAAGTGGGCGGCCTCTTCAGGCGAACGAGCGAAGCTGCCGTTGACGAAGATTGCGGCGGCGATCTTCTGCGAGCGGACGGGGCAGAAGGCGATCCTGATCGGCAAGCAGGGGGCGATGTTGAAGGCGATCGGGACAGCGGCGCGTAAGGACATCGAGTCCCTGCTAGGGACGCGCGTGTTTCTGGAGCTGTTTGTAAAGGTGCAGGAGGAGTGGCGGAGCTCGCGGGGGT
>CAXTUR010000172.1:0-6527 GCA_964247455.1 uncultured Acidobacteriaceae bacterium | reverse complement strand
ACGCCGGTGCGGACCGTGATGCGTGGATGATCGAGCATCCGCTCAAACATCCGGGTGAAGCCCTCGGCGGGCATGGCTTGGAAGGTGTCGGTGAAGTAGCGGTCGTCGCGATCGAAGCGCACGGGGATGCGGCCGGCCACGGAGGCGTCGAGCTGTGAGGGGTCGAGGCCCCACTGCTTGCGGGTGTAGCCGCGGAAGAACTTCTCGTAGAGTTCGCGACCGACGCGGCTGACGACGATCTCTTCCGAGGTGCGAATAAAGGCACGCTTTTCAACGCGCGCCGCGAGGAACGCCTCCATGCCGTGCGCGTCGAGCGAGAGATTGTAGAGGCGATTGATGGTCTCGAGGTTGATGGGCACGGGAACGAGCTGGCCGTCGACCTGCGAGAGGACGCGGTGCTCGTAGGGGCGCCACGTGGTGAACTTCGACAGGTAGGCGACGACCTCGTCCGAGTTGGTGTGGAAGATGTGCGGGCCGTACTTGTGGATGAGGATGCCGTCGGCGTTGAGACAATCGAAGGCGTTGCCGGCGATGTGGTCGCGCTTGTCGATGATGAGGACGCGCTTGCCGAGTTGGCTGGCGAGCCGCTCGGCAAGGACGCTGCCCGCAAAGCCCGCACCGACTACAAGATAGTCGAAGTGCTCTTTGTTGCGGCGGAGTTGAACGGGCTTGGTCGACCGCACGGAGGTGAGGCTTTCCACGCGCAGTGGCGTGATGGGCACCGCCACGGTGTGCGACGCGGACAACAAGGTTGGCGGAGTCTGCTTCATGGTGATCGCGTGATCGATGAGTCGCCGCATGGAGGCCCAGGTGCGTGTCCAGGAGCCTTGTGCAAGTTTGATTGCTACAGCTTGCCGCCACGCATCGCTGGGCGGCAGCAGGGCGGCGTCGAGCGCGGCCGCAAACTCTTCGGGCGTCTCCGCGATGGCCACGAGACCGGCATCGCCGTAGCCACGCACGACATCGCGGATTGGCGTGGAGACGACCGGCTTGCCGCCTGCCAAGTACTCGGGTGTTTTGGTCGGCGAGATGAAGCGGGTCGCGTCATTGCGCGCGAAGAGCAGGAGCGCGATGTCCCATCCGGCGAGATACGCGGGGAGCTCTTCGTAGCGCTTGCCGCCGAGATAGTGAATGTTCGCGGCCTGCGGCAGGGTTGCGGCGTCGATCTTGACCACAGGGCCAAGAATGACGAAGTGCATCTCGGGACGCAATGCAGCGACTTTGCCGAGCAGGTCAATGTCGAAGCGCTCGTCAATGACTCCATAGAACCCGGCGCGGGGATGCGGAATGGCGGCCTGGTCTTCGGATTCTTGTAACAAGTTCTGTTGCGATTGCGCGAAGTGCGCCACGTCGATGGAGCTGGGGAAGGCGTGGACGTTGGCGTGCTGCTGCTGCTTAGCTTCGTACAGGCTGATGCCGCCGGTGAAGACGACATCGGCTTCGTTGAAGAGTTGCTGCTCACGCTCGATGAGCTCGGGCGGTGCGCCGAGGAACCCGCTAAGCTCGTCCATGCAGTCATAGACCGTAGCCTCGGGCGTGAGGTGCGACGAAAAGCTAAGCGCCATGGGTGTGTAGTACCAGCGGACGTAACGCTCGATGGAGAACATCTCCATCAGCTCCGCGAGCAGATACCGCTGTGCTGTATCAGCGTCGACGCCGTGCAGAAGGTGCGGACGCAGGACCCACAGCGAAGGCTCTTCATGCAACACTTCAAGGTGCATAGCGCGCGACGCCCATGCCTGTACGGCGAGATCGTCGGGCGTGTGGAAGATAGGCTCCTCCCAGTAGAAGACGCGCCGGTCTTGCGCCGCCTGACGAAGAAGATGTTGTGGGCGTTGCGTCACAAAGTGCCAGCGCAGATGGCTCAGGCAAAGCAGGTCGTGGGGCAAGGAAGTGGAGTCGCTGCGATTGCCGGAGCCGGGTGGGGAAGTCTGCACAGGTGGGGGCCTCTATCTAAAGTGAGATGCAAGTACGCAATCCAAATCGCCGGCCCAGGTCGCCGTCCCGGAGTAGGTCTGATGCTCTGACGCCGAACGGTCGCCACGGAGTTGTTTCTGCTGTGTGACAGCGCAACCCGGTCGTGCTCATCAAGAACGCGCGTACACACAGACTCGCCATGCGCGAGATGCGCGCGGCGTGCATGACCAGCTTAGAGATCGAGCCGCCGTGCTCCTCGTTACTTATGTTCTGTGCCGTACTTATCTAGTATGCGCCTTCTTCGACTCTGACGAGAAGTGAATGCGATGCGGTAGTTGCACGAAAGTCAGTGACCAGCGGTAAAGGCTTCGCCGCACGCAAGTACATCGCTGAAGACGCGCAGCAAGTTTTGCGCGGCGATGCGATCGAGATCGGTGACGCTATATCCGCGCTGGGCGAGTGCAGCGAAGACCTTCAGCAGGTCGGCGGCGGAGTCAATGCCTTGCGGAAGCGCGGGAACGCCGTCGAAGTCGGTGCCGATGCCGACGTGTTCGATGCCGACGACTTGCGCGATGTGATCGAGATGGTCCACGAGCGTGGCCAGCGGCGTGGGCGGGATGCGGCTGGCAAAGTGACGATCGATCGCGTTTGAGATTGCAAATGGAATGGGCGCTGCGTGCGTCGTGGCGAGTTGTTGATGCGCTTTGGTTCGTTCGTCGCGTTGCGCGTTCCAGGCCGTGCGCCAGGCCTCATCGATAAATGCGGGAAAGAAGTTGACCATGCAGAGGCCGCCGTTCGCGGCTAAGTCGCGAAGCATCTCGTCCGTCAGATTGCGCGGCGAGTGGGTGAGCGCGCGGGCGGATGAATGGGAGGCGATGACTGGCGCGCGGGTGGTCGAGAGGACGTCGTTGAAGGTGGCGTCCGAGACGTGCGCGAGGTCGATCATCATGCCGAGGCGGTTCATCTCGCCCACGACTTTGCGTCCGAAGTCTGTAAGGCCGCCGTGATGCTTGACGGTAGGGTCGTCGAGGTCGCCGGAGGAGTCGGCCCACTCGTTGGTGTTCGACCAGGTGAGCGTCATGTATCGGACGCCGAGTCGATGGTAGGTGCGGAGCAGGCCGAGATCGTTCTCGATGGAGTGGCCGCCTTCAACGCCGAGCAGCATGGCGAAGCGGCCCTCCGCATGAGCGGCGAGGATGTCTTGTGGCGAGGTGCAGAGGCGGAGCGCTTCAGGGTGGCGACGGACTTGTTCGTGGACGCTGTCGATCAGCGCGAGGGTGCGATGGGCGTAGCGCTCTTTCCATTGAGTAGGCTCAGCCCAGGCGGCGAAGAACTCCGCGCCTACGCCGCCAGCGCGTGCGGAGTCGAGCGAGAGCTGTCCATGGCCACGCGGTTCGGTGAAGTCCCAGCCTTCATCGGCAAAGCGTTGCGCCGTATCGGCGTGGCCGTCGATGATCAGCCGCGGCACAGATAAGCTACCAGCCGCGCTTACCAGCCGCGCGTCTGCATCAGGTTCTTCTCTTCGATGGCTGCGGCAGCGAGACCCTTCATGGTGCCGGTGCAGTCTTCGCTGGCCTCGGCGACGATCTTCGGGTTGTTGTAGTGGAGCGTGGCGAGCACGATGGCCCTGGCGCGGGAGACGGCCTCGGCGCGCTCGGCGGGGTTGTTCTCGATGTCGAGCGGGGTCGCGCCGCCCTTCATAAAGATGCCCGAGCCGACGAAGACCGTCTCCGCGCCGAGCTGCATCATCAGGGCCGCATCGGCGGGCGTGGCGATGCCACCGGCGGAGAAGTTGGGCACGGGCAGCTTGCCGGCTTTTGCGATCATGCGGACGAGCTCGTACGGCGCGCCGTGGACCTTAGCGGCGTTGTAGAGCTCTTCGTCCCCGAGCACGGTGAGGGCCTTGATCTCGCGCGTGATCTGGCGCATATGCTGCACGGCGTGGACGACGTCGCCGGTGCCGGGTTCGCCCTTGGTGCGGATCATGGCCGCGCCTTCGGCGATGCGGCGGAGGGCCTCGCCCAGATTGCGCGCGCCGCAGACGAAGGGCGTGGTGAAGGCGTGCTTATCGATGTGGTAGGTCTCGTCGGCGGGCGTGAGAACCTCTGACTCGTCGATGAAGTCGACCCCGAGCGCTTCGAGCACTTGGGCCTCGGCGAAGTGGCCGATGCGCGCCTTGGCCATCACGGGGATGGAGGAGACGGACATAATCTCCTTGATCAGCTTGGGGCTGGCCATGCGGGCGACGCCGCCTTCGGCGCGGATCATGGCGGGGACGCGCTCGAGCGCCATGACAGCGACAGCTCCGGCCTCTTCAGAGATGCGGGCCTGCTCGACGTTCATCACGTCCATAATGACGCCGCCTTTGAGCATCTCGGCGAGGCCAACCTTCAGGCGCAGGGCCGATGCTCCGGCGTGGCCAAAGTTTCCGTTTCCATTTCCGTTGGTGGTGTGGTCTGGCATGGCATCTCCTCCGCGCCGCGGTTGGCATGAGGGTGGCATGGTGGCCGCGTGAGACTAACGATAGCAGCTTTCGAGGCCGGTGATTGACCGCGCGGTGCGGTTACCGGCTACGGCGCGTTGGCTGAAAATTCAACGAGGTTTGTTGCAGCGGCAATGGAGAGGCTTGAGAGTAGACGATAGCACCCTTGAGGTCCGATGAGTCCAGCCAATTACCCTGAGCTTACGATCGTCGTTCCCGCCAAGGACGAGGCGGCGATGTTGCCCAAGCTGCTGCTTTCGATCTGCAAGCAGGACTACGCCGGTCTGCATGAGACGCGGGTGCTGGTGGCCGATGCGGGTTCGACCGACGGTACGGTGGAGCGGGCGCTGAGCTTTCGCGACCGGCTGCGGATTGAGGTCGTTCCGGGTGGCCTGCCCTCGGTGGGGCGCAACGCGGGCGCGCGGCTGGCGGACACGAAGTATGTGTTGTTTCTCGACGCCGATGTGGAACTCTCCGAACCGACGCTGCTGCGCCGGGCGCTGGCGGCCATGCGGCGGCGCAACCTGCATCTGGCCACGACCAACATTGCGTGCCGCTACGGCAGCTTCTTCGACGATCTGCTCTACTCCGGCAACAACCTGATGCAGCACATCGGCTCGAAGCTGAAGCCGTTCGCCACCGGGATGTTCATGCTGTTTGAGCGCGAGGCGTTCTGGGCGCTGGGCGGCTTCAACGAGCAGGCGTTGTTTGCCGAGGACTACCTGTTGTCAAAAGGTGTGCCTCGCACGAAGTTCCGCGTCGTCAAGGGCAAGATCTGGACCACCAACCGGCGCTTCCAAAAGCTGGGGCACTCGCGCATGGTGTTTATGTTCTTCCAGACGATGATGCATACCTGGGACGACGAATATTTTCTGCGGGATCGGGATTATTGGGAAGCTGGTTAGAAGCAGGGAAGAGGGAGTAGGTATTAGGGATTAGGGAAGGGAAGGCGGATGGTGTTGCTTTTCTGGTTGTCATTCCCGAAGGAAATCTGCGTTCTAGCTGAGGTATTTGGGATCGATGACGATAAAGAGGCCGGTGGCCTCGGCGAGTAGGTTGCCGCTGGCGTCGCGCAGCTCAGCGCGGTGGAAGAGCTTGCGGCCTTCGCGTTTGACGTGGCTGGAGCTGAGGGTCAGCGGCTGGCCGAGCGGGCTGGGGCGCAGGTAGTCGACCTGCATGTTGCGCGTCATGGCGAGGGCCTTTAAGGGGCGGTTCAGCTTGCTCATCACCTCGTCCATCAACGTGGCGACGATGCCGCCGTGAATGTAGCCGGGTGGTCCTTCGTGCAGGCGCGTCAGGGTCAGCGTGGTGGTGGCGGTCAGGGCTTCGGCGTCGACGACGAAGCTGAGGTGGAGACCTTGAGGATTGGCCGGGCCGCAGCCAAAGCAGTGCGAGGCGAGCTCGTCGAGGGTGGGCGAGTCGAGTTCTGCGGGATGGTGGGCGGATTCTGGTTCCGAGGCTTGGCTCATAGCTGATTACAAACTTCAAGAATAGCCGAGCCGAACTTGTCGAGCTTCTCTGCGCCCATGCCGGAGATGGTTTGGAGTTGCGGCAGCGTGCGCGGATGCTGGAGGACGATGTCGCGGAGGGTGGAGGAGCTGAGGACGAAGAACTGCGGCAGGCCAAGCTTGGCGGACTCAGCCTTGCGCCACTCGCGGAGGTTGGCGTCGAGGGCCTGCTGGGCTGGGGTGAGAGTGTCTTGAATTGGCTCAACCTTCGGTGCCCTGAGCCGTTCCCGCAGCTTATCCGATTCAACGACGGCATTCTCTTGCCACTCCTTGAGCCGCTTAGGCACTCTCTCGGGAACCTTAACTGTCTTATTCGGAAGTAGGGGCATTGTCTTGGCCAGAGCGGGCAGATCGTTAGTCACGGGCGTTGTGACAGGCCGGGAGCTATGACCGTTGGCGCGGCAGAGAGCGACGATCTCCGCGCCGTAGCGGTCAGCCCGATCCTGGTTGAAGTTGGCCGCTTGCGCCAGTATGGACATCGTCTGCGGAGCGGCAAGGACGATCGACTTGAGCGTCGCGTCGCCAAAGACCATGAAGGCGGGTTTGCCAGTCTTGGCAGCTTCGGCCTTGCGCCACTCGCGGAGGCGGGTTTCGAGGGCCTGCTGCGCGGGGGTGTAGGC
>CAXTUR010000171.1:0-6541 GCA_964247455.1 uncultured Acidobacteriaceae bacterium | reverse complement strand
GGGAGCTTTCCGAGGACCCTACCCCCTTCGACAAGCTGCGCGAGGAGTGCGGCGTCATGGCCGTCTACAACCACTCGGACGCGGCGCGGATGACGTACTGGGGGCTCTATGCGCTGCAGCATCGCGGGCAGGAGTCGGCGGGGATCGCCTCGGCGGACGGCTATGAGGTGAACGACTACAAGGGCATGGGGCTGGTGTCGGAGATCTTTACCGACGAAGTGCTGGCCAAGCTGCCCGGGCACATGGCCATCGGGCACACGCGCTACTCGACGACGGGCGACTCGGCGCTCTTGAACGCCCAGCCGATCTCGGTCGAATCGACGCGGGGGCTGATCGCCATCGCGCACAACGGCAACCTGGTTAATCTGGGCACGTCGCGGGAGCGGCTGGAGCGCGACGGGGCGGTGTTCCAGACGACCTCCGACTCCGAGATCATCATCCAGCTCATCGCGCACAGCCACAAGAACACGCTGGTGGACTGCATCGCCGAGTCGCTGGCGCAGGTGGACGGGGCGTTCTCGATTGTGATGATGACACGCAACCGCATCTTCGCGGCGCGTGATCCGCACGGCTTCCGACCGCTTTCGATGGGGCGGATCGAGGGCAAGCACGGCGCGCCGGACACCTTCGTCTTCGCCTCCGAGACCTGCGCCTTTGACTTGCTGCACGCCAAATACGAGCGTGACGTGGAGCCGGGCGAACTGGTGATGGTGTCCGAAGACGGCGTGACCAGCCGCCGCTTCAGCGCGCAGACCGTGCCGAACGCCTCCTGCATCTTTGAGCACGTCTACTTCGCCCGGCCGGACTCGCGCATCTACGGACGCTGGGTGCAGAAGAGCCGCGAGGAGATGGGGCGGCAGCTGGCGCGGGAGTCGCATGTGGCGGCGGACCTCGTGGTGCCGGTGCCGGACTCGGGCGTGACCGCGGCCATCGGGTACGCGGCGGAGTCGGGCATCCCGTTCAACCTTGGGCTGATCCGCAACCACTACGTCGGCCGCACCTTCATCCAGCCGGAACAGCGGGTGCGCGACTTCGGGGTGCGAATGAAGCTCAACCCCGTGCGGAGCCTGCTTGAGGGCAAGCGCGTCATCCTGATCGACGACTCGATCATCCGGGGCACCACCTCGCGGAAGATCGTGCGCATGGTGCGGGCGGCGGGAGCGACGGAGGTGCACCTGCGCATCTCGTGTCCGCCTACAGTCTCGCCCTGCTTCTACGGGGTGGACACGCCCAGCAAGAAGGACCTGATCGCGGCCAACAAGACGGTCGCGGAGATCTGCGAGTACATCGAAGCGGACTCCCTGGCTTACCTGTCGCTGCCGGGGCTGACCTACGCCTGCACGACAGGGGAGCCGGCTACTGGACTGTCGCCGGCGTCGTTCTGTACGGCCTGCTACACCGGGCACTACCCGACGCAGTGGGTCGATGTCGAGGACATCCTGCCGGCGCAGGAGCTGGCAATATCGTGACATTTTGTAAAAAGGCATGTGATCTAACAAAACAAAAGACTTAGTTGGTGATACCTGTTTTATAGTTTGCGCTTGCTGAAGGCGGGCGGTAGCATCGGGTTGCGAGGAGATCAACGATGGCGGGTACTACGGAAGCGAATACGGGAGCACGGCGGACGGAAGATATCGCGCTCGATCTACTGAAGTTTGTAGCGGCGACGGCGAACGTCGGGGGCAAGGCTGCAGGGGCGACGACGGGGTTTGGCATACCGTCGGCGGCTAAGTCGGACGACCAGGTGGATCACCTACTCCAGCTGTATGCGCGCTGCCGGGAGGCGGTCGAGGCACCGGTTAGCTAAGTGCCTAGTCCGCTGCGGGTCGCGGTCGTTGGGGCGGGGGCGTTTGGACGGAACCATCTGCGGGTGTACCGGGAGCTTGAGCTTGCCGGGGAGCCGCTCGAGTTGGCGGCGGTCGTCGATCCGAACGCCACGGCGACGGCTGAGGCGGCGATCAAGTACGGGCTACCGGGGTTCATCTCGGTGGAGACGATGCTGGCGGCGGGGGTAAAAGCCGATGCCGCGTCGGTGTGTGTGCCGACGGTGCATCACGCGACGGTGGCGTCGGCTCTGCTGAACGCGGGCGTCGACCTTCTCGTCGAGAAGCCGCTTGCCGGGTCGCTGCTCGACGCGGACGTGATCGTGGAGCTGGCGCGACGGCATGGGCGCATCGTGCAGGTGGGCCATCTGGAGCGGTTCAACCCGGCGGTGGTGGCGGCGCGGGCGCACCTGAATCGACCCATGTTCTTCGAGGCGCATCGGCTGAGCGTGTTTACGCCGCGGTCGCTCGACGTGGACGTGGTGCTCGACCTGATGATCCACGATCTGGACATTGTGCTGAGCTTCGTCGAATCGCCGGTGCGCGAGGTGCGAGCGGTAGGGCTGCCGGTGCTGTCGAAGAAGGTGGACATCGCCAATGTGCGGGTGGAGTTCGAGAACGGCTGCGTGGCCAACTTTACCGCCAGCCGGGTAAGCACGGAGCGGGTGCGGAAGTTGCGTTTCTTTCAGCCGCACCAGTATCTGTCGCTCGACTTCGCGCGGAAGGACCTGCTGCTGATCGACGTGACGGCGGTGGCGGGGATGACGGTCGAGCAGCTGGTCGCGCTGGAGGCGGCGGCGAAGGCGAGCCCTTCGGGGCATCCGACGGCTGGGCTGTCTCTCAGCAAGCTGCCGGTGGTGGATGGGGAGCCGCTCCGGCTGGAGATTGTGTCGTTTCTCCAGGCCGTACGGGGGCGAACGCGACCGGTGGTTTCGGTGGAAGATGGGCGTGCCGCGCTGGCGTTGGCGATCGAGATCAATGAGGCTATTGCGGGGCATGCGGCGCGGACTGGGCTGTAGGATCGCAAGCCAGTACTAGTTGGGCTTTCGGTGGGCTTGAACCTTCCCGTTTCCGTCGATTGGCGATGCAATTCGACACGGGTGAAGGATGTCCGGGTTGTGAACGTTTCCCATTGCCACGTAACCTCTCTACACTGGAGACGCACACGCGCGGTTTGGAAAGGCACCATGAGCAAGACAGTGAAGCGCATCTGTACCGGGGTTGAGGGACTAGACGATATTTTGGAGGGTGGGCTCCCCGCCGGTCATATGTACCTGCTGGAAGGCGATCCCGGCACGGGCAAAACGACTGTTGCGATGCAGTTCCTTCTGCGGGGAGTGGCGGAGGGCAGGAGGGTGCTCTACGTGACTCTCTCCGAGCCAAGAGAAGAGCTGGAGAGCTCGGCCACCTCGCATGGGTGGGACTTCTCGCAGATCCCGGTGGTAGAGTTCGTTCCAGACGAGGCAACTTTCTCGCAGGATGAGCAGTACACGGTGTTTCACCCTAACGAGGTGGAGCTGGCCAGCACGGTTACGCGACTGACCGAAGAGATTCGCAAGGTGCAGCCGTCGTTGCTGGTGATCGATTCGCTCTCTGAACTTCGGCTGCTTGCGGCGGATAATATGCGCTATCGCCGGCAGGTGCTGGCGTTGAAACAGTTCTTTGCTGGACGGAGCACGACCGTTCTGTTGCTGGACGACCGGACGGCCGATGGGCAGGACCTCCAGTTGCAGAGCATTGCCCACGGTGTGATCCGGCTGGAGAAGCTGACGCGCTCGTACGGCACGACGCGCAGACAGTTGGAAGTGATGAAGCTGCGCGGTTCAACCTTCCGCGAAGGCCTTCACGACTACAACATCCGCAAAGAAGGGGTTGTGGTGTACCCCCGCCTCGTCGCGGCGGAACATGGGACCCCGTTTGAGGGAAATCTCACCAGCGACATCGCGGAACTCGACCTGATGTTCGGCGGTGGCATACCGCGGGGCACGAGCACCCTGTTGATCGGTCCGGCGGGCGCGGGCAAGTCTTCCCTCGCGACGCAGTTTTCCTATGCCGCGGCGAAGCGTGGCGATCGCGCGATGATCTATGCGTTCGACGAGGTGCTGCGGACGGCCAAGATCCGTGCCCAAGGTCTGGGCCTCGACGTTCAGACGGAGATCGACCGGGGTACCCTCACCATGACCCAGGTCGATCCGGCGGAACTCTCGCCCGGAGAGTTCATTTGGCAGATCCGCAACGATGTCGACCGCAACGATACGCGCGTTGTGGTGATCGACAGCCTCAACGGCTTCCTGATTGCGATGCCGGGAGAGTCGGACCTCCTGCTGCATCTTCATGAACTGCTGTCTTACCTCAGCCAGAGAGGGGTGGCGACGATCCTGGTGATGGCTCAGATGGGCCTGGTGGGATCGATGGTAAGCCCCCTCGATGTAAGCTACCTTGCGGATACGGTTTTGATCCTGCGCTACTTTGAGGCCATGGGTCATATCCGGCAATGCATCGCCGTTCTCAAGAAACGTATCGGCAATCACGAGCGGACGCTCCGCGAGCTGATCCTGAAGCCCGGCTCGATCGAGATTGGAATGCCTCTTGAGGACTTTCAAGGCATTCTGTCCGGTGTGCCGGAGCTTGTGGGGCAAACGAACGCGTTGCAAGGGCAAACAGGCCTCTAGCGTGCATCGAGACTCGATCCTCGTACACGCTCCGGTCGGCAAAGACGCGGAACTACTTATAAGCACATTAGACGCGACAGCCATACTCGCCGTGGCTGAGGACGATTTCGCCGCTCTGCTCGAGACAGTAAAGGCTGGACGTGTTGGCGCGTTGCTGCTTACGGCGGAGGCGCTATCGCGGAAGGTGCTGCGGTCGCTGGCAGAGGCGCTTTCTCACCAGCCGAACTGGTCGGACCTTCCCGTGCTCGTGCTGGTTCCCGGAGGGCGGGAGTCGTCATTGATCGCGCACATGGAAAGTGCGCTCTCTGCATTGCCCAACCTCACTCTGCTGGAACGCCCAATTCGGCGCGTGACACTGGCCAGTGTGGCGCGAAACGCGTTGCGCGGCCGTTCGCGTCAGTACGAGGTGCAGCGCGTGATGGAGGAGAAGGAGCGTACGGCCGCCGCGATGATGCAGAGCGAAAAGCTTGCGGCGGTGGGCCGGCTCGCCTCTTCGATTGCCCACGAGATCAACAATCCGCTTGAAGCGGTTACAAATCTGCTCTACCTGATTCGGAGTGAAGAGGGTCTGTCGCAGCTTGTGCGCGATTATCTGGAGACGGCGGACCGCGAACTTATCCGCGTCTCGCAGATTGCCACGCAGACGCTACGTTTTCACCGGCAATCCACTTCGGCTACGGCGATACGCCCCGAGGCCTTGCTGCAGGAAGTGCTCGGGATCTATAAGTCGCGGCTCTTGAACTCGCAGATAACGGTTGCGAGCGAGTATGAGCCGGGCATTGCTGTCACCTGTTATGAAAGCGACATCCGTCAAGTGCTTAGTAATTTAGTAGGCAACGCCTTCGATGTCATGCGCCGCGGAGGGATGCTTCGGCTCCGCACGCGGCAACTTACCTGGTGGTCCACAGGGCAGAAGGGCGTGATGCTGACCGTGGCCGACAATGGCCCCGGAATGACGGAATCTACGCGCGAGCATATCTTCGATGCCTTCTATACGACTAAAGGCATACAGGGGACAGGACTAGGGCTTTGGATTTCAAGGCGAATCATCCACAAGCATAGCGGGCACCTTCATGTCCGAAGCCGCACCGGCGAGGTGCATGGAACGGTGTTTCGCCTTTGGCTCCCGCTCCAGCTTGCCGAGACGGCCCATGAAGACTGGCATGCGGATGAAACTGGGTGATCATGCTGCAGCCCATACTTCTACCGAAGTCCGAACAGTGGCTTTAAAAGTGGAGGCCGCGCATGTAGTCGGCGTCGATTTCGAGGGCTTTGAGGGGTGGGATGGTGAACTGTTCTTGCTCAATGAAGCAGTGCTTGATTTCGGAGCGGTTGGCGGCGGCGAAGAGG
The DNA here is from genome assembly GCA_964247455.1 of uncultured Acidobacteriaceae bacterium. Taxonomy (GTDB): domain Bacteria; phylum Acidobacteriota; class Terriglobia; order Terriglobales; family Acidobacteriaceae; genus Edaphobacter. Next base: position 696 of record CAXTUR010000171.1, on the reverse strand, counting down.
GCGTGGAAGTCGACGGTGCCGTGGCCGAGTTCGGCGGCGACCGCGCCTTCGGTGGTGGTGGCGGCTCCGGTGGCCTTGAAGTCTTTGACGTGGAGCATGGAGATGCGGTTGGCGTGTTGTTTGAGGTAAGCTACCGCGTCGCCGCCGCCGACCTTGACCCAGCCGCAGTCCATCTCGAAGGTGACGAGGGCGGGGTCGGTGAGCTTGAGGAGTTCGTCGTAGGGGACGACGCCGTCGAGGGGGTGGAACTCGGCGACGTGATTGTGGTAGCCGAAGCGGAGGCCGGCGGCCTTGACGGTCTTGCCGATGCGGTTGAACTGCTCGGCGTTCCAGCGCCAGTCGTCGATGGTGAGGGTGTGGGCTTTGGCGGCGGGGCTAGCGGGATCTTTGAAGCCCGGCGCGGCGCAGATGAGGTATTCGGTGCCGAGGTCGCGGAGGAAGGCGAGGATCTCGTCGAGCTTGGGGGCGAGCGCGCCGTAGGCGTAGTGGGCGCTGACGCAGCGGAGGCCGGCGGTGGACATGGCCTGCTTCACCTCGGCGGCGGTGTGGTTGTAGAAGCCGGCGGCCTCGACCTCGCGGTAACCGAGTGAGGCGATCTGCTTGAGGGTGCCCTGGTAGTCCTTGGGGAGGAGCTCACGGACAGAGTAGAGCTGGAGGCCGAGGGGGAGCGGGGCGAGAGCGGCGAAGGCTTTGGGG
>CAXTUR010000170.1:0-6593 GCA_964247455.1 uncultured Acidobacteriaceae bacterium | reverse complement strand
CCATGAGGCCGCCGAGCATTCCCGCGACCACGCCCGCCATATCGCCCACGGCGCCGCCCTGCCGCTGTGCCTGCCCGATAGCGTCCTGGATGCGCTGGCGGATGTCGTCCTCGTTCAGGTTGGCGAGGCCGTTTGTCTGCCCTATCTGTCCGCTGACGGTCACGGATTCGGTGGCTCCCGCCTCGCCCAACCCCGCCAGTGTGGGCATCTGGGCTCCTGCGTTCCCGCCGCCTGCGCTCGCGTCGGAAAGCCCCGCCTCGCCCGCAACGCTCAACGACTGCAAGCCCCGTGTGAGCGCGCTGGAAGATAAGGCGGTCGAGGCCTGCGCCGCCGCTACCCGCGAGGCGAGTTGCAGGCCAAACTCTGCCACCTGGTCGGGTTTGCCGCCGTTCTGCCCCGCCGCGTTCAACAGCACCTCTTCGGTCAGGCTGGCGAAGGCGGCAAGCTCCGCCCGCACCACATAGCGTCCGTTGCGTGGGATGGTCATGGCGTAGACGCCGGTGATGTCAGTGGTGGTCGCGTACTTCTTGCCGGTGAGCGTGTTGGTGGCGGTGATGGCCACGCCGGGCAGCGGAATCGTGCCCGCCTTGACGCTGCCGTGGATCGTGCCGCCCTGGACTGCCGCCGTTCCGGCCTGCGCGGGGAGCGCCGTCGGCGAACCGGTCGTTGGAATTGGAACCGACGGTGTGACGGTCTGCGCGGAGGAGGCAAGCCCTCCAAGCATCAGTGCCGTTCGCGCGATGCGGTCTAAGCTCCGTGGGCGCATGCCTGTCTCCTGCTTACTTCTGCGGCGGAGTGGAAGGTTGCGCCGTCTCCGCAGTTGCACCTTCAGTCCGTCGCCGTCGCTGCCGTGCGTTGGGATCGCCCACCGCCAGCTCCGCGGGAACGAACGTGCCGTCCTTCACCTCGCCGCGGCCACCGACTGAGTCCCCGACCTTGATGTCGGCCAGCGTGATGCTCTCGCCACCGCCGCCGTTTGCGGGACCGCCTGCGCCTGCGCGACGTGGCTGACCGTCTGGCCCAGCATTGCCTGGCACCGGTCCAACGCCGGAGATCATGCTCTGCATCCCGCGTCCGCCGCGCTTGAAGGAGGTGCCTTCGTCGACGGCGATCACCTGGTTTACGCCGTCCGGCCGCTGGATCGTCAGCTTCAGCTCGTCGATCGCCGTTACCTTGCCCATGATGTAGACCTTGCCTAGCCCCTCGCGCATCTTCTTCGCCTGCTCGGCGTCGACCACGGTCAGAAACATCGCGTGGACCGTCTTGATGGGCGCGTCGAGCACACCCATCGCGCCCACGCCGTCGCCCACCTTGATGTCGGCGATTCGTACCGGCTGACGGTCCTTCATCAACCGGGTGTTGTCGGTAACGGTTACCTGGTAGAGGTCGCCCGCGTCGGTCTTGACTGTCAGCCGATTGCCGGCGGAGGCCGTGACCATGCCGCGCACCATCTGTCCGCCACCGAAGGCCGTGCCCGGCTCACCTTCCTGGGCGCGCAGGCCCACCACGCAGAGCATCGTCGCCAGACACATCCCAACCCATTGCCGCATCATCCACTTCCTCATCTCGTATAAAGGAGACGGTCCGCGCGGCGGAAAGACGCTGCCATCGCGCAATCCTTTACACTCGGTCCATGCACGATGTCGCCCGCGCGCCTCACGGCAGGCTCCATGCAGAGAGCCATTTCGAGTCGACGGAGACCGTTCGCGATGTCGTGATCGGCCTGTCGGATGGCCTGACCGTGCCGTTTGCGTTGGCCGCCGGGCTGTCGGGCGTGGTCGCGTCGGCGCACCTGGTCGTGCTGGCCGGATTGGCGGAGATCGCCGCCGGGTCGATCGCCATGGGCCTTGGCGGATATCTGGCGGCGCGAGGAGACGCGGAGCACTATGCCTCTGAGCTTGCCCGCGAGCAGACCGAGGTCGTTACCCGGCCCGAGGACGAGGCTGAGGAGATCTACGAGATCTTCACCGGCTACGGCGTTCCGCGCGAGGCCGCCACGCCCGTCCTCCACGCGTTGCAGGCCAATCCGCCGGCGTACGTCGACTTCATGATGCGCTTTGAGCTTGGCCTGGAGGCTCCTGCGGCGAACCGTGCGCATCGTTCCGCGCTGACGATTGCCGCGTCCTACATTGCGGGCGGGTTGGTGCCGCTGCTGCCCTACATATTTCTCGCGAATGCTGGGGCTTCGTTGAAGCTGTCGGTTGCGATCACGCTGTGCGCGCTGGCGCTGTTTGGCGCGCTCAAGGGGCGGCTGGTGGGCACGGGTGCTCTGCGCAGCGCTCTGCAGACGACCCTGATCGGCGGAGCGGCCGCGGCGGCAGCCTACACGCTAGCCCGGCTGCTCAACGCCCATAGCTGAGCATCCAACGGAGCGAATGCGGTACGATCTTGGAAGCACACGAGGAGATACTGACCATGAGTTCGTCCCATGAACCTTCCACACCTTGGATCGACCGCTGGTGGCCGCTGCTGATTATCCTCTTCGGGCTGGTGTTCACGCTCTGCCTCACGCTCTACCGCCCGCAGCATGAGTGGAGCAGGGTGCAACCCGCGACTTCCATCCATGCGATGGCGTGCCCCAGCTTGTCCGCCTAGGCGAACTCCGCAGCCCTAAACGGCTTTGCGCTGGAACGTCGTCTTCTTGGTTCCTGCGAAGGCATTCTTCGCCTTGAACGCGGCTGCTGATGCGCCGGGTTCCGGCTTCACGCCGCTCTTTACCTTCTCCGCTTTCTCGCGCGCCGACTGCAGCTTCTGCGCCGCGCGGCTCAGGCCGCCGATCTTCACTTTGCCCGCTTTGGGGATAAACTCGCTCGAATCACTCATACAGAAATCCTCTCACAATCGCGAGGTTTGCGACGTGACCACCCTTTTGCTTACCGATGGTGCGTGAGGCGCTCCAACGTACCTAAAGTTTCCTCATCCTCGTGTGCCCTATCGGCATCGAACGCCGTAGGATCGCAAAGACGCCTATGAGCTCCCTAACGCTTTCAAAGCCCGAAGTCTCCGCTGCGGCCTCCGCTCTCGTGTCGCGCTTCAGGACCGTTCGCGAGGCTACGATGCGCCTGATTGAGCCTTTATCGCCCGAGGACCTGATGGTCCAATCCTCGCCCGACGCCAGCCCGGTCAAGTGGCACATGGCGCATACGAGCTGGTTCTTTGAGACCTTTGTTCTAAAGGAGTTCGCCTCTGCCTACCAGGCGTTTCATCCCGACTTCCACTGGCTCTTCAACAGCTACTACAACGCGCTGGGCGAGATGCCGGAGAAGAAGTTGCGGGCTTCCTTCTCCCGTCCGCCACTCGACAGCATTATGGCGTACCGGCGCCATGTCGATGCCGCGATTGCCGAGCTGCTCGATGGTTCGCCGGACGATGAAGCCATCCGGCGGATCGTCCTTGGGCTGGAGCATGAGCAGCAACATCAAGAGCTAATTGCCACGGACATCAAGCACGCGCTCTTTACCAATCCCCTCCATCCCGCATACCGCGAGCGCTCTGAGCCGCTTTCCGAAGCGATGACCCCGCCGCTCGAATGGGTCTCCTTCGCCCCAGGCTTGACAGAGATTGGCATCACGCCTGACCAGACTGAGCTCGACGCCTTTGCCTTCGACAATGAGACGCCTCGCCACACCGTCTATCTTGCGCCGTTCCAGCTTGCCAGTCGTCCGGTTACGGTAGCCGAGTATCTGGCGTTCATCGAAGACCGCGGCTACACGCGCCCGGAGTTGTGGCTGGCTGAGGGCTGGTCGACGATGCGCGCGGAGGGCTGGCAGGCTCCGTTATACTGGACGGGCGCCAAGAGCGAAGCCTGGTCGATCTACACCATGCATGGTCCGCAGCCCCTGGCCGCTCTCTCCGAGACGCCTGTCTGTCATCTCAGCCTCTTCGAAGCCGACGCGTATGCGCGCTGGGCCGGTTGTCGGCTCCCGACGGAGTTTGAGTGGGAGCACGCGGCAACAAACTGTCATCCTGAGCGAAGCGCAGCGAAGCCGAAGGACCTGCGTTCCTCACCAATCGAAGTAGGAAACTTCGTAGAATCTGCCGCCCTCCACCCTATCCCGGCACCTTCTGCGCCTAGCCTTCAGCAACTATTTGGCGATGTCTGGGAGTGGACGCAGTCCGGCTACACCGGCTATCCCGGCTACCATCCCCTCCCCGGCGCACTCGGCGAATACAACGGCAAGTTCATGTCGTCGCAGGTGGTCTTGCGGGGCGGCTCCTGCGTAACGCCGGCAACGCACATTCGCGCCACCTATCGGAACTTCTTCGGACCTGCGACGCGGTGGCAGTTTTCGGGACTGCGACTCGCCAAGGACGGCAGCTAGCCTTCGCGTTATCTGCTGCGATCCGCTTCTGTACACAAACCAAGCTTAGGACATTGATGCCCACAGCAACCGCAGTCAACGAAGTTGTTCTCCAAGCCGCACTGGAAGGGCTGACGGCCGATCCGAAGACCTTGTCGCCGTGGCTGTTTTATGATGAGCGGGGTTCGCGGCTCTTTGAAGAGATCACCACGCTGCCCGAGTATTATCTTACTCGCACGGAGCGCGCCTTGCTGGCCTCGCACGCGGATGAGATCCTCGCCGTGGCCAGCGCGCGGCCCATCACCGTCGTGGAACTGGGCGCTGGAACCGCCAGCAAGACCGGCCTCCTCCTTGCCGCCGCCCTTCGCCGCCAAGGCACAGTTGTATATCAGCCGATCGACGTCAGCTCCTCCGCGCTCGACGAGGCTTGTGCCTTGGAGATCGATCTGCCGGGGCTTCAGGTGCGGCCCAGCGTGGCCAACTATGTGACCGAGCCACTTCATCTGGACCGAGCCGACGACAATGCGGTCCTGGCCCTCTACATTGGTTCCAGCATCGGGAACTTTTCCCCAGCCGAAGCTCGTTCTATTCTCCGCAGTTTGCGCGCGCAGCTTCGACCGGGCGATAGCCTTCTGCTCGGCACCGATCTTGCCCCCGGTCCGAACAAGTCTGTCGCCACCCTGATCTCGGCGTATGACGATGCCGTCGGAGTGACCGCTGCCTTTAACGGCAACATCCTTCATCGCCTCAACGCTGACTTGGGAGCGAACTTTCGCCCCGAATGCTTCGCTCACCGGGCACGATGGAACGCTGTTGAGTCGCGCATGGAGATGCACCTAGAATCCCTCACCGGCCAGACAGTCCATCTACCAGGCCGGACGCTGCACATCGCCGCCCGTGAGACGATCCATACCGAGAACAGCTATAAGTTCACCGCAGACGCTCTCCGCGCTCTGCTCGCAGATTCTGGCTTTGCCCTCACGAAAACCTGGCGCGACACAAAGGTTCTCTTTGCTATTACGCTGGGACACGTTCTGAGCTAGTTTCAGAGAATTCCGGCCGCAGGTACTCCCCGCTCTTGCCCCCGCTCTTTCGCAGCAGCACGACCTCGCGAACGCGGATGCCCTTATCGAGCGCTTTCGTCATGTCGTAGACGGTCAGCGCCGCAATAGACGCAGCCACCATCGCCTCCATCTCGACGCCCGTGCCCGCTGTGGTTGCGGCGGTCGCTTCAATGCTGATGCCGCCTTCGACGACTGTCGCTTGCACATCGACAAAGCTGAGTGCGAGCGGATGGCACATCGGAATCAGCAAGGAAGTCTGCTTGGCGGCCTGAATCCCGGCAAAGCGCGCGACCTCCAGAGGATTGCCCTTAGGGTTCTGCGGAAGGGCGGCGAGCACGGCGGGCGAAAGCTCTACAAACGCACGTGCTACAGCTTCGCGTCTCGTGGCCACCTTGGCGCTCACATCCACCATGTGGGCCTGCCCCGCCTCGTCATAATGCGACAGTGTTTCGCTCATCCTGCAAGCCTACTGCAACAGCACGCGAACGTTCTCTCCGGCCGAGAAGCTCTGACGATCGGCAGGCAGCAGCACATAGCAGTTTGCGCGCGCGTTCGCCGCCAGATCGCCCGAGCCTTGCCAGCCAACCAGATGGACCTCCGTTCCCATAAGGCGTCCCGGCAGGAGGCGCGTCAGCCCCGGCTTGCCCGCGAGGTCGTCCTTCAAGGTGGCCAGCACGAATGGCGGACCGGAGACTTCGGCCCCGGCCATAGCGCAAAGCAGAGGCGCGACGAACGCCTGGAACGTCACCTGGGTGGAGACAGGATTGCCCGGCAGGCCAAAGAAGAAGGTCGCTGGATGTTCCAGCGTGGCGGGCAGGCGGCCGAAGACCACCGGCTTTCCAGGCTGCATCCTGACGCCGCTAAAGAAGAACTCCGCTCCCAGAGCGTCGAGCACCTCCTCGACCAGATCGTACTTGCCCATGGACACGCCGCCCGAAAGAACTAGCAAGTTGGCGCGGCGGCCTTCCTCGATCAGCCGCAGCAACTCGCCCCGGTCGTCGCGCGCAATGGGCAGACGGACCGCCTCGCCTCCTGCGGTCTCAACCAGCGCGGCGATGCCGTAGCTGTTGGAGTTGCGGATCTGCTGCGGCTCCGGTTGAGTGTCAAGTTCGACCAACTCGTCTCCGGTGGCAAGGATGGCCACGCGCGGCTGCCGGAACACAACAAGCTGCGCTCTTCCGAAAGCGGCGGCGAGGGCGATCTCTGCCGCGCCCATCCGTATGCCTGG
>CAXTUR010000169.1:0-6697 GCA_964247455.1 uncultured Acidobacteriaceae bacterium | reverse complement strand
GGCTACGAGCAGATCGCCGCCCGAACCCCGATGAAGCGCAACGGCACGGCTGCGGCCGTAGCGGCTGCGGTGCTCTTCTTCGCCACCGGCCCCCACTTTATTACCGGGCAGCTGCTGGCAGTGGACGGCGGCCTGGGGCTCTGAGCGGCTTAAAAAGCATTATTCCCCAGACCTCTAAATGTGAGTTGTTTGGGATTGCATGCTAGCCTAGGACAGAGACAGTAGCCGTGCCTACTCCGATTCCAATCGACCCGCAAAAATCCTTTGATGTTGAGGTCTCAGCTGCCAGGGCTGAGCTTCAGTCCAGAATAGAGCGTAATAATAGCCTACTGACACAGCATGTCCAACTGACAGGAGCACTCGTTGCCTTGATCGGACTAAAGATAAGCTTTCTACCGTATCAGAAATTGATTATATGTTGTGCTCTTCTTTGCGTCTTATCCGCTTATCTGCTGGCTGTTACGTTGAACAGTTCGCATGTATCTGTTGCTGCCATGTTCCTTAACGATGTTGTCAGCCACAAATATTGCGTTAAGGGATATCCGGAACATACGGTCTGGAGTTGGGACCACTTTCATGCAGGCCACAGAAATAACCGTAGACCGTTTTGGCATTTAAAGAGACTGACTCTTTCAATTTACCCCCCTGTTGTGCTGCTAAACATTTTCTTGCGGTAGCTTGCGTTTTTGCATACATGAGCTTTGGAGCTCCAATAAGCTGGTGTTGGCGATATGGTCTGGACGCATTTTTTTCGCTTGCGGGTGCATATTACGTGTACGCCTTGATGAACTATATAGCTATGGAGCGTTATTCCAGCTAATGTTTCTATAGAGTCTTTCTTAAAGCGAGAAGGTCTTGGACGGCACAGTCACCGCTCCGTCAGCTTGCTCATCAGATTGCCAAACCACCCCTTCTCTTCCCGGTCCGTATACAGCCCCCGCGGCTCTTCCTGCTCAGCCAACGGCTTGCCCTCGAACACGGCGCGCGGGTTGGTATCGGTCAGATACTCCGCATACTCCGCGCCATACTTCTTGGAGACAATGGCGTGCGCTTCACGCAAACGCGGCGGGCGCGACGTGATGTTGTGCGCGTCGGTCGCCAGAAAATGGACCCAGCGATCCCCAAGCAGCTTATGCGCCATGCGCTCGGCGGATTTGCCCATGCTGCCCCGCACCGAGTCCCCCGTGACCTGGATCAGCACACCGCCGCGCAGCCACTCTTCCAAACGGCTCGGGTCGGCCTGCAACGTCGGATTGCGCTCCGGATGCGTCAGGATCGGCGTCAGGCCCGCAAGCTGCAGCTCGTAGAAGATCTCGTTCAGTCCGCGCGGCAGCCCGTAGTCGGGGATCTCGACCAGCACATACGAGAGCCCATTAATGCTGTAACGACCAGGCTGCTCCTTCGCATCCTGGATGTTGTCGTAGGAGAGATGAAAATCGCAGCCCAGGCCAAGCGTAAGCGGGATGCCGTCGGCGGCCAGCAGCGCGCGCAGTTCGGCCACCTTCGCCGCGTTCCCGGCCGGATCGAACGCATATTGCCCATTTGCGTGCGGCGTGCAAACAACGTGCGTAATCCCGTCCGCCGCCGCCAGACGCGCCATCGCGACGGAGGTCTCCATCGTCTTCGAACCATCGTCGACGCCCGGCAGCAGATGATGATGCAGGTCAATCATGCAGCCCTAGCGTAGCACCTGCTCAAGCGGTCTGGAGCGCGGAAGCCATACTCTGAAACACGCGCAGCCCATCGGCGGAACCAAGCAGCGCCTCGCTTGACCGGTCCGGATGCGGCATCATCCCCAGCACGTTCCGCCCCTCCGACAGCACCCCCGCAATCCCGTCGAGCGAGCCATTCGGATTCGCATCCGGCGTGATCTCCCCCCGCGCCGTCGCATAGCGAAACGCCACCCGGTCCCCGTCGCGCAGCGCGGTAAGCGTCGCCTCGTCGCAGAAATAGTTGCCCTCCATATGCCCGATCGGCATCCGCAGCACCTCGCCCCGCGCAATGCCCTGCGTAAACGCCGACTCCGCCGTCTCCGCCCGCAGATGCACCTGCCTGCAGATATACCGTTGGCTCCTGTTCCGCATCAGCACTCCCGGTAACAGCCCCGCCTCGCACAGGATTTGAAACCCATTGCAGATCCCCAGCACCATCCCGCCGCCCGCCGCAAACTTCTTCACCAAGCCCATAATCGGCGCAAAGGAGGCGATCGCCCCCGTCCGCAGGTAGTCGCCATACGCAAAGCCGCCCGGAACCAAAATCGCATCGCACCCCTCAAGGTCCTCCGACGCATGCCAAAGAAAGCTGACCGGCTGCGCAAGCAACGCCTCCACCACATGAAAGGTGTCGTGGTCGCAGTTGGAGCCGGGAAAGACAAGCACACCGAACTTCATGGAGACAAGGTTAGCAGGAGCAAGGGGTGCAAAGCTCAATTGGTGGCTCTTGTTCCCAGCAAGCGGACGCGACGTTGCGCCAAAACAAAGGTGCTGTCCGGCTCGGGCGTTCCTGGCTGTTCAACGCGCTGGTAGGCGTCCAACGCGGCGTCGATAAGGCCATACTGCTCATAAATCCGGCCAAAGCCGTACCACGCCGCGCTATCCGGCTCCTCCTTGCCGCCCGCCGACATGGCGTCAAGCAGGAACTGCCGGGCGAGCGCGGTCTCGCCACGCGCCGCATGGAGGCAGGCAAGGGTGTGCAGCGCGCCGGCGTCGTTGTTATGCGCCGCGAGCGTCGCTTGTGCGGCAGCCTCCATGGCGGCCTCGTCCGGCTTGTCTTCAAAGAGAGCCAGCCAGGCATAGTTGTTTTGATCCACAATAAGAGCGTGACCACTGTCGAGCAGGCTGTGCTGGATGGTGCGGGCGCGCGCAAAGTCTCCCTGCAGTTCAGCTGCGCGGACAGACTGGAGCAGAAGGGGCCGATTGCCGGGATGTTGCTCAAGCTGCTTGTCCAGCAAGGTAATCCACCCGCTCCAGTCTTTGGACAACTCGTGGCTTTGACCCGCAAGAAGAACGGCGGTGAGCGAGTCGGGATGATCGTTTAGGAGACGTTCGATCGCCGCGTTTGCGTTCACAGCATCTTCGGCGCGAAGGTACATGGTGGCGAGTAGCAGGCCGAGATTGTCCCGCGATGTGCTCGTAGAGGATCTACTCAACACGAGCACATCGGGAAGAAGAGCAACCTCGGTGGCCTTCTCGTCGATGAGCGACGCCGCGGCGAGCTTTATAATTGTGGCATCATGCGGCTTGCCGGGTTGCCATAGACGTGCGAACAGAGTACCGCCTAACGGATCGTCATTCTGGTTGTTTTCGATCCGTTCCCGTTTCCAGTCGAGCAAGTCCCGGGCGTCTTCTTCCCGTTGGTGATTGAGCAGGTAAAAAGCTTCGAAGCCGGCGCTCCCAAGATCGTCCCCGGCGGCAATCTTGTTGACTCCGTCTTCGTTCACCACAAAGAAGCTGACGGCCGTCATGCCGGGTATCTGCACCATGACCCTTGCGCCTCTGCCCCGCGAAGGTTGGGCAACGTAGTTAAGCTGGTTCAGAACGATGTCGTCGATCACAACGCGTGGAAGCTCCGTCTGGCGCGCCAGGGTATGAAGCTTGCCTTCAAGGAAATTGGCCTGCGCAAGCGACTTCCTCCATGCCTCTTCGCTGGCGAAACCATGGTGGGAGACGCATCGGTTGAGCACGGACTCGCTGAACGTGCCGGTAATCATGGAAGCCATCAGCAACTGCAGCGGATACCGAGGATCGGTCGGCGGCAGATCGACGCCGCGGTACGGTCTAAGATTTCTGAAGATTTGGATCTGTCCGGTCAATCGAGTGGAGCCGGAAGGATCGGGCAACGAGGCGGTCAGCATGTCGGCCGCCTGGGGATACAGGCGCATATTCCACAGACCGTCCGCCGCTATCTGCAAAGCATACCGGCGCTTCGCTTCGTCGGAGATGCGGTTCGCCGTTTGCACGGCCGCCTCCGATCCCCGAAGCGCGGCGAGAGCACCCAACTGGATGCCATCGCGGTTCGATGATGGAGCAAGACCTTGCATCCCCCTGATCACCTCCGGGTAGCGGCCAGAATAAAAAAGGGTGATCAACAAGTTGTCCACCTCGTCGGAGCTGGCTTCGGTGCCGCGGTGGGCGATAACGTAGAGCCGCATCTCGATGGCTTCATTGAGCTCGGCGTCCGCAGCGTACTTAACGCCGTCACGGTTGTACTCCAATAACTCCGCGAAACCGTTGCGCGCATCGAGGTCGGTCGCGTCGAGCGCGATGGCCGTCCGGTATGCGGCGGCTGCAGCCTCGTAGTCATACCCTTTGCCGTATTGCACCCCAATGGCGTTGTGCGTAAGCACCCACCCTTGCGCGTTGTATACAAAGGCGGCTTTGGGAGCGAGTTCGACCGCGCGTCGCATTTCGAGGACGGCGGTACCGGTCGCCCCAGCATCGACCAGCGTATAGGCGAGATCAATGTGCCCCTGTGGCTCTTTAGGATGCGCCGTGATCTTGGCTCGCGCTTCGGCAAGCAAATGCCGTATGGAGGCCACCGACAGATTCGACGTTTCGACCGGAGCTTGACCCCTTAACGCGACGGGCGCAAGCGGCGGACTGAAGAAGGCGAGAAACAGAGCAAAGTTACTAAGCAAAGGAACGCGCATGCTAATCCGCAAAGCATATCAGTCGGTTTGCCTCAGCGGTATGAAACGTGCGCGAGTCCAAGCTCGCTGTCCGCTTCCGGAAAAGTGCGGACCCCTCCAAGATAACTGAACCGAAATGAATACTTTACGGACAGAAGGAGACCACAGTGGGTCCATCTTCAGACTTAACCATTTTAGAATGAACACTTTGAGACTTCGATGAAAACGCGCTTGCCCGCTCGCCACCATTTAGGACGCCTCAGTCACAGGAGTGGGGGTTACTAAAGCTGAGGCTGCCCATACGTCGCCCCCGCCCCATGCTTCCGGAAGTAGTGCCGGTCGAGCAACGACTGGCCGACGCCCGGGTGGTTGGGGGTGAGAGTTAGGGTCTTGTAGGCCATCTTGGCGACCGCCTCAAGGACGACGGCGTTGTGGGCAGCCTCGTGCGGGGTGCGGCCCCAGGCGAACGGGGCGTGCCCGGCGACGAGAACGGCGGGAACGGCGAGGGGGTCGATGCCGTGGGCGCGAAAGTGGTCCACGATGGCCTGCCCGGTGTTGTGGACGTAGCGGCCGGCGATGGCCTCCTCATGCAGAGGCACTGTGCAGGGGATGGGGCCATAGAAGTAGTCGGCGTGGGTGGTGCCGAGCGGCGGGATGGGGATGCCGGACTGGGCGAAGCTGGTGGCGTACTCCGAGTGGGTGTGGACGACGGCGCCGATAGAGGGGAACTCGCGGTAGAGGAGGGTGTGGGTGTCGAGGTCCGATGACGGCTTGTAGGTGCCGTCGACGACCGTGCCGTGGAGGTCGGTCACCACCATGTGCTCGGGGCGGAGATGGTCGTAGTCGACGCCGGAGGGCTTGATCACGACGAGTCCCTGCTCGCGGTCGACGCCCGAGGCGTTGCCGAAGGTGTAGAGGACCAGGCCGCGGCGGACGAGTTCCAGGTTGGCTTCGAGGACGGCGGTGCGGAGAGCTTGGAGCAGCATGGGAGAAGGATAGGGCAGGGAGGAGGGAACAGGGAAGAGGGAGTAGGGAAGAGGGAAGAGAAGGCCAGGAGCGGAGGCGAAATGCGGGCAAGGGGCGGTTTGCGGCTGTAGACTTCCAGTTATGAGCAAGGATGCGAAGACGCCGGCCGCCATGCCTTTGGGGTTTTTGTGGGGGGCGGCGAAGGCCGGGATCAAGGCGAGCGGGAACCTCGATGTTGCGGCGGCGGTGGCTCCGAAGGGCGCGGTCGGTGTGGCGATGTTCACCACGAACCAGGTGGTGGCCGCGCCGGTGACCGTGGGACGGCGGCACCTGCTGGCGACCGGAGGGCGGGTGTCGGCAGTGCTGGTGAACGCGGGCAACGCGAACTGCGCGACCGGGCAAGCGGGGATCGAAGGTTGCGAACGAACGTGTGTGGCGGCGGGCGAGGCGTTCGGCTGCCTGTTCGACGAGGTGGTGCCGTCGTCGACGGGCATCATCGGGGTGCCGTTTCCGGCGGAGAAGGTGGTTGCCGCGCTGCCAGTCGTGGCCGAGTCTTTAGGGTCCTATGCGGAGGACGGGGAGCTGTTTGCGACGGCGATCCTGACGACCGACACGCGAATGAAGGTGGCGCGCGCGGCCATCGCTGTGGACGGCAAAGAGGTGCGACTGTGGGGCGCGGCCAAGGGTGCTGGGATGATCCATCCGCGGCTCGGCGCTCCGGTCGCAGGGAAGCCGGTGTCGGCCCCTCATGCGACGATGCTCGTCTACCTGTTTACGGACGCGGTCGCCGACGCGACGCAGCTCAGAACGCTGCTGCAGCCGGCAGTGGAGGGGAGCTTCAACGCGATCTCGATCGACGGCGACACATCCACAAACGACACGGTGCTGCTGCTGGCGAGTGGGGCGAGTGGGATCGCCCTCGACGCGCGGGTGGAGCCGGCGTTCAAGAACGCGCTGGAGCTGGTCTGCGGGTCGCTGGCGCACCAGATTGTGGACGACGGCGAGGGTGTCGGCCATGTGGTGACGCTCGAGATCGGCGGCGCACGGACGGTAGCCGAGGCGCGTGTCGTGGCGGAGGCCGTTGCCCGATCGCCGCTGTGCAAG
>CAXTUR010000168.1:0-6712 GCA_964247455.1 uncultured Acidobacteriaceae bacterium | reverse complement strand
GACTGGAGGCGCTGGAGGGGCGGGAACGGGAGCATCGGGGCTGGTGCAATCCACGCTCGGCGCAGGCACGACCGTTTCGTCGTACGATCCGTTTATCACAGGCAACGTCAACCTGCAGCACAATACACAGCCGCTGGCCAACATCATCTCGTACGGCGTGCAGCTGCTCCATACGAACAGCACTGTGGGCAACTTTGGCTTCACGCAGGCGTTCCCCACCGGAACGACCTTCAACTTTAGCGTGAACAGCGATCGCGTGACCTCGAACAGCCTATACACGCTGCTGACACCGGAGCTCGACACGTATTATCAGGTCGGCTTTTCGCAACAGCTGCTGGCCGGTTTTGGCCTTGGACCGAACCTTCGCTACCTGCGCATCGCTCGCAACAACCAGAAGATCTCCGACGAGGCGTTCGAGCTGCAGGTCATCACGACAGTCACGCAGATCGCGAACATTTATTGGGACCTCGTCAGCGCGTATGAGGACGAGCAGGTCAAGCGGCAGTCGCTCGACTTTGCCAACCAGACGCTGAGCTCAGCCCGCAAGCAGCTGGAACTGCAAGCCATCCCCGCCCTGGACGTGGTGAAGGATGAGGGCGAAGTCGCCAGCCGGGAAGAAGACCTGACCATTGCGCGGTCGCAGCTTCAGTTTCAATCGCTGCTCATCAAGAACGCCCTTACCAAGAACCTCGACGATCCAACCCTGGAAGCGATGCCGGTCCGTCCAAGCGATCTGAGTACCGTGGCCGGTGACGCCAAGCCATCGGAGGTTGCACCCACCGAAGACATCATCGCGGAGGCGCTGACGCGGCGCATTGAACTCTCGGAATCCGTCCTGGACCTAGAAAGCCGCACGCTGAGCCGCAAGGCCGCCGCCAACGCCCTGCTGCCCTCGGTCGCGCTCAACGCGTATTACGCGGGGACGGGACTCGCCGGTCAGGCCAATCCGCTCTCGAAGACCTCTACCACGGCGCCCACCAGCTTCGGCTCCGCGCTTGGCAATGCTTTCAACAACTCCGCGCCGGATTATTACGTTGGCGTCTCGCTCGATATCCCGCTGCGCAACCGGGTGGCGAAGTCCGATCAGTACCGCGCCGAACTCGAGTCGCGCCAGGCCGAACTCCGCGCCCAGCAGCTGCGCAAGGCCATCCGCATTGAGGTCCGCAACGCCCAGTACGCGCTCGATCAGTCGCAGGCGCGCGTCACCTCGGCCGTCAAAGCGCGCGATCTCGCGGCGAAGACCTTCGACATCACGCAGAAGGAGCAGACGCTCGGCGCGGGCTCCGCCTTCCAGACGCTCGGTGCGCGGCGCGATCTCGCCACTGCCGAATCCTCCCTGGTGGCCGCGCGTACCGCGTACCAGAAGGCCCGCATCGAGCTGCAACGCGCTATCGGCACCACGCTTGAGGCCTACAATATCTCCATTGACGCCGCCCGTACCGGCGTCAACGCTCCAGTCCGCCCGTAAGAACTCATGCCAGCCAATCCATCGCCTTGCCGCCTCCTGATCGCCGACGACCAGCCTCAGATCCTCGACGCGCTTGAGTTTCTGCTGTCTCCCGAGGGCTATGTTCTCCAGCGCGCCCGCTCCCCCGCGCTGGTGCTGGAGCGGATGGCCACCTCCAGCTTTGACGGCATCCTGATCGACCTCAACTACACGCGCGACACCACCTCCGGCCGCGAGGGGCTGGATCTTCTCTCCAGCATCCGCGGCTTCGACGCGCAGATCCCTGTCATCCTGATGACTGCCTGGGCCACCGTCGATCTCGCGGTCGAAGCAATGCGCCGAGGAGCGAACGACTTCATCCAGAAGCCGTGGGACAACCTCCGTCTACTCACCATCCTCCGCACGCAACTTGAGCTCTACCGCGCCCAGAAGCGCGCCACCTGGCTCGAAGCCGAGAACCGTATCCTCCGCGCCGAGGGTGCGCCCGACTTCATCGCCACCGCGCCCGCCATGCAGCCGGTGATCGAGCTGATGAGCCGTATCGGACCCTCGGACGCCAATGTCCTCATCACCGGCGAACACGGCACCGGCAAGGAGGTCGTCGCGCAGACGCTACACCGGCTCTCGCACCGCGCGCACCGGAACCTAGTCGCCGTGAACACGGGTGCTCTGTCCGACGGCACCTTCGAGTCGGAGCTTTTTGGCCACGTCAAGGGCGCCTTCACCGACGCCCGGGCCGACCGCATCGGGCGCTTTGAACTCGCCAACGGCGGCACCCTCTTTCTCGATGAGATTGCCAACATCCCTCTCCGCCAGCAGGCCAAACTGCTCCGCGTGCTGGAGACGGGGGAGCTTGAACGCGTCGGCTCCTCGACTACGCGCCGGGTCGACGTGCGTATGCTCTCCGCCACCAACGCCGATCTTTACGCTGAGGCGGCGGCTGGGCGTTTTCGAGACGATCTGCTGTTCCGGCTGAATACCGTCGAGATCAGGATTCCTTCGCTGCGCGACCGGCGGGAAGACATCCCCGCGCTGGCGGCACACTTCGTCGGGCGCTATGCCCAGCGGTATCGCCGTACTCTAGAAGGCTTCGAAGCCCCCGCCTTGCAGGCCGTCCTCACGTATACATGGCCGGGCAACGTCCGCGAGCTCGACCACGTCATGGAGCGTGCTGTGCTGATGGCCCGCGGGTCGCGCATCGGCGTGGCCGATCTTGGCCTCACCTCATCCCGCGCCGGAGCGCAGAACCTCGAAGAGCTCGATCTCGAAACGGTGGAGACGATCCTGATCCAGAAAGCCCTTGCCCGCGCTCAGGGCAGCGTCACGCAAGCCGCTGAGGCGCTCGGTCTCAGCCGTGGCGCGCTTTACCGGCGCATGGAAAAGTATGGCCTCTAGGCTGAAGGTGGCGGGCTCTCCGATTCAGCGGAAGCGCCTTGCTCTCGGTCCAAACCGCCGCCGCCGCCGCTACGAACATCGCGTCCGGCTATGGCTCCTTACGCTTGGCGCGCTCCCTGTCGTTTTCGCCACCGGATTGGCTTATCTACGAAGCGGGTCGGTCATGATCGCCGTCGCCGCCGCTATCAGCACGGCTGTTGTTCTCGCGATCGCGTGCGCCTCCTTCTTTGAGACGCTCGTCCATCCGCTGCAGACCCTCACCAACGTCGTCGCCGCCCTGCGCGATGACGATTTCTCCCTGCGCGCCCGTGGAGCAAGCCGTGGCGACGCGCTGGGCGATCTCGCGTTTGAGATCAACGTACTAGCAACCACGTTGCAAACCCAACGCTCGTCGGCCCGCGACGCCCTTACCCTCGTCGAGCGGGTGATGACCTCGATGCAGGCTCCGGTATTTGCCTTCGACGAGGCGGGCAGCCTGCGCCTGCTCAATGAAGCGGCTGGCGAGGCTTTTCGTTTAGAGAAAGCGGCGAGCCTTGGCCGCTCCGCCAGAGAGCTTGCTCTAGAGACGCTGCTAGCCGCGCGCGACGAAGACCTCTACACTCAGCCGGTGGAACGTACCCCAAATAGCATTCCGCCTATCCGCTGGTCTGTCCGGCGCACGACTTTCCGGCTCCACGGGGTGCCCCATACCCTTCTGGTGCTCGCCGACGTGGCGGGAGCTCTCCGCGAGGAAGAACGGCTGGCGTGGCAACGGCTCATCCGCGTCCTCAGCCACGAGATCAACAACTCGATTACGCCAATCATGTCCATCGCCGGAAGCCTTCGGAGCCGCATACCCGTCTCGGCAATCGTGGCCGTAAAAGATGGAGAAGACCTCCGGCGCGGCCTGGCCGTCATTGAAGAACGCGCGGCCTCGCTGACCCGCTTTCTTCAGGCCTACCAGAAGCTGACCCGCCTGCCTCCGCCCCAGCTTCAGACCGTCTCCCTACAGCCGCTGGTGGAGCAGATCGCCCATCTCGAAACTCGTCTTACTGTCCAAGTTCATCCTGGTCCGCCGTTGACGGTAGAGGCCGACCCGGATCAGCTCCAGCAATTGCTCATCAACCTCATCCGCAACGCTGTGGAAGCCGCCTTATCCTCGGTAAGCGGCGAAGGACCCCAGGCAACGATGCGCTGGAGCGCCACGCGGACGTTTGCGATCGTGCAGGTCCGCGACAACGGCCTCGGACTGAGCGATCCGGCTAACCTCTTTGTGCCGTTCTACACCACAAAGCCGGAGGGCAGCGGCATCGGTCTGGTGCTCGCGCAGCAGATCGCCTCGGCGCATAAAGGCACGGTGACTCTCTACAACAACCCCGATGGCGTTGGGTGTACTGCGGAACTGCGTCTGCCATTGCGACAGCTTTCTTGAAGTACGCAACCTTTATGCTCGAATCGAGCTGTCAGACAAAGGTACCCTCGCAATCAGCCTCTGAGGCTGCGGCTTTGGGGAACTCCTCAGCGTCATCGCTGAGACCCTCGTCTGGGGAGCGTTCGAGGGAGCGACGTTTGCTATGGAGGAGAAGCAGGTGGACTCCAAGCATCAGCAGTGCCGCGCCGGTAAGGTGCTGGAGGCTCAACTCCATGGCGGCCTCGCAGTGGAAGACGGTTCCGACGAATGCCGGGAACAGAACAAAGTAGCGCAGGATCATCCGGGTAAAGATCAGAACTTCACACTGAATCCCAGCTGCACATTCCGCGATGTGCGCGCGGAGGTCTGCTGCAGGAAGTTGCTTGAGTTCACTGTAGAGACAACCGCCCCGGTACATCCGCTTGTGGTGTTGCAGTTCAGGTTATTCGTATTCAGCAGGTTCTCCGCTTGCACATACGCCGCAAGATCCAGCCGATCCCTGATGTTGAAGGACCGCTTGATTTGTGCATCCTCCTGCGAAAGCCCGGAGCCTCGCAGTCTGTTTCTGCTTGTAAATGGCAACCGATCATTGACCACGCCATCATTGTTCAGGTCCGTGCCCGCGATCGGATTGATGGGAAATCCCGCATTCAGAAAAGTCGTTGAAGACAGCTGAAATCCGTTCAGCCAATGTGCCGAGGAGCCATGGAAGGTCGGCTGAAAGAGTCCCTGGATCGCCAGGTTGTGCCGCGTATCGTTGTCCGCATTACCATAGTCGCGACGCAGGTTGGTCGGGTCCGAGACACTGCCGCCTTCGCCGATGTTGTCTGCGAGCGCATGCGAATAGGTGTAGTTCACGCTGAACTCCACACCAGAAGAAAAGTGCTTGTCCAGGCTCACGAACCCACCGTTGAAGTTTGTATTTGCGCCCGAGCGAAGCAGGTTGATCGCACCAAAGCTCGTGTTTGGCCTAGTCTTCGTTCCGGCAAATACTGGCCGTCCATCCGCAAGAAACTGACCGGTCGTTTGCAGGTTTGTATCCGTGTAATACAGCCCATGCCGCAGAGACGCAAATTCGTACCCCAAGGTCAATTGAAAGTCGCGCCCGAGCGCCTGCTGCACCTGCAGATTCGCCTGGTGCTGGTACGCGTTATGGAAGTTTTGGTCGAACGCCGTGATGTTCGGCGCCACCTGGAACGCTCCGCCATTGAAGCGCGGCACGTTTGGATAGACTGGCGCGCCTGCCGCTAAGCCCGAGACCTGATAGCTCAGCAGCCGATGCCCATTCACCTGCGCTGCGTTATAGAAGGTGCTTAGACCGGGAACGTCATAGTACATCCCGTAGGACGCATGCAGGACCGTCCTCTCCGTGGCGGAAAACGTCAGGCCCAGGCGTGGCGCAATGTCGCGATAGTCGTTACGCACGCTGCGCGAGAGCGCGTATGGGGCCAGCGGATCGAAGGTCGGAAATAGAATGACCTCGTAGCGCGCACCGATGTTGACGCCCAGCCGGGGCGAGAACCGAATCTCATCCTGCGCAAAGAAGTTCACGAAGTTGAACGCGATGCGAATCGTAGGATCGCCGCTGTAGCTCGTCAGGAAGGTGTAGCTGTACGGAAGACTTGTCGCCGGATCAATCGTCCCCGCTATCGTATTTTGGTACTGGCTCAGGGCGCTCACCGCTGGTCGCCCATTAAGTGCTGCCAGACCATTAAAGCTGAACGTAGGCGCCGTCCCGGAAAGATTCGCGAAGAGCTCGTGATCAAACTCGCCGCCATACTTGAAGGTGCTCCGTCCGTGCGTCCACGTCACGTTGTCCAGCACACTCGTGCTCCGTTCCGTGGTGGTCGTCGTGGTCAAAGGACTGAAGCCGATGTTAGCGACACTCGCGATATTCACGAGCGCATTGCCCGTGGAGGAGGTCTGCTTCACCGGCCCGTTAAACGTGTCGCGCTGCGTCGTACCGGCCCGCAACTCGTTGAGCAGACTGCTCGTAATTACGGTCGCCACCTGAGCGCCGCCGCCGTTCTGGTGGTCTGTATACGTTAGTCCACGATCAACGATCCCAAAGCCGCCGCCATTGTTCGGCTGGTTGTTTGTGAAACGCGAGTAGCGCACCCATCCGCTGTTCTTCGCGTTAATCGTGTAGTTCACCTTTCCTACCAGCGTGCGGTACGTCTCGCCAAATGGCGCGGATCCCAGCTGACTTGCGGGAAGACCTAGCGCGGCCGCGTTCGCGGGCGTAATCACAATCGCCGTCGGCAGCGTATACGGGTTGTTCTCAAACTGTCCGAAGAAGAATAGCCGGTTGCGTAGAATGGGGCCGCCGATGGTAAACGCCTCATCCGTCCAGCTCCGTACCGGTTGTGTCTTCAGCAAGGTCGGAATTGCCTGAAGGCTGCTCGGCCGGAACTGCCCGATTGCCGACCCATGAAGCTGGTTCGTCCCTGACTTTAGCAACACGTTGACCTGCCCACCCG
>CAXTUR010000167.1:0-6770 GCA_964247455.1 uncultured Acidobacteriaceae bacterium | reverse complement strand
TCGACGCCCCATCCCGCTCGCTTCGGTACGCTACATGGCTCGAATCCGGCGACCATCCCGCGTCGAACTCGCCCGCATCCGTATGCGTCAGCCGCAGCCCCTCGCCGCCATCCTTCGCCGAAGCGGCAAACACTTCGCCATGCCCCAGCACCGCCACCTTCTTGCCATCGGGAGCCAGCGCCATCCCATTCCACGACGAAAGCTGCAGCCGCGTCACTCCCGGCGAACTCGGCGCGCCGCGCAAACTCACCTCCACCTTCGCCGCCTTGCCCGACGCCACATCCAGCCGCCAGATCGCAAACCCGCGCTCAAACACGACCGTCTTGCCGTCACAGGCGATCGTTGGCCAAAGCACCCGCCCCGACGTAAACCGCGTCACCTGCTTCGCCTCCCCGCCCGCAATAGGCATGGCCCAAATGTTCTCCGCCCCGCTCTTGTCCGACATAAAGTAAAGCGTCCGCCCGTCCGCCGACCACATCGGCCAGGCGTGCTTCGCGTCCGGCGGTAGCAGCCGCTTATACGTAGCGCTCGCCACCGGTCGCAGCCACAGCTCTGTCTCGTCGAGGTGCGCGTGCCCATTGCGCCACCACTGGTTCGCGCTAATCCCCTTCGCCACCAGCGCAATCTGCGCCCCATCGGGCGACGGAGCCGACTCGAACTCCCCCAAATACCGCTCCCGGCTCACCTCAAGCGGCGTCCCGCCCGTCGCCGCCACGCGAAAGATGTCGCCCTGCCCCTGCACATCGTTCGCCGACGACGTAAAGTACAGCCATTTGCCATCCCGCGACCACGCGTCCAAATTGTCCGGCGCGTCCGAGTAGGTAATCCGCTGCAACACCCCCGTCCCCAGCGTCAGCACATAGATGTCTCCCGCCCCAGTGCGCGTCGACACAAACGCCAGCTTCGTCCCATCCGGCGAGTACAGCGGCCGCGACTCATCCGCCGGGTCCGTCACCAGCAGCCGCGCCTCGCCTCCACCAGCGGGCACCGTCCACAGGTCTCCCCCGGACGCGAACGCAATCTCCTTCCCATCCGGCGAAAGAGCGGGGGTGGCCAGACTGGGCAGGCTCATTTGGGCGGATACGGAAATGCCGGCGAACAGAAGGACGGAGATCAGGCGAAGCCGCATCGACATACCTCAACAGAATTGTGGAATCTGCTGATAATACATCCTGCGGCGCGCCGCACTGATGTGGATCAACTTCGCAATTCGAATCGAGATGTTCTTGCTTCTTTGTTTGTCATTCCCGAAGGAAATCTGCGTTCAGAGTCGCTAGATCATCGAGCGATTCGCGTCGGCTATCGAATGGGCTAGTGCCATCGAGGGCTTGTTGACGGCTTCATGTTGAGCTTCCGAAATCGACATCCACGGCATACCGGACAAGCTCAACAACGGGATCATTGGTTGCAAATCGACGAACTGCCTCTTCCCACTTTGCGCGAGCCACCATGAACAAGAATCCCACGCAAAGCACCTTTGCTGATCGGGCTTAGTATCTCTCTACGAGCAAGAGACATATAGCGCCTTAGCTGAGAGATATTGTCGACGGTTGGCGCGCCTTGCTTACATTCTACGATGACAAGTAAGCCGTCACGATCAAGCAATAGAACATCGCTTCTTCTCTGATCTGAAAATACGAACTCGCGCGTCATAAGAGAAGGATATGGCCTTAGCCCGTCTCCAACAGGTGTGGAAAGGAGTTTATATATTCAGAGACGGCACGTTCGCTTGCGAAGCGGGAATGCACGGTCGTCCGATTCGCCTCGACGGCTAAAGCATTTGTAATGGCGCCTGCAACGTCATCCTTTAGCCGGACAATCGTCGATCGAGAGAGCGCCCTCTAAAACCGCGATTCTTTGGGAAGCCTTGCTAATGCGGACGGTGACACGGGACCCACGTGTAAGTCCCAGCGGACATCAATACGGCGGCCCATTTCACCTTCCGGGTGGTTTGCATCGATGGGAACCGTCGGGTTCCAATGGCCGTCTTCCGCCCTCACATCGGTGACTGTACCAATACGTCCGACGCGAGAATCGCTCAGTTGAACAATGATTCTGTCGCCATGTTCCACCTGGCGAATGGCGGCTCTGGCAGCCTTCCATGATGGGCTGTCGGTTGGCTCTAAGAACCGAAAGCGTGCAGGTGGCCATCCAATCGCAACGGTCTGCTGAAAAAACCAGGTCTGCCAAAGACCTGATACTGCTCCTCCGCTACCTTAGACGCCAAGCCCCTAGTTGAATCCCCTTTTCGTCCGGTTCTTCGGCTCCTCGCCAAACTCCCGCTCACGCATCTTCTCCGCGTAGTTGGCCGCGTCGTTGTTCCGCTGCTTCTTCTCCCCCGCCGAGAACGCCCGCTCTTCGGTACGGCTGAGCCGCTTGTGCGCGTACATGCCCTCCAGCAGAAACTCCGCTCCGCTCACCGCAATCTCCGGCTTGGCCTTAGCGTTTACCTGTAGGGGAGACAGCTTCTCGAACAAGCCTTGTATCTGCTTCAACTCGTCAAGCGACCCGGCCGCTGGCTGTGCGTCGTTCAACTGCACCGTCCCACCCAGGTTGAACCACTGCTCGATCTGCTGCGTGTTCGTCTCTTTGAAGTACTGGTCGAAGACCGTCGCTACCGACGCGCGGATGATCTCGCGGATCACCGTGTCCGCGCCGCGCATCTCGCCCTCATATTCCAGCTCGATCTTGCCAGAAATCCCTGGCAGAGCGGTATAGATGTCTCCGACGCGCGGCACCACCAGCGTCTCGCCGTGCAGAAACGCGCGGCGCTCGGCGTTCGAGACGACCAGCTCCATGGTCGAAATGGGCAGACGCTGCGAGACGCCGGAGCGCTTGTCGACCTTCTTATCTTCGCGGGCAGAGAACGCGATCTGCTCGACGATCTGGCGGATGTAGTAGGGAATCTGGATGTCGGAGGAAGTGCGGCTTGACCACGCCTCCTGCGTAGTGATCGCGATGGCGTCGTCGGCGCTCTCCGGATAGTGCGTCCGAATTTCGGAGCCGATGCGGTCCTTGAGCGGCGTAACGATCTTGCCGCGCGCCGTATAGTCCTCCGGGTTCGCCGAGAACACGATGGCCACATCCAGCTTCAGCCGAACGGGATAGCCCTTGATCTGGACATCGCCCTCCTGCATGATGTTGAACAACGCGACCTGGATCTTGCCCGCCAGGTCCGGCACCTCGTTGATGGCAAAGATGCCCCGATTTGCCCGGGGCAGCAGCCCGTAGTGCATGGTTAGCTCGGAGCCGAGGTCCTGGTTCGACCGCGCCGCCTTGATCGGATCGATGTCGCCCACCAAGTCGGCCACCGTCACGTCCGGCGTCGCCAGCTTTTCAACGTAGCGGTCGTCCGGCGTCATCCACGCGATCGGCATTTCGTCGCCCATCTTCGCGATCAGGTCGCGGGAAAACTTCGACAGTGGAGCGTACGGATTGTCGCGCAGCTCCGACCCCGCCACATACGGCGACATAGGATCAAGCAGCGTCGTCAATGCCCGCAGGATGCGCGACTTGGCCTGCCCGCGCAGCCCCAGCAGGATGAAGTTGTGCTTCGACAGCACCGCGTTTACGATCTGCGGGATCACCGTATCCTCATACCCTACGATCCCGGAGAACAGCGGCTCGTCGCCGGTTCCCTTCGCCCGCAGCCGCGCAATCAAGTTCTCGCGCAGCTCGTCTTTTACGGTCCGCGCAAGCTTTTCAGGGGTATATTCGCTGGCGCGCAACGCGCCGAGAGTCGTGGGAAGGGGAGTCGCCATAGGTAAAGTATAGCCGTTGGCCGTGTCCGAACGCGGCACCGTGCCCCGTCGCCGCTAACGCCATGTTCATGCCGTCGATGCCGGAACTTGCGTCATCCGGCCGCGCCGACGGAGCAGCCGGTTCATCGGCTCTGTATAGAAGATGGCCACAGCCCAGCCGAGTAGTCCCGCTGTCATGATCGCCGCGATAAACAGCATCTGTACGCCTCGCATTGGCTCGCCGAAATGTACAAACAGCGCAAACAAGGCAAGTACCGCGAACATGTGCGTCAGGTACACTTCATAACTTCGCCGGCCGAGCACCAGCAAAGGCGAGAGTAGGCGCGGAGCCCGCCACCCAGACTGAACAGCGGCGGCGATGACCAGGCAGACTCCCAACCCAAGCACGGTGAAGTTCAACCCATTCCGGCCTAGTCCCCACTTATATGCTTGCACGGAGAAGCCTAAGCTGAAGACCAACAGGCCCGCTCCGACTATTCCGCAGAAGTAGGTCAGTCCTCGCGACAGCCTTCTTCCGTTCAGCAGCATGGCCGTAAGACAGCCAAGCGCGATGCCATCCATACCACCTAGATACGAATACTCACGCCACACCGGGTTCGGATTGAACGCCTTTGTCCGCGCAAACGGTCCGGTGGCTATAAAGCAAGCTAGCAAAGCCACCAGCAGCCACTGCTTTTTCAAGACCCGGGCCACTAATGGAAAGAACACGTAAAACATCTCCTCTACCGAAAGCGACCAAAGGATATCCCAGTTACCCGGCAGGTAGTCTCGCGTAGCTTCTAAATATCCGATGTGAAAGGTAAGCGCGGCCAGCATAGCACGCCCCAGTCCGCCCGTCTTTGCCGAAACTACATATCCATTCACACCAGCCAGATGCAGCCCGCTAAGCACAGCCAGCAATAAGATCATCAGTGGCGCTATGCGGGCAAACCGCAACCAGTAAAATCGGCCTACCTGAAGCGCCTCAGGCCCGCCCCACCGCCGGATGCTGGTAGACGTAATCAAGTATCCAGAGATGACAAAGAACATCTGCACCGCAAACTGCCCGTTCCAGACCAGCGTATAAGCCAATTGCTCCGGCAGCCCCACGAGGTAGGATACCTTAGCCCCGAGCAGCCGCATATTCACATGGTTCATCAACACAAAGACGATCGATATACCGCGCAGCAGATCGATCCCATCCACTCTTGTTTGATCGTGGTCCATCCCGCCTATTCTATAGAGCTAGCGCGGCTGCACTGCCAATGATTCCGGCAACTTCATCGTCCGCGCCGCGCCCGCGCCCACCTCTACTGCGACACCCTTCAGCAGATACTTGGACAGCACCGCCGCATTACCCCATTCGAGTTGCCATCCATCCTCGATGGCTACCGCGATGTACCGGCCCGGCAGCACCTGCGGCAGCGCGAAGGTGCCGTCCAAGTCGCTCTGATCGCGACGAAAGAGCTCCGCGTCGTCTGTATCGTCGACTGGTACCAGCACGATCATCGCCCCGGCCACACCCTTCCCGGCACGCTGGGCGATCCCCTCGACACTCACCAGCGGCCCGCCCGCGATCACGACGCGCGCCTGCGCCGCCTCGCCGCTATTTACCGTCAGCTTGTTCCGGCTCACTGGCTTGCCTTTCACCTCCACGCGCATCACCGTATAGCCACGACCCTGCACGAACACCGCCACGTGGTACTCACCGGGCGCAACCGATTCCATGGTGACTTCGCCCTTATCGTTGACCGCATAGGGGTTTGCGCTACTCTCCGGATTTTGCAGAAACACCCGCAGGCCAGCCGGCAGCTTGCCCCCGCCTTGCAGCTCCACTACGACCTTGAGGCTTCCCCAAGCCGCCGCTGCGGATGACGCCAGCTCCCCGGTCCCGCCTCGCAGATCGACCATACCGGATGACGTTACCTCGCCCGTCTTGCCGCTGTGCTGCTGCGCACGGTACTCTCCCGGCGGCAGCCCGACCATCTCCATGCTGTCGCCACCGTTGCTCCGTCCTTGCGATCCTACCGGTTCATAGGTGTCGAACACCTTCACGCGCAGGTCGGGAAAGCCAATCTGCTCCTCCCCTGGCGCTTTGCGGATCATCAGCCGGGCCGCTCGCACTGGGGCGAGACGGAGGTCCACGCGCGTCTCGCTTCCGCCCTTCAACTCCAAGGGTGTGGCGTCATGCCAGTCGAGCACGTCCGGGTAGAACGTCAGCGGATAAGCAACGTCGAGTGCCGGGTCGACGCCTGTGATAACGGGCGAACCTCCGTTGTCGTTTCGCGCTTCGGGATGTGTCGCGTACCAGGGCGTCGCGCGCACGCCAAGATAGTATTTGCCCTCGGCCAGCGGCGCGATCGCGTACTCTCCGCGATCATCGGTCATCACGCCTGATGCCGTGCCGACTACCCGCTGGCCCGTCGCGTAGCTCTCCCGGTAGAGCGTCACCTGCGCCGTCCGCACCGGCTCGCCCGCCTCGTCGAGCACTCGCCCGCTGACTCCCGCCGACGGTTTCAGCCGCAATACAAGATGCTCCGCGTCTACACCGGCGGCCCCAGTGACGATGGCTGTCGAGAAGCCCTCGTGCTGGTCATAGTCCGCCGCCAGAAATCCCGCGGCGTCTCCGAGCAGCGTGAACTTGGCCGCGGCGAGATGGTCGAAGGCGAACGCTCCGTCGGTGCCTGTCACCACCGTCGCCACGGGCGCCCGCGTCTTTACGCTTTCGATGGCTACGGTTGCGTGGTTCAGCGGACGACCATCGAACGAACTCACCACCTTACCGGCGATCTGGAAGTCCCCAGCCTGCCCCCGCGCGGAGCCCACCAGCAGCGCGCACCCCAACAACCATCTCACTCCAACTCTCCCTTCGCTACGGTCAGGTTTACTGAAGCCGTTCCGCCGGGCGCGAGCGTCACCACGGTGCCTTTGGTCATCAGCCGCTTCATCGTCTCGTCGTCCCGCCAGGCCAGCTCCTGTATCTGCCGCGTCTCCGACGCAACCACCAAATACCTTCCAGGAGGCATCATC
>CAXTUR010000166.1:3383-6817 GCA_964247455.1 uncultured Acidobacteriaceae bacterium | reverse complement strand
CGCCAGGGGCGCGGGTGCCCGGGGGCTAGCCGGCCGGGGGGGGGGGGGGGGTGCACCCGGGGGGGGGGCACCGGGGGGGGGGCGGACGGGTATCTGAACGAGGCGGTGTTCCCGACCTTCAACGCGGGGGAGTTGGCGATCTACCGGGCGGAGGGCGAGGTGCGGTACGACGCCGAGAAGACGCGGCTGGCGCGGGCGGCGATCGCGGCGGAGCCGAGGCAGTTTGCGCGGTTGATTGCGGTGCGGGCCTGGCGTTTCTGGAGCGGGACGGGAAGCCGTGGCGGATCAGCGTCCTTTGCGCTGCATGGAATCTTGACGACGCTGTTAGGCGTAGCTGGGTTGTTGCGGATGATGCGGGCGCGAAGGCGACAGGCGGCTTACTTCCTGGTTGTGCTCAGCGTGTTTCCGCTGCCATACCTTGTTACCCATGCGGAGTTCCGTTACCGGCTGGTAATAGATCCCGTACTCTGCGTGCTAGGGATGGTGGCGCTAGGGCTAGACAGCCGTGATGAGCAGCAGGAGGCCGGCGAGGAGGACGGAGGCGGCGTAGACGAGTTCGGTGCGGCGCGTCTGCGGAGTGGCGGCGGGTTGGGGCGGCATGGTCTGCTCCAGGAAAGCGTTAGGTTGTCTGTGGGGCGAGGCTCTGGTGCTTCTTAGTGATGTATCGCACGAGGGCGTTACAACTTGAGGAGAAAGTACGGCCACGGGGGCACTGCCGTTCTCTTCTGGAACGACGCGTCTGGAACAGGACGCGGCGATGTAAGATCGTGGCGTGAACGAAGAGTATGAAGACGCGACGCATCGGGGATTACTGGGCCGCAAGCGTGGTGGCGACGATCCGCTGCCGGTAAACGCTTGGGCGATCGCCGGGTTGGTGGTGTTGGCGGTGATCTCGGCCATGCTGGTGCTGGGACGGCACCGTCCCGGTGGGCTGGGCGGCGGGCTGTTACCGATAGACCCGTACGCGGCGCAGCTGCCGCTGTCGGGCTTCGCCATGAGCGAGTCGACGAGTCTCTCCGGCGGCAAGTCGACGTTTGTGGACGGGGTGGTTCGCAATACAGGATCAAAGACGGTCTCGTCCATGACGGTGCAGGTGCTCTTCAAGAACGATGAAGGGATGCCGCCGCAGATGGAAACGCTGCCGCTCTCGCTGATCCGGATGCGGGAGCCGTATATTGACACCGAGCCGGTCTCGCTTGCACCGATCAAGCCGGGCGAAGAGCGGGAGTTCCGACTCATCTTCGAGAAGATCGCGGGCAACTGGAACACCCAGGTGCCGGAGATTCGGATCATTCAGGTGCGTTAAGTTTGCCCGAGGTGGGAAGTTTTTACCCGCGCACTCCTCGCCGCTCGTATCAGCCAAGTCTCTAGAAGTCACTCAAATCATTGAACATTTTAGTTTGGCATGGTCATTGCATAAGCCAATGTCGTGAGCAGCGGCGTGTCCCTGTGCGCTGGGAGTCGACAAGGAGCAACGATGGCAAACTTCAGCAAAAGTCTTTCGGTTCTGATTCTTGGAAGTACATTAGGAACGACGGGCTATGCCCAATCCACGGTGGCGGCGACACCGACCGACGCGCCTCCTCCGGCGAAGTCGATGAGCACGGACGACCAGGGCAGCTATGCAACGGGTAAGCCGCTCGAGCAGCAATCCAAGGAAGGCTTCTGGGGACATCTGAATCCGCTGGCCCGGAAGAAGTGGGTGAAGCGGCAGGTCGATCCGATTAAGGACCGGACCAACGAGCTCGATCAGCTGCAGGCGAAGAACGCCAACGATATACGCGACGTAGACAGCCGTTCGCAAGCGGGCGTAGGCAAGGCGATGATGGCGGCTAACACGGCCGATCAGCACGCTCTGGATGCTGGCAACCGCGCCGATGCCGCGAACACGCTGGCCGGTTCCGCCAGCACACGGACCGATGCGCTCCATGGCACGGTGAGCAACCTGGATACGTACCAGCAAGTAAGCTCGTCGGCTGTGATCTTTCCTGCGGGGCGGACGGTGCTTGGGCCGAAGGCCAAGACGGATCTCGACGATCTGGCGCAGCGGCTCGGTGCGGAGAAGGGCTATATCGTTGAGGTGCAGGGCTATAGCCGCGCGGGTGTACAAAATTCACAGGCGATGGCCGATTCCGTTGTGCGTTATCTGGTGACGCAACACCAAGTGCCGCTTTATCGCATCTATAAGACTGGACTTGGTAAGCAAAAGGACGTGGCGTCCACGTCTGCAGGCAAGCCGCTGGTGAATGGTGTGCGGGTGACGCTGCTGCACAACAGCCTGGCGTCGCTGGACAGCAACGGCAAAGCCACAGCTTCAGGCACATCAGCGGGCCGTGCGTCCGTTGGGACGTCCAACCCGCCGAGTGAGCAGTAGAGCAAGTTTGCGGATCGGAGCCCAAGAGCTCGCCCGCGCCAAGCTCTCCGTACGAGGAGAGAAGTAAGGCAGATTGGCCCCTCGAAAGAGGGGCCGTTTTTCTGGCAAGTGCAACAGGTACTGCTATAGGAAAACGTACAGGAGATGCCATCTGGATTGCGCGCTTCGTGGCCTTCGCCGTGAGGGGGAACCAAAACGGTAATCCCCGGCGTGGCGACCCTGAGGGCCTCTGTGCCGCAGAGCGCTCATTTTTGGTGTTTTTACGCTGTGATCCAACAAAGCAAACGACTTACGTGTAGATCGCCTTGCTTATGCCCGTTGAACTCCGGTCCGGCGACAACACTCTCAGCCACGGCTTCCTGGGACGACCCATAGAACGCAGCGGCTGTTAGAGTTTTGCTCACCCAATGATTATTTTTACGTGTGATCTAACAAAATAAAGGACTTAGCAGAGGATCATTCTGTAAGTCCTTCATTCGGGAGATGTTAGAACTAAGGTATCTGGAATGAATGGGTTACGCGTCTTACAGCACCCGGAGCGAACTATTAGAAGAAACAGAGTGACAAGGCAGTCGCTTCTAAGCCGGTCCATGGCTCACCGGCACTCTTCCAATGATAGCAAACGGGCCATAACTCCTGGGCAAACTTCTACCTTCGCTTATCTGCTTCTAAATAACACACTTAGATGAATTTTCCTGCGAACGGGGGGCTTGACAGGATTTCACGAACGGGGTGCGAGTCAGGTTACCGCCTGAGGGCGCGGCCGACCGCGGTGAGTGTCAAGGAAAGGAAGGAGAGGGCGCGGCGGCTGTCTTCGCCGGTGAGGCGGCGGGTGATCTCGAAGAAGCTGGGCGGCTTGGTTTCGCCAGCATGTTCCCTGGAGGCAGCGGTGATGGCGGCGGTGAAGGTGTCCAGAATCTCGGGATCGATAGCGGTCAAGATCTTGAGTCCGGCCAGGAGGTTGCGGATGCCGTTGATGCCTTCTGGGAGCTTGGCGTATTCGGCCAGCTTGCCGAAGATGGTGTCTTTTGCGCCGACCAGGCCGTTGAGCGTGTCAAGG
>CAXTUR010000166.1:0-3373 GCA_964247455.1 uncultured Acidobacteriaceae bacterium | reverse complement strand
GTCTGGAGAAGATCGTAGGCGACGAGAAGGGCCTCGGCGTGCTCGCGGGGGGCAGCTTTGAGGCGGCGTTCGAGTTCCTGGTGCGGGTCGACGGGGAGGGGACGAAAGGCGATTGGGTTGGCCATGGGGAAGCTCCTAAGTACAGCTCAAAGCTAAGTACAGCTAAAAGCTAAATACAGCTAAAAGCAAGTGCAGCTTAAAGCAAGCGCAGCTAAGGGAAGGGAGACCTGAGATGCGCGGCTAAGACTGGCGGTTCAAGTTTACTT
Organism: uncultured Acidobacteriaceae bacterium; assembly: GCA_964247455.1. GTDB lineage: Bacteria > Acidobacteriota > Terriglobia > Terriglobales > Acidobacteriaceae > Edaphobacter. The sequence goes on along the minus strand of CAXTUR010000166.1, from coordinate 3,107 downwards.
GCTTCTCGCTGCTTTTCGCTTGCTTTTGCCCTAAGCTTGCTCTCGCCTCTAGCTGCCTCTTACTCATACGGTGATGGATTTGATCTGGACGAGTTTGTCGGATTCTTCTGTGCCGGGAAGGTGGTAGTCGGCGCGTGCCCACTTGTGCTCGACCTGGACGCCGTCGGTGGGGGTGCGGTGGCCGTTGCGGAAGTTGCCGCGGGGGAGAGGGCTTTCGCCGCGCTGAGGGAGGACGGTCATGGAGACAGAGGTTTCCTTAAAGGCGGGGGTGTGGGTGACGCGATCGGTGTGGGAGCTGGACAGCTTGTTGACAGGCTCCTGGACGGAGTTGAGGGTCATGTAGAGCTGCTTGCCTTCGACGCGGCTAGAGACGAGGACCTGCACGCGGACGCGGCCATAGGCGCTGGTGAGCTGGACGTGTTGCCCGGTTTCGATGCCGCGCTCTTCGGCAAGCTCGGGGGAGACTTCGACGAAGTTGTCGGGGGTCATGGCCTTGATGCCGGGGGTGCGGAGGGTCATGGAGCCTTGCTCGAAGTGTTCGAGGAGGCGGCCGTTGTTCAGGTGGAGATCGTACTGGGCGTTCTGCTCCTCCGATGGCGGGACGTACTGGACCGGGTAGAAGCGGGCTTTCTTGTCGGGGAAGGGGAAGCCGTCGGTGAAGAGGAGCGGGGTGTCGGTACCGTCGGCGTGGACGGGCCATTGCTGGGAGGCGAACCCTTCGAGACGGTCGTACTTCACTCCGGCAAACAAGGGTGTTAAGCTGGCGACCTCGTCCATGATCTCGGAGGGGTGCTTGTAGGTCCAATTTGCGCCGAGGCGGTTGGCGATGAGCTGGATGATCTCCCAGTCGGGTTTGGATTCGCCAAGCGGCTCCATGGCTTTGTAGATGCGCTGAATGCGGCGCTCGGTGGAGGTGAAGGTGCCGTCTTTCTCGAGCGAGGTGGCGGCGGGGAGGACGAGGTCGGCGTAGCGGCAGGTCTCGGAGAAGTTGATGTCCTGGACGATGAGGAACTCGAGCTTGCGGAGAGCTTCGCCGACGAAGTTCGCGTTGGAGTCGGAGGTGATGGTGTCTTCGCCCTTGATGTAGAGGGACTTGAGCGAGCCGTCGAGGATGGCGTCGATCATCTGGTGATTGTCTTTGCCGTCCTTGACGGGAAGGGTGACGCCCCACTGCGCTTCAAACTTAGCGCGGACGGCCTCGTCGTCGACCTTCTGGTAGCCGGAGTAAACGTTGGGCATGGAGCCGAAGTCGCTGGCGCCCTGGACGTTGTTGTGGCCGCGTAGGGGATAGGCTCCGGCACCCGGACGCATGTAGTTGCCGGTGAGGAGCAGGAGGTTGGAGATCGCGGTGGCGGTGTCGGAGCCGCCGCAGTGCTGGGTGACTCCCATAGCGAAGAGGATGCAGACGCCGTCGGCAGCGGCGATCTCATTGGCGACGGTGATGAGGGTGTTGGCGGGTATGCCGGTGACCTCCTCGGCGTGTTCGAGGGTATAGGCTTCGAGCGATTTGGCGTACTCGTCGAAGTGGTTGACCCATTGGGCGATGAACTTGGGCTGGTGGAGATTGTGGTCGAGGATGTACCTGGCGACGGCGTTGAGCCAGACGGTGTCGGTGGAGGGGTTGGGACGGAAGAAGAGGTCGGCGCGCTCGGCCATCTCGTGCTTGCGGAGGTCCGCGACGATGAGGCGCTGGCCGCGGAACTTGTGGCTGCGCTTGACGCGGGTGGCGAGGACGGGGTGGTTTTCGGCGGGGTTGCAGCCGATCATGAGGATGAGGCCGGCGGTTTCGATGTCGGCGATGGAGCCGGAGTCGCCGCCGTAGCCGACGGTGCGCTGGAGGCCCTGGGTGGCGGGGTTCTGGCAGTAGCGGGCGCAGTTGTCGATGTTGTTGGTGCCGATGACGGCGCGGGCGAGCTTCTGCATCAGGTAGCTCTCCTCGTTGGTGGTCTTCGAGGAGGCGATGAAGGCGAGGGCGTCGGGGCCGTGCTCGGCTTTGATGGTGCGGAACTTGTGCTCGATGACGTCGAGGGCTTCGTCCCAGGTGATCTCTTTGAAGGTGTCGCCGTCGCGGAGGAGGGGCTTGACGAGGCGGTCTTCGGCGTTGATGTGGCCCCAGGCGAACTTGCCCTTGACGCAGGTGGAGATGCCGTTGGCGGGGCCTTCGGTGGGTTCCATCTTCAAGATGTGGCGATCTTTGGTCCAGACTTCGAAGGAGCAGCCGACGGCGCAGTAGGCACAGACGGTCTTGGTGCGCTTGACGCGGGCGTGGCGCATTTCGGACTCGATCTCGGAGAGGGCGAGGATGGGGCCGTAGCCGATGGGCGGCTCGATGCCCTTAACCACGTCGATCATGTCGTCGAGGACCTTGCCGGGGATGTTGGTAAGGTAACCGGCGTGGCCGATCATGGATTTTTCCATGAGGGCGTTGCAGGGGCAGACGGTGATGCAATGGCCGCAGGAGACGCAGGAGGAGCCGTCGATGGTGTGGCCGCCATCCCAGAGGACGCGAGGATGCGGGTCGGCCCAGTCGATGGTGAGGGTCTCGTTGACCTGGACGTTCTGGCAGGCCTCGACGCAGCGGCCGCAGAGGATGCACTGGTCGGGATCGTAGCGGTAGAAGGCGTTAGACATGTCCTTCTCGTAGATCTTGGGGGTGTAGGGCCGGGCCTGGTGCTTGACGTCGAGCAGCGCGGTGGTGTTATGGACGGAGCAGTTCTGGTTGTTGTTGTCGCAGACGGTGCAGTAGAGCATATGGTTCTGGAGGATGCGGTCGAAGGCTTCGCGCTGGGCGATGTCGACGCGGTGGCCTTCGGTGGCGACGGAGATGCCGGGCTGGACGTGGATAGCGCAGGCGCGCTTTAGGTCTCCATTCACTTCGACGAGGCAGGTGTCGCAGGACTGGATGGGGCCCATCTGCGGGTGATAGCAGACCTGGGGGACCTCTTTGAGGCCATTGGCGCGCTGGCGATTGAGGGCGTCGATGAGGAGTTCGCCGTTGTGGGCGGGTGTGGGCTGGCCGTTGACCAGGATCTGGGTGTGGGGGGTGATGTCGGGCGGGGTGTTGAGGAGCGATTTGGTGACGGCCATGGTTCCCATAGATGTATTGG
>CAXTUR010000165.1:0-6864 GCA_964247455.1 uncultured Acidobacteriaceae bacterium | reverse complement strand
GGCTCCAGCAGATAGTAGATCGCGGTTCCTGTCCGTCGCGCCGCCTCGTACCGCTCCAGCAGGACCATCTCCGCGCTCTCATAAGTCCGCACGTACCAGCCGCCCTCGCGCGGATGTGGCGTCAATCCCAGCAACTGTTTCACTTGCAGTGCGGTCATGCGGTCTCCTCGCGCTATTCTGTACGAACTCCATTATCCTAGCTGGCCGGAAGTCGACGACCGATGCTTACTCGCATGATGACGCGTCTTGAACGCTACTTCCGCTTCGCCGAACTCGGCACCAACTGGCGCACCGAAGCACTCGCCGGTCTCACCACCTTTATTACCATGGCGTACATCATCTTCGTCAACCCGGCAATCCTGGCACAAACAGGGATGCCCATTGCCGCTGTCACCGCCGCCACCTGCCTCTGTGCGGCTTTTGGATCGATCCTGATGGGAGCCGTCGCCAACTATCCGCTCGCGCTCGCTCCGGGCATGGGCCTGAACGCCTACTTCACCTACACGGTCGTTAAGAAGATGGGCGTCCCGTGGCAGGCCGCCCTCGGTGCGGTCTTCCTGTCCGGCATCATCTTTCTGCTGCTCACCTTCTCCGGCATCCGCCAGCGCCTGGTCGCCGCGATCCCGCACCAGCTCTACGCCGCCGTCGGTGGAGGCATCGGGCTCTTCATCGCGTTCATCGGCTTCCGCAACGCCGGGATCATCGTCCCCTCCGCCGCCACCGTCGTCACGCTTGGCAACGTCCGCGCTCCGGAGACGGCCCTTGCGCTCTTCGGCCTGCTGCTGATCGCCATCCTGCAAGTGCTCAAGGTCCGCGCTTCCATGCTCCTCGGTGTGCTCGGCACGATGCTCCTTGGCGTGCTGACCCACCACGTTCACTGGAACCCTGCGCAGTTCGGCATCGTTGCCATCCGTGCCACCGCCTTCCACCTCGACATTCCTGGCGCGCTGCACATCGGCGGCTTCGAGATCGTCTTCGTCTTCCTCTTCGTTGACCTGTTCGATAACATCGGCACGCTGGTCGCCGTTACGGAGCGCGCCGGTCTCATCCCTGCCGACCACACTATCCCGCGCCTCAACCGCATCTTCTTTGCCGACGCCACCGCCACCATCGTCGGCTCGCTCGCCGGCACGAGCACCGTCACCAGCTACGTTGAGTCCGCCACCGGAGTCGCCGCCGGAGGCCGTACCGGCGTCACCGCCATCGTGACGGGTCTCCTGTTCCTCGCTTCGCTGTTAGTAGCTCCGCTGGTCGGCGCCATCCCCGTCTTCGCTACCTCGCCCGCGCTCATCCTGGTCGGTGGCTTGATGATGACCGGCCTCGGTACGATCGAGTGGGAGGTCCCTTCGGTTGCCATCCCCGCCTTCCTCACCATCGCCACGATTCCGCTGACATGGTCCATTGCAGACGGGCTTTCGTTTGGACTAACCAGCTACGCCGCCCTTCAGCTGCTGACGGGCCGCGCGCGCAAGGCAGACTGGATGCTCTACCTGCTTGCCACGCTCTTTCTCGGACGATTCGTCTACCTCGCACATGCCTGAGCGTTACCGCCAGGTGTTAGAACGTGAGCTTCAGAGCCAGCTCAATCTGCCGTTCCGTCGAGATGGTGTTGTTGATCAACCCGAACGTGCTGGACGAGCTGCTCGCGTCCGGAGGGGCCAGGCTGACCGTATTCAGCACGTTGTAGACGTTCGCGCGGAATTGCAGGTTCGTCGTTTCGGTGAAGGCGAACGATTTGCTCAGGTTGGCGTCGACGTTTTTGTATCCGGGCGCACGCTCCGAGCCAACGCTGGCCGTACCGAAGCCACTGGTACTCTCCTGACCGTAGGCGCAGATGCCGTTGTCCGTCGTCCCGCAGAGTGAGGCGGAGGGGTCCGTGCCAAACCAATTGTTGACGGAGCGATTGCGGACAATCAGCTTGCGGTAGTGGTTGGCCCGGTTGGCGCGCTGGTTCACGCTGTAATTTCCGGGTGAGCCGATCGTGATCGGAAAACCGCTATGGAGATTCGCGATTACACCCAGCTTCCATCCTCCGACCACTTCATCGACGGCTCGGTTCATTGAGCTTCCAAACATGCGTCCGCGCCCAACGGGCAGCTCGTAGTAGCCGCCAAAGGTGAAGATGTGCTTGGCGTCGAAGAACGCGGGGCCGTAATCGGCGGAGCCGTTGTACGCATCCTGCCAGTAGGCGCTTTGCGAAGCCGTGCCGGAGCCGCCATAGTAGCCGAGATTATTCGTCAGACCTTTGCTGAACGTGTAGTTCGTCAGGAACTCCAAACCATGGGTAAGCCGCCGCCGTCCCGTGACCTGGAGCGAGTTGTAGTTCATCATCGAACGCGACTCGGTATAGCTTACCTGCTGCACCAGACCGAGACCCGGAAGGCTAGACACTGGACGGGCACCAGTGGGAGAGTGCTGCTGGTTGGGGTCGCGCGGATCGATCAGATGGTTGCCGCTCTGGCCCAGGTACGCGACGACGAGCGACGTGTTGGGGTCAAGCTGCGTCTCGGTGCTTAGATTGAACTGCTGGACCAGCGCTGGCCGCAGATTCGGGTCCCAGGCGCGGATGTTGCCGGCGAAGGTCGACGAATTGGTCGGAACCGGAAAGCCGCTCTGCACCTGGAAGTAATTGGTCCCGCTCCGGCTGCCCGAAGCGTTGCTGAAGAAGGGTGGATTGAGGGTGAGACGAAGGTTGGCCCCCGTCCCTTCGAGATAGTTGGTGATGCCATAGCCGCCGCGAATCGCAAACTTGCCGTTCAGCGTTGGAGGCGCGTACGCAAAGCCAACGCGAGGCATATAGCCGTTCCAGAAGGCGTGATACAGCGCGCGGCTTGCTCCGTTTTGCCCGGCGATGCTGATCGCGCCAGTCGTGATGTCGACGTTCGACTCCTTGTTATGCGATTCGTAGAGCGGCTGGTCCCACTCCCAGCGAAGACCAAGGTTCAGCGTAAGATTCGGCGTCACCTTCCAATCGTCCTGGAAAAAGAGAGCGTCACGCCACTGGCGCTGACCCCACTTCGAGACATAGGAACCTTGACCGAACGCAGAAGAACGATTCGTAACGAAGTCTCCCCAGGCATCGCCGGTTGCGGTGCCGTCGTAATCAAAGTGCCCCAGCACGCCATCGTTGCCGGAGTAGTTCCGATTCGACTGATAGCGAATGGCAGTGCCACCGTATTTCAGGCTGTGGCGGCCAAGCTGCCAGCTCACATTGTCGCCGTAGGTAAAGGCGTTGGTCAGGCTGTCGTTCTGCACGCCCTCCGTACCGATCTTCGAAAGGCTGTAGTTCTGGATGTTCAAGGCGCTGATACCGGGGGCGATCTGTGTTCCGGGAATGCCCAGGGCGTTATCCGCCCCTATCCCAAGGAGGCCGCTAGGGTCGGCCACTAGGTTGATAAACCGTCCGCGGCTGAACCCGGCGCGGGCCTCATTCACAACCCGTTGCGAGACCACATGCGTCCAGTTGACGGAGAAGCCCGTGTAGGGGCTTACGTTCGCGGTGCCCAGCGTGGTTGGCACCGCGACGCGACTGTCTCCATCGTTTTCCCGGCCAATCGTGAACCGTCCGGAGAGATTGTCGCGGCTCGTCAACTTGCCATCAACCTTAATATCGCCCTGATTGTTCTGCGTGGCGCTCGAGCGCGTGCCTACGTGATTGTTGACATAGACGTTTGCGGGCACCGCGACGTTTGGAAGCGGGTAAATCTCGGGATGCGCGAAGAGGTAGAGCGCAGCCGGGTTGGTGACCTTGAACGTTCGATTACTCGTAGGGGCAAAGCCGTTGCGCATGGCGACGGTGGCCACGCTGTCAAACTGCGTGGTGTTGTTATGCTGCCGGGCACCCTGATAATCCACAAAGAAGAACAACCGGTCCCGCAGGACGGGGCCGCCGAACGTGCCGCCGAAGATACTCCGGTTGAGGTTCGGAACGGGTCCAATTGCGGTCGGATCGCTGGTGTGTTTGTTGGTCCAGCTGTTGGCGTCCAAGTTGGTGTTCTCCAGAAACCAGAAAGCATTGCCGTGGAACTGGTTCGTGCCGCTCTTGGTGACCATCACCACTTGGCCGCCGTTTGCGTTGCCGTACTCGGCCGTGGCGTTTCCGCTGATGATGTGCAGCTCGGCAATGGCGTCCACGTTCGGGTTGTAGTTGATGTAGTTGTCGATCGCGTCGTTGATGTCCACGCCGTCAAGCGTGTAGTTGTTGGTCTGCTCGCGGTTGCCGTTCACAAAAAAGCCGCTGTTGTAAGTGGGCCGGCCTACGCTGTTCGAGTTGTTAGGAGCCGTGGCCACCGAACCCGCCACCAACGTAGTCAGCTTCGAGAAGTTGCGCGCTTGCAGAGGAAGTTCCGTGGCCTGGGCGGCAGTGATCGTCACGCCAGTCGTCGGATTCTCGGTATTGATAATGGGTGCCGCGTCGGTCACAGTCACAGTCTGGACATCGCCGCCGGTCGAGACTTTCACGTCTACTCGCGCTTCCTGCTGTACTTCAAGCGGGAACTCCGCCGTGCTTTGCCGCGTGAAGCCCTGTGCCTCCGTCGTCACCTTGTAGCGCCCGATTTGGAGGAATCGCAGGTTGTAGATGCCTTCTTGATTGGTCTTAGTGGCGGTGGCAACCCCCGTCTGGGTGTTCGTCGCCGTGACCGTGGCGTTGGAGACGACCGCGCCGGTGGGGTCGGTCACCGTACCAACGATCGTGCCTGTAATGGTCTGGGCCCACGCTAACGGCAGGCTGATCAAGAGAAGCAACGCTAAAAGCAGACGACAGATCACGGTCTTCTTCATGTGCACGGGTCTCCCTGGGATAAGTATGTGCGGTCGAGAGGTTGCGGTTCGGCTCAAAAGACGCCGCTCTTGGTTCTCTGAAGACTTACTGCAAAGACTTGGCAATGTCATGTTAGTGACTGAGTGTACCCTCTTCTTCCCGAAACACAACCGAGAACACGGGGTTTGCACGTTAACCTTTGGGTGCCGCTCTCGCCACGTCGAAAGCACACGGAGAAGACGGTCAGCATACTCGCCTGCAACCCGTCTCCCCCGCAAAGCCGAACCACCTACTCATCGTGCGTGTAGTAATCGAGGCCCAGGTGCGTGATCAGCGATTCGCCCATTACATGCCGCAGCGTGTTCTTCAGCTTCATGGATTGGATGAACAGGTCGTGCTCCGGGTACAAACCTGGCGCGAAGTCCGGAGCCTTGAAGTAGAAGCTTAGCCACTCCTGAATGCCCAGCCCCTGCAACGCTGGCGTCCGCGCTGCCAGGTCCATAAACAGGATCAGGTCCAGTGCCAGCGGAGCTGCCAGAATCGAGTCGCGGCACAGAAAGTCCACCTTCAACTGCATCGGGTACCCCAGCCATCCGAAGATGTCGATGTTGTCCCAACCCTCTTTGTTATCACCGCGCGGCGGGTAATAGTTGATCCGCACTTTGTGAAAAATATCCTTGTACAGGTCCGGGTGCAGTTCCGGCTGGAAGATGTATTCGAGCACCCCCAGCTTCGACTCCTCCTTCGTCTTGAACGACTCAGGATCGTCCAGCACCTCGCCGTCACGGTTGCCCAAAATGTTCGTCGAGTACCATCCGCTCACCCCCAGCATCCGCGTCTTAAACGCCGGCGCGAGCACCGTTTTGATGAACGTCTGCCCCGTCTTGAAGTCCTTCCCGCAGATCGGCGCGTTCATCTTCTTCGACAGCTCCCGTAGCGCCGGGATGTCCACCGTCAGGTTAGGCGCGCCGTTGATGAACGGGATGCCTTCCTTCAGCGCCGCCCACGCGTACAGCATCGAAGGCGAGATGCCCGGATCGTCATCGACCAACCCCTTCTCGAACGCTTCCAGCGTCTGGTGCACCGCCGTCTGCTCCAGGAAGATCTCCGTCGACCCGATCCAGATCATCACTTGCCGGTCGGTCTTCGTCTTGAACTCGGCGATGTCGTTGCGGATCTGGTTGGCCAGGTCGCACTTGTTCTTGCCCGTCTTCACCTTCTGCCCGGTCAACCGCTTGACGTAATGCTGATCGAAGACCGCAGGCATCGGCTCGATCGACTCGAGGTACGGCCGGATCGTCTCCAGCTGGTCGCGGTCCAGCACCTGCGCCGTCTTGGCCGCGTCGTATAGGTTGCCGCCAAAGATGTCCCACCCGGTGAAAACCAGGTCGTCCAGCGTCGCCAGCGGCACGAAGTCCTTGATCAGCGGCGAGTGCTTGTCCGTCCGCTTGCCCAGTCGGATCGTCCCCATCTGCGAGACCGAGCCAATCGGCTTCGCCATCCCCCGCCGGATCGCCTCCACCCCGGCGATCAGTGTGGTGGCGACGGCCCCCATCCCGGGGATCATGACGCCAAGTTTTCCAGTTGCAGGCTTGATGCTGGCCGCGCCCGTGGCTGCGGCTTCCGGTGTAGACATGTTCGTGTATTGCCCTTCTATCGATCCAAAGTTCCGTTATGGTGCGGACAGGTCAGTATCGCTTACCACGGAGCATGGGCGCAAACCGGCTTATACTGTCGCGCTGTCCGCCCGTATCCGGTTCTTCCAGTGCGACGTCACGAACCAGACGATCCCCACTAGCAGCACCAGCTCCACCCCTAGATGAAACCGGTGAAACACCGACTGAAACACCGGGTTCGTGTTCCACTGCGCGCCCAACTTCATCCCGACATAAGCCAGCGCATAGCACCACGGCCACGACCCAATAAACGTATAGAGATGGAAGCGAGTCAGGTTCATCTTGGCCACGCCCGCTGGAAACGCGATGAACGTCCGCACGATGGGCAGCATCCGCCCGATCAGCACCGCAAGCGACCCAAAGCGCACAAAGAACTGATCGACGCGGTCTAGATCGTGCCGGCTGAGCAGCACCCAGCTGCCGTAC
>CAXTUR010000164.1:0-6912 GCA_964247455.1 uncultured Acidobacteriaceae bacterium | reverse complement strand
ACGGCGCATCCGGCGGCGGCGAACTTCGGCTCCAACTCGCGGGCGACCTCGGCGTCGAGCGCGGCGAAGATGATCTTTGGAATGGGCAGCCCGCCGACCGCCAGCTCCGGCACGTTCGGCTGGACGGTCATGGCGGCGATCTTCGCGGGCAGCGGTGTGTCGAGCTTCCACTTGCACGCCTCGCCAAACGTCTTTCCGGCACTGCGGTCGCTGGCGGCGAGCCACGTAATCTCAAACCAGGGATGGCTGTGCAGCAGTTGAATGAATCGTTGGCCGACCATGCCGGTCGCGCCCAGAATGCCTACCTTGCGCCGTTCCATATCGCTCTAGGATAACGCTTTGACCACGGATCGGCGCGGATGGACACGGGTCAAAGACAAAACATAAGCGGGGAATCTTCCGTCTTTGATCCGCGCTTATCCGCGTTCATCCGTGGTCGAGTTCTTCAGTCGTTGTACCGCGTCGCGTACCGGTCGGAGCGGCTGCTGCGATAGGTGCTGACGCGGTGCCCGCCGCCTCCATAGGCCAGCAGCAGCGCCACCGCGTGGATCAGGAACCACGTGCTGAAACCCTGGTCCTGATAGATGAGGAAGAGGATCAAAATGCGCGGGACCAGCAACGCAAGGATCGGAGGGATCAGCGTATTGCCAAGATGGAAGTGCACCAGGTCGCGCTCGAACCACGCGACGATCAGCGCGATGCGCGGCAGGAACAGCGAGAAGATAAGGAACCAGAGCGGAAGAAAATGAACGGCTAAATCTGCGTGCATGGACACCTACTTGATCGTAAAGCTAAGGTCGGCCTTCGCGGTGCCCTTAGCTGGGACAGTGACCTTGAGCGTCTGTTCGCCAAGCTTCTCATGGACCGCGCCGAGGACGTAGTCGCCCGCGGGCATTCCGCGCAGGTCGAAGTGCCCGGCCGCGTCGGTAACGGCGAAGAAGGGCGTGGCCGAGACGTTGACGAAGGCGTTCATCCAAGGATGATTGTTGCAGCGGACGGGCAACATCGTTTCTGCATTCTTGAACTGCTTGACGATCGGCGCACCCTTTGGCCCTTGCGAGACGTCGATGGCTTCGTTGCCGGACCCGACGCTCGTGGGCATGGTGTGGATGTTGTGCATCGTCACATCGGAGTTCTGGAACGAGACCGTCCCGCCTTGCTGGAGCGCAATCACATGCGGCGTATAGCGGCAGCCCTTCTGGTCCAGAACGACAGGCGCGGTGCCGGACGGTGCGGTCGCCGCGGCTGCCGGACCCGACTTGACGTAGAGATACACGTTGGCCAACTTGCCGTCCTGCACCACATACTGCTCAGAGTTGAAGTCAGGCGCGCCGCCCAGGCCGCAGGCGGGGTCCATGCTGGTGTCGATCTTCACCGCCGCAGGTGGCTTGCCGATCAGGCGGATGGTGCCGGTGACCGCGCCCAGCGTAGCCGGATCCGCGGCTGGCGGTGAGTCGACAGGCTGGCTATTCGCCGCAGCGGAAGGGTCGCCAGCAGGCGAGAGCCCAGGCTTAGCCTTGCAGCCCGCAAGCATCCCAAGCGCGGCGATCAGGGTCAAAATCTTCTTCATACAGTCTCCATAGCGGCCAAGACCGCGTCCCCGAAGGCCCTCGTCCCAGCGCGGCCGCCGACATCACGCGTCAGCGTCTTGCCCTCGGTGTAGACGGTGTCGATCCCGTGTTGGACGCGCTCGGCCGTAGCGGTCGCGTCAAGATGGTGGAGCATCAGCACGGCACTTTGCAGCAGCGCAGTGGGGTTGGCTTTGTCCTGTCCGGCGATGTCCGGAGCCGAGCCGTGCACCGCCTCAAAGATGGCGCACTCGGTGCCGATGTTCGCGCCGGGGACCAAACCCAGGCCGCCGACAAACGCCGAGCAAAGGTCGGACAAAATATCGCCGTAGAGATTTTCCGTGAGCAGGATGTCGTACTGATACGGGTTCATTACCAGCTGCATGCACGTGTTGTCGACAATGTGTTCCTTGTACTCCACCTCAGGAAATCGAGAGGCCACCTTGCGCGCGCAATCGATAAACAGACCGTCCGTCAGCTTCATGATGTTGGCCTTGTGGATGGCGTGGATCTTCTTGCGCTTCTGCTTGCGGGCGTACTCAAAGGCCGACTTGGCGATGCGCGTCGAGCACTTCTCCGTAATGATCTTGAGCGACTGCGCGACGCCCGGAACCACCATCACCTCCAGTCCCGCGTACAGGTCTTCCGTATTCTCGCGGAAGATGATCAGGTCGATTCCCGGGTAGTTCGTCTTCAGGCCGGGAAGATTCTTGATCGGCCGAAAGTTGGCAAACAGGTCGAACTTCTTGCGCAACGTCACGTTGATCGACGGAAAGCCGCCGCCAATCGGGGTAGTCACCGGGCCTTTGAGCGCGACCTTGGTCCGCTCGACCGACTCGTAGAGCGCCTTCGGAATGTACTCGCCCGTCTTGTGGAAGGCGTCGGCCCCCGCGTCGAAGGTGTGCCAGTCGAACGACACATCGGTTGCCTTGCCAGCTGCTTCCAGGATAGCGACGACCGCTCGTGTGACCTCGGGGCCAATGCCGTCGCCCGGGATGAGGGTGATCGTGTGCGTGGTGGACATGAATCTCCTTACTTGCGTCTCTTTACGGGTGCTTCGGCTTCCTTGTTCCGGCTGCCGAGCAGCGTCTCCAACTCCGCCTTGAACTCGTTAACGTCTTTGAAGTCGCGATACACGCTAGCGAAGCGGATATACGCGACGGTGTCGATGGTCTTGAGCCGCATCATGATCAGCTCGCCGATCTCCGAAGTAGAGCGTTCGCGGTCTGACGAATCGACGACAAACGCCTCCGTCTCATCGACGATCTGCTCCAGCCGCGACGAGCCGACCGGTCGCTTCAGGCAGGCGTGCATCAGGCCGTCGAGTACCTTCGAGCGGTCGAACTTCTCGCGGCGGCCGTCCTTCTTGACGACCATGTAGGGGATCTCATCGATACGCTCGTAGGTGGTAAAGCGCTTGTTGCAGCGGGCGCACTCGCGGCGTCGGCGAATGGCATCGGCTTCTTTGCTCTCCCGCGAATCGACGACGCGGTCCTCGGCGAATGCGCAGTAGGGACACTTCATTACTTCAGTCGATTCTACCAGCGGGCGAGGCGCGGGCGGCCTATTTGGCAACCGTTGCTTTGGTGACGGCCGCAATCTCTTCTTCGGTGCTCTGCTCGGCAACGCGCTTTAGGCTGACCTGCTCCACCCGCGCAAAGATCATGCCGATGGGCACAATGCCAAGCGTGGAGACGATGAGCAAGAGCGCGCCGCAAGCCGTGGCCGCTTCAAGCGGCGCGCCGTAAAAACCTTGCATGGCGGCGGCGAGTGTGGCGATCTGGGTAAACCAGCCGATGACCGGCAGCGTCAACAAGCTGCCTCCAATGCTCGCGGCCATCAGCAGCATGACGCGGGAGAAGGTGAGATCGGCAAGCTCCGGCGTCTGGACAAAGGCGTGCGTCGTCTCGTAGTACGCAAGGCCCACCATGGCCCACATCAGCAGCGAAAGAACGAGCACGATGAGGAAGTCTTTGACGGAAGCGAGCGTGTTGAGACCGTCGCGGAAGCCGAGGATCTTCGAGGAGAAGCTTTCGCCGGCGGGCTTCGAGAGCTTGCCGATGGTGCTGCGGGCAAACGCTGCGACTGTTCCTCCGGCGACGCGAACGGCCACGGCGAAGAGCGCGATGGCCACGGTCACGATCAGACTGCCGACGCCGACCCGGACGAAGAGATCGTGGTGCGGCAGACCCTTCGGCGTGACGGCCATCGCGCCTGAAAAGATGATGGCGGCCGCTCCCAGGTCAAACATTCGTTCAATCGTGTAGACGGCGATCTGCGAGCTGAGCGTAAGGTCTACGCGCTTGGCGATGAGGAAAGGCCGGGTAAGGTCTGCCAGACGGCCGAAGAGCGCTACTGCGGTGAAGCCGATGAACTGCGACCCGACGAGGCGACTTGCGGGAACCTTTTTGGTGGGCGAAAGGAAGACCGACCAGCGAACGGCGCGGATGAAGAAGGTAGCGAAGTTCAGTGTCAACGCAAGAGCGAAGCGGCCCGGACTGACGCTCTTCAGTTGAACCACAAACGTTTGCCAGTCGAAGTGGATGCGGTCGCGGTTAAGAAAGACAGCCACCGCCAGCCCAACCAGGATCAGGGCGATTACGCCGGTGCGCTTGCTCATGGCTGCGTCACGGTGGCCACCAGCAAGGCGGCGCGCTTGCGGCGGTTGAACTCGTTGATGACCCGCGCGACGTACAGCCGGGTCTCGCGGAAGGGAGGAACGCCGTGGAAGCGGTCGACCGCGCCCGGCCCTGCGTTGTAGGCGGCGAGCGCAAGGGCGATGTCGTCGTGGTAGCGGGTCAGGAGCTGGTCGAGGTAGGTGGAGCCGCCCGCGATGTTCTGCGCAGGCTCGAACGAATCGGTCACGCCGAGGTGCGCGGCGGTGGCGGGCATCAGCTGCATTAGGCCGCGCGCTCCAGTGCGTGAGACGGCCCGAACGTGGCCGCCACTTTCGGCCTGAACGACGGAGGCTAGCAGGTCGGCGTCGATCCGGTGCGCAGTTCCGGCGTGGAGCAGCAGATCGCGAAGTTGCGGGGCAGCGGCTTGAGGCGGAGCTAGAACGGTGGAGGCGCGGTCGGCGATCGGCTCGGTGGTCAGGATAGACTCGACGGCGACTTCCAGAAAGCTGGCAGGATTGGCCGTCATATAGATTCGCACCTTGTCGCCATTGATCTCGCGACGGACGCAGTCCAGCTCGAAGCCGTTGCGCAAGGTGATGTGCTCGGCGGCATGTGCGACCGGCGTGAGCGCCAGGAGAGCGAGGAGCAACCGGGTTGAACGACCGAAGTTCATTTCAGCTAAGGCTATCATCGGCTGATGGAAGGCGAGCAACATGGGGAAGCGCTGGCGCTGCGCGGAACCGCAGGTCCTTCGACTTCGCTACGCTTCGCTCAGGATGACAGCGTCCGTGGAGAGTTGGCTATGAACACTCTGATCAACCGCTGTTTTGGTAGGGCGAGGCTTTAGCCCTGCCGTAAATACCGTGACAACAGCGCGGCTTTAGCCGCTGAGAGTCTTTGAAAACCTAATCAGAGTTTCCTAGCATACGACAGCGGCCAAGGCCTGCTCGATCGCCTCAGCAACGCCATCCGCATCATGATGTCCGCCGATGCGCCACCCGCGCTCGGCGGCAATCGCGAGGAGATCGGCGGGCGCGTTGGCCATCAGAACGGGCGCGCCGGCGACGTCGAGCATCGAAGTGTCGTTCCAGTTGTCGCCAATCGCCATGAGCTCGCTCAGGTTAATGCCCCAACCCTCAGCCAGGCGACGGAGCGCGGTGCCCTTGTCGCAGCCGGGCGGCAGGATGTCGACGATCGACAGATCGCGCTCAGGGTACTCGGTGCGGCTAAGGCTCAGCCGTGTGCCGTCGACCACGCTGCCCCCCATCACGCCGACGGCAAAGACGCCGGGATCTTCGAGCAGACGGGCCTCGGCGCGGCGCATCCGCTCGACCGTACCGCAGAGCATCATCTGGATGGGCGGCGTGAGGGGCTGGCCGTCGGGGCCGACAAGCGCGCGCTCGATCGGGACCACGTGGTCAATGTATGGCGCGTTCGCGATCATCCAGCGGTCAATGCTGCTGTGAAGGTCTTCGAGGTGCTCGACGACCAGAGCGCCTCGTTCGTCCTCGCCATCCGGTCGAACGCGGTCGAAGGTGATGACCAACGCATTGCGGAACTCACGGATGTGATCGCAGAGCCATAGGGACGTCTCGGTGGAGAGGAACGTCCGGTGTACCAGATGTGCGCCGGGACCGAGGGTGCGGGTGACGGCACCGTTCGAGCTGACAAGGACGCTGTGATCGGCCAGACCAGCTGAGCGGAGCTGCCGCATGGCATAGCTGTGGCGGCGGCCTGTGGCCACGACGACGCGGATGCCAGCCTGCTCCGCGGCAAGGAGGGCGGCGCGGTTGGCGGGGCCAATCTCTCCGCGGGCGTTGAGAAGCGTGCCGTCCATATCGACGGCGATCATGCGAATCATGCTTGCTTCTCCTGTCTCTATTCTCTCATCGGGCCTGGCACGGAGATAGGAGCGTAGAGCAGGTCGTTGAAGTGTGACAGCTTGGCGCAGAGAGCCGATATGGTACTGGTGAAGACGGCGGAGCAGTGGGCAGACCAGAGCGCACGGCGGCACACGGCCTGGGTCATCGGGGCGACCTTGCTGGCTCGCCTGAGCGTGGTCTGGTATGTGCTGCGCGCGATGCCGCGCGGATGGCTGTGGACGCGCGGCACGGAGATGGCCTGGATGGCGGCGGCTGTCGTCCAGGGTCGTGGGCTGAGCGATTCCTATGGTGTGTCGACCGGGCCAACGGCGTCGGTTGCGCCCGGTTACCCGCTGCTGCTGGCGGGTGTGTTCCGGGTGTTTGGGGTGGAGACGGTCGCATCGGCCGCCGCGGTGCTGCTGGCGCAGGTAGGCGTGAACCTGCTGACGGTCTGGGCAATGCTGCGGCTGGGGCGGCGGCTGGCGGGCGAGCGCGCGGCCGTGGCGATAGCTCTGGTCTGGGGCTGCTCTCTGGCCACAATCTGGATGCCGACGATCTTGTGGGAGACGAGCTTCTCGGCACTGTTACTGCTGCTCGCCGTCGGGTGCGCATTGCAAGTGGAGAACGCGGGTACGGGTATGTGGGCAGGTTATGGCGCGGGCTGTGCGGTCGCGGGACTGATGAACCCTTCGCTGCTGCCCTCCTTAGTCGCGTTGGGCATCGTGGCTTTGTCGCGTGGACGACAATGGCGCAAGGCATTGCTGGCAGGAGTCGTTTTCACGGCGGTGTATGCCCCGTGGCCGGTGCGCAACGCGCGAGTCTTCCATGCGGTGATCCTGACGCGGTGCGTGGCGGGGTTCAACC
>CAXTUR010000163.1:0-7005 GCA_964247455.1 uncultured Acidobacteriaceae bacterium | reverse complement strand
GTTAGGTAGAATCGTAGAAGAGCCTTGCTAAGGTTGACTGTATGGAACATAGGAATCTGCTAAGCCGTTTAGATTGTGTAAGTTGTTTATTCTAAAGGGTAATGGCGGAGAGACAGGGATTCGAACCCTGGATACCTTGCGGTATACACGCTTTCCAAGCGTGCGCCTTCAGCCACTCGGCCATCTCTCCGCGTCCGACGGTGACCTCTTGAAGGTAACACAATCTGTCCGAGACACCGCGATGTGGGCCTTTTGTATGTCTGATAACACATATTATGTACAGTAGAAGCAGGTGGTGCAGGGTGAGCAGATCGCCAAGCTTCCGCTCACACCTCCGTTCAGCGGAAGATCTACCAGCCGCCAAACGCGCGACAGCACACCGCCTGCATCCATCACGCGCGGTTCGTCTTTGGGCAACAAGCTTACGCTAAACTCGCGCAGTAGCAACTGTAGACCAAGCGCCTCGGCTTTGCAGATCGCCTCTTTCCTCGTCCATCCGTTGAAGAAAGCTCGCGTATGCTCCTGACCAGACAAAGTTTTTAGCGTTTCAAGCTCCTGCCCCGAAAAAAATTGGCTCCCAAGTGCTGGCTCAACTGGCAGCCAGTCTTCGACGTCCACGCCCAAAGGCCCGGTAATCGTGAGAGCCACCACGGCGATCTTCTTCGTGTGGCTTAGATTGAAGTGAATGCCTTTTGCTTCCGCAAGCGTCGGTTTTCCATACTCTCCATACATAAAGCGGATCGATTCGGGAGCTTGCAACAAATAACGCCCAAGGATCTGCCGCAACCCACCGCGAGCTTTAACAAATTGCTCTCGATCGGCGGCAAACCGGATGCGCCGCATACGAGTTAGCTCGTCGTCGGAGAGAAACCTCTCCAATGGCTCCAACTCCTCCGCGTCACCCGAAAGAGTCCATCCCCAGACATGCACCTCATCGATCTCCAGGCGAGGACGGTCAGGTCCAACCGTCCATCCTGTAAAGGGATCGTCCATGCGCTAAGCCGTCGGTTTGTCCGGCGCGGCCACTACCGCGCAGAAGTCGTCTAAGAACCGCTCCCCATAGGTCGTCACGAGCTCTTCCACCCGCTCTGCGGAGGGTGATGCAACGATCAGTCCGGCATGATGGTGCTTGCTCAGCCGGTGCACGATCTCCGGCTCCGCATACGCGCTCGTGTCCGGTCGCTCCTGCCGTGCCAGCGAGATCACGCTGCCGCTGAACGCTCCCTGTAATGCCGGAAGCGCGTACTGTTCTCCGCGCGCCTGCGCCACCTCTATCCGTGCCCACTCAGCCCAAGGATTGATCCCCTGCGCCGCCTCCACCACCTCGGCGATATAGGCTCCGCCAACCCGCGCCGCACTCTCGAGAAAGTAAAACCTGCCGTCTGCCGCCGACTGGATAAACTCCGTATGCGTCACCCCCGCGACCATCCGCAGCGCCGCAATCACCTCCGCATGGACCCGTAGCAGCTCCTTGTACTCCGAGGTACCGGACCCTAGTGCGCGCGTTGTGAATACCCCGCCCTGGTGCATCGTCTTGATCGGGGGCGCTCCATATCTATGCGGTGCGGCAAAGACCACCTTACCCTCCCACGTGATCCCTTCCACATGTAAGACCGAACCCGCCACAAACCGTTCCAGCACGTAGTGGCTCTGCAGGTCGCCTAGTTGTTCGAGCACAGGCCACAGCTCCTCAGCCGTGCTGATCGGCTTGATTCCGATAGCAGACGCATTCGTCCTTGGCTTTAAAAACCATGGCCCAGGTACTTCATTCATAAAGCTTTGTAGATCAGAATGGTTGAAGACGCCGGTAAACTCCGGCACTGGCACCCCAGCCGCTTTTGCCTGCACGCGCATCGCCAGCTTATCGCGAAAGTATGCTGTCACCGACACGCCCATCCCCGGTAGACGCATATGCTCCCGCAGCAGTGCGGCGTTCTCCAGGTCGAACTCGTCGAGCGCGACAATCCGGTCGATCCGCCGCGTCCGGCCTAGGTACGTCACGGTATTAAGCAGCTGTTGCGGCGTCAGCCCTTCGGGCATGGTCAAGAACTCGGTGAGCGACCCGCGAGGCCAATCCGCGTCGATCAGCTTATCGGTCGTCAGTAGCGTCACCGCCGCGCCCAGCCGCGCCGCCTCTCGCAGAAATGCCTGCCCCTTCTCATACGTGCTGATGCAGAAGATCCCCAGCCTTTCCACTGCCTGGCTCATACGACCGGCTCCTCCGCAAACGTGTCTTTGACGCCGTCTTCCAAGCTCGTAAACTGAGCCAGATACCCCGCCCGCCGCAGACCCTGGATGTCCGCCTCGGTAAAGTGCTGGTAGCGGTTCTTCAGATCGCCTGGGAACGGAATGTACTCGATCGCCGCCGGTCCATGTACCGCCATCAACGCCTCGGCCACCGCCTTGAACGTTCGCGCGTGTCCCGTTCCCGCGTTTACAACGGCTTTGACCGGCTCCTGCGGACTCTCGGGCAACAACCCGCCGAAGTGCATATTGATCCGCGCCAGATCGTTTACAAAGATGAAGTCCCTACGCTGCTCCCCGTTCTCGTAGCCGCCAGACCCCTCAAACATCCGGATCGTCCCGGTCTCCCTCATCTGCTTCGTAAAATGGTGGATCACCGATGCCATGCGTCCTTTGTGCTGCTCGCGCGGCCCATAAACGTTGAAGTATCGTAGGCCCACTACGGTGCTCTCGATCTCAGGCATCAGCCGCCGCACATAGTTGTCGAAGACGAGTTTGGAGTACCCGTACACGTTCAGGGGACGCTCGTTCGCGGGCACCTCGGTAAACTGTTCACTCAATCCATACGTCGCCGCCGTCGAGGCGTAGACCAGCGGTACCCCCCACTCCAATGCGAAGTGCAGGATCTCCTTCGAGTACGTAAAGTTATTGTCCATCATGTACCGGCCATCGTCTTCGAGCGTGTTTGAGCATGCCCCCTGGTGCAGGATCGCACGCACCCCGGCCTCGTCAAAGTCGCCGGCTGCCAGGGCCGCGCGGAACTCTCCCTTGTCCATGTAGTCGGCGTACTGTGCGGCTTGGAGGTTCAGGAACTTCTGGCCGGAAAGGTTTGACGCGGGTGCAAGGTTGTCGACCACCATGATGTCGCTCTCGCCCGCGAGGTTCAAGTGCCGAATGAGGTTGCTCCCAATGAAGCCCGCGCCGCCCGTCACGATGATCATTGCGCCACCTCCTGCGGCAACGGCGTTGCCGCAGCCATTTTTTTGACGATGTTCGTCGTGGAGAAGCCCTCAACCGTCGGCACGATCTCCACCCGCCCGCCGGATGCGATCACGTCCTCATGCCCTACAACGGTCGACACTGTGTAGTCCCCACCTTTCACCAGCACGTCGGGCTTCAGCGCGCGGATCAGCTCCAAGGGCGTCGGCTCGTCGAACAGCACCACCGCGTCTACCGCCGCCAGGGCCGACATCACCCGTGCCCGCTCCCGTTCCCCGACGATCGGTCGCGAGGGCCCCTTAAGTCGGCTTACCGACGCATCCGTGTTCAGCCCCAACACCAGCTTCGATCCGAACCGGCGGCAGTCTTCGAGCAGCGTAATGTGCCCCACGTGCAGCAGGTCGAAACAGCCGTTGGTAAAGACGATCGTCTCCCCCGCCGCGCGCCATTCCGCCACGCGATGCGTCACCCGGTCGAGATCGAGCACCTTCTCGCCTGAGGTGATCCCACTCGAAGGCGTCAGCGCGGCCACCAGCTCGTGCGCGGCGATCGGCACCGTCCCGACCTTGCCCACTACGATCCCCGCCGCCAGGTTCGCCAGCTCGACTGCTGTCCGCACCTGCAAACCGCCCGCTAGACTGGCCGCCAGGGTCGCGATCACCGTATCGCCCGCGCCTGAGACGTCAAAGACCTCCCGCGCCCGGGCGGGCGAGTGGAACGAGACACCATCCGCGCTCAACACCCGGATTCCCTTTTCACTCATCGTGACTGTAAGAAAGCCCAGCTCATGCTCGCCCACCAGCGCTTGCGCCGCAGCCAACATCTTTTCTGGTTCGTGCGCCGGGATGCCCGTTGCGACCGCTAACTCGCTCAGATTGGGGCAGACCGTCGTCGCTCCACTGTACTTGCCAAAGTCCGGCGTCTTCGGATCGGCCAGCACCGGTACGCCCGCCGCGCGGGCCGCACGGATCACGCGCCCGCATAGCTCCGCGTTTAGGGCGCCCTTTGCATAGTCCGAAAGGATCACCGCATGGACCTTCCCCGCCAGATCGACAGCGCGCTCCGTGAGCCGCTCCATCTCGACTGCGGGAATTGGCTCCCGGCTTTCGATGTCAAGCCGCAAAAGCTGCTGCTGCCGCCCCACAATCCGCGTCTTCGAGATCGTCGGTAGCGATCCGGTCACCACTCCTACCGTATCGACGCCCGCCTTCTCCAGCAGAGCCGCCAGTTCCCCCTTCTCGCCGTCCTCGCCCCAGAATCCCGCCAGGAATGCTTTGCAGCCCAGCCCCGCCAAATTGGCCGCCACGTTTGCCGCCCCGCCCGGCCGCTCATACCGTTGCGCATGGCGGATTACCGGTACCGGGGCCTCCGGCGAGATCCGCTCGACCTCGCCCAGAATGTAGCGGTCGAGCATCAGGTCGCCCACCACCAGCACCTTGATGCCGGCGAACCCGCCCTCCAGCAACCCTAAAATCCCATGTAGCTCAGGCAACATACTTCCTATCCTCTCATCCTAGGACGGCCTTTACTTCCACAAAGACCTCCTGCACCGTAATGGAAGTAAGGCACTTCTTCGCCTCTACGATGCACGTCTCCAGACCGCATCCCGCGCAATCCACCCGATGATAGATCACACGATGCCTGGGTCCATACGGAAACCACACGCGCGGAATGTTCCGCGCCGCAAACACCGCAACG
Organism: uncultured Acidobacteriaceae bacterium; assembly: GCA_964247455.1. GTDB lineage: Bacteria > Acidobacteriota > Terriglobia > Terriglobales > Acidobacteriaceae > Edaphobacter. The sequence continues at coordinate 2,124 of CAXTUR010000163.1, read as the reverse complement.
CACGGCACCTGCACCGCCGCCGCTAGGTGCATCGGTCCACTGTCATGCCCTACAAATACTTGTGCATGGGCAAACGCCGCCGCGCTCTCCCGGGGTGTCAGCAGTCCGCAAAGGTTCACCACCGGCCCGTCATTTCCCTCCCGCCACCCGTCCGCCGCGTACTCACTGGCCTCACTCTCAGCGGGTGCCCCATTCAGCACCAGGCCATACCCCGGGTACGCCTCCCCCATCCGCCGCAGCAGTGCCCGCCAGTTCTCGCGTCCCCAGTCCTTCGACTGCACCTTCGTCCCTACGCTTACCGCGATGATTGGCCTCCCCGCACATGCCGCAAGCACCTCCGTCCCACGCGCCCGCTCTGCCTCGGTCAGACAAAGGTCCCAGCTCGCCGCGTCGTCCAGCCGAGCCTCGCCCAGCTCCTCGATGTTCCGCGCCAGCCGGCCCGCCTCGAACTCCAGCACTCCGTCCCCTTCCACCTGGTTGGTCTGCATCGCTTCCGTAACCGGCACGCCCACCAAGCGTGGTATGCCGCACAGACGAAAGAAGAAGGCATCCCGCTGCGCCGCCTTGACGCCACGATTGGGGCCGAGGAACACCAGCACCTCCGGCCGCCACCGCACCAGCTCCCACCATAGCCGGACCAGCTCTCCGACGTTTCGCGTTCCCACGCCATAGCGAAAGTAGCCCGCAACAATCCCTGTGTTTTCGAGGATGGCGGCTACTGGCGGAGCCTTCGCGTTTACCGGAAAGTTCGTGAGCATCCGCCGCTCCGCCCCCGGGAACGCCCGCGCGACCAGATGCAGCGCCGGCAGCGCCACCACCGTGTCCCCCAGGCTGCCCATGCGATAGATCAACACCCGCCGCACGTCACCCAAGATCGCCAGCTTTCTCTTGCGTCGCGCGAACAGCGGCGCGGAGCGCTTCCACATCCGTCAGATCCTTCGTAGTGCGGGGCTCCGAATGTACCCCTACCGCATAGCCGCCAATCAGCAAATACTTCACATTATGGGCGTTCAACACGGATAAGAACTCGAGCTGATCCGGCGTCATGCCCATCCTCAACCCGCTTCACCGCATAGGCGTTCGCACTCATCTCCGAGATGGCGATGAGTCGCTCGCCTATGGAGCGCCCCTGCCAGTACCGGTAGGTCTCGGCGTCTTGCTCAGCTCGATCAACGACCCGGCGAATCGTCTTATCCAAAACTCACCTCCGGCTCACACGTCTAATTCTAAGTCCTGGTACAGTTTAAGCAGACTAACCTTTGATCGCAAACGCCCGCGTTCTCGTTCACTCATGCCCGATCTCACCTCGATCCCTTCCCTCCACGACCAGGCCACGATTGATTGGCATACCGAGACCACACCTCCCCATCTCCATTCCCTGCCCGGCGATCTGGAATCGTCCGCCTTCGCCGTCCTCGCCATGGGGAACCATCGCGCCAACTTCGATCTTTGGCATGAAGAAGACCTTGCCCGCGACCCGGACGCCTCCGATGCCGCTATCGCCGCCGACAAGCACGCCATCGACAGCCTGAACCAGCGCCGCAACGATCTGGTGGAGCAAATGGACCGCTGGCTGCTGCGCTGGCTCGAAGACGCTGGAATGGCCCAGAACTGCGACGCGCCCCTCAACTCGGAGACGCCCGGCCTGATCCTCGACCGCTTGTCGATTCTGGCGCTGAAGATCTACCATACCCGCGAAGAAGCGAACCGCGAGGATGCCTCCCCCGCGCACCGCGACCGCAATCTTCGCCGCCTGACCCTCCTTGAAGAGCAGCGCGGGGATCTTGCGGGATGCCTTGACGCTCTTTGGACCCAGATCATTTCCGGGGAACGCCGCTTCAAACTCTACCGCCAGATGAAGATGTACAACGACCCTGAGCTCAACCCGGTCCTCTACCGTGCGCACACCTGAATGTGGTAGCCGTAGGCAGCTTGAGGTGCGCACTCAGCTTCAAGCTACTCTTTTAGCGTCTCGAAGGCTGCCCAGCCGAAAGTCCGGCCCGTCACCATCTTCCCTGGGGAGAGGACGGCGAGGGGCCGGACAAGCGCACTTTAGAAGATCTCCTTCTTCACATTTGCCAATGCCTTGAAGTCGAAGTTCATTCCCGCGTTGAAGCCCTGCTG
>CAXTUR010000162.1:0-7060 GCA_964247455.1 uncultured Acidobacteriaceae bacterium | reverse complement strand
GTGGCGGGCAGGGTCGTAGAGGTGACGATATGCGCGTCGGGATTGTAGGGCGAGGGTTTGCGCTTAGGTGAAACGGGAGTTTGATCGTATGTCTGGTCGCTTGCCGTAATCGGCGTATTGTCGGGATGCGAGACGCCGCGCTCTCCCGCCTGTGCCAGCAGGGGAAACGTGGAGACGGCGACAACGGCGGAGAGAAGAATCTTCATGGGTGAGGCCTCGTTGGTGCAATGCGATGCGTCGGTCGTTCCACGGATGTTTGGGACGCGCCGCGCTATGGATGAGCGTAGAGGCTCCGACGCGGCGTGTGTGGAGAATTGTCATGCGGGAACCGAGCCGGTCAATACGGCTCGGCGGCTGTGAGAGTTTTCATGCGGCGGGCAGCTTGCCGCCGGAATCGTTTGCTAGAATCCGTTGTGAGTGAAACTCAGGCTAAATGGAACTTGTAGAGACTATTGCGGGCGCAAGGGGCGGAGCCATCGCTGTCGACCGGCGGCCGAAGCTCAACGACCGTCTTACGCATCGCGTGGTGCGGCAACAAAACAGTGCGAAGGATAAAACACCCATGACCGAGATCGTCTCCATTCATGCCCGCGAGATTTTGGATTCGCGCGGCAACCCCACTGTTGAAGCCGATGTGATCCTGGATGGGGGCGCGCGCGGGCGGGCGGCGGTGCCGAGCGGAGCTTCAACCGGCGAGCATGAAGCGGTGGAGCTGCGCGATGGAGACGACGAGCACTACATGGGTAAGGGGGTGCTGGGAGCGGTTGAGAACGTCGAAAGCATCCTGTCGCCCGAGCTTGCGGGCATGGACGCGGCCAACCAGCGGCTGATCGACGCGACGATGATCGCGATCGACGGCACGGAGAACAAGTCGCGCATTGGAGCGAACGCGATTCTGGCGGTCTCGATGGCGTGCGCGCGGGCCTCGGCGAAGGCGTTGAAGATTCCGCTGTACCGGTATCTGGGCGGCGTCAACGCTTGCATTCTGCCGACGCCGATGATGAATATTTTGAACGGCGGTGCCCATGCGGACTCAAACGTGGACTTTCAGGAGTTTATGGTGATGCCGGTCGGCGCGGAGACATTCTCGGACGCGCTGCGCTGGGGCACGGAGGTCTTTCACACGCTGAAGGGTGTGCTGAAGAAGAAGGGCTACTCGACGTCGGTGGGCGACGAGGGAGGCTTTGCGCCGTCGTTGAAGTCGAACGGCGAGGCTATTGAGCTGATTCTTGAAGCGATCGAGCTGGCCGGATACAAGCCGGGCGAGGACATCGCGCTGGCGCTCGATCCGGCGGCGAGCGAGTTCTTCGACAAAGAGACGGGTCGGTACGTCTTCAAGAAGTCGGACAAGAGCGAGAAGACGCCCGCGGAGATGGTTGCGTATTGGGAGTCGTGGACTCGGCAGTATCCCATTGTGTCGATTGAAGACGGCTTGGCGGAAGACGACTGGGAAGGCTGGAAGGTGCTGACCGATCAGCTTGGGCATATTCAGCTTGTGGGCGACGACCTGTTTGTGACGAACACGAAGCGGTTGCGGCAGGGCATTGAGGAGAAGGTGGCGAACGCGATCCTGATCAAGGTCAACCAGATTGGGACGATCTCGGAGACGCTTGAAGCGATCGAAGTGGGGCGACGCGACGGATATGCGTCGATCATTTCACACCGTTCGGGCGAAACGGAGGACACGTTTATCGCGGACCTGGCGGTGGCGACGGGCGCGGGGCAGATCAAGACCGGATCGGCAAGCCGGACGGACCGGATCGCGAAGTACAACCAGTTGCTGCGGATTGAAGAGGAGCTGGGCCAGTCGGCGGAGTTCCTGGGGATCGAGTCGCTGAACTTTGGGGAGTGACGATATACAACACTGATAATGGTCAAAGTTAGAGGTAACCATGCGGCAACGCGTCTTTGCAGTGTGTAAACAGGCGCTCAAGTTCATAGCGGGGTGCGGTGTGCTGGCGCTGTCCGCTCAATCTCCTGTAAGTGCAACTTCGAGCAGTGTCGATAATTTCAGGGACGCTGGTGTAGCAGCGTTTAGAGAGGCCCGTTACGAAGAGGCAGTGGAGAACTTTCGCGGGGCTGTACAACTTGATCCGTTAGACCAGAAGTCTCGCCTTTGGCTTGCAACTGCATACGCGGTTCAGGTGGTGCCGAACCTTCAAAGTCCAGAGAACCTAAAGATAGCCTCGGCCGCCATTAACGAGTTTGATGTCGTTTTAAAGGCTGACCCGGTAAACGTGACCGCCATGCGGCAAGAAGCAACTGTCTACCGCAACACACAGCAGCTAGACAAGGCAAAGTCGCTTGAGAAAGAAGCAATCAAATCGGATCCGTACAATGCTGAGTCATGGTACGTAGTGGGCGTTATCGACTGGCAGCAAATCCACAAGAACTCCCTTATGGTTCTAGCCAAAGAAGAGCTGACCGACGATGGAACGGGCAATCCGAAGTTATCGAATGCGGGGTGCGACTTATTGGAGCAGCAAAATGCCGCGCTTGTGGACGATGGCCTACAGAGTCTCGCCGAGGCGGTCCGCATCAATCCAAGACACGACGAGGCTATGCAGTATCTCAATCTTGTCTACCGCCGGCGGGCGGAACTTCATTGTCATGACCGAGGGCAGGCAGAGACGGACGTCAAGCTCGCGGATCAATGGAACCAAAAAGCGCTGAAGGCACGTAAGGCGAACGAAACAGGGTCTAAATAGTATTTATGCGCAAGCGTCCTATCGTTCTCACCATTCTCGACGGCTGGGGGTACCGGGCCGAGACGCACGGCAACGCCATAGCGCAGGCGCGTAAGCCTGTATATGATCGGCTGCTGGCCGAGTATCCGAACACCCTGCTGCGGGCGAGTGAGCACTTTGTCGGGCTGCCGGATGGGCAGATGGGAAACTCCGAGGTGGGGCATCTGAACCTCGGCGCGGGGCGGATCGTGCGGATGGACATGACGCGCATTGATTCGGCCGTGGCGGATGGCACTTTCTTCGCCGACCCAACCCTCGTCCGCGCCTGCGAGCTGGCCGGAGAGCAGGGAAGAGCCTTGCATCTGCTCGGCCTTGTGTCGGACGGAGGGGTGCACTCGCACCAGCGGCATTTGTATGCATTGCTGCGGCTGGCGGCGGAGCGGGGGCTGACGCGGGTCTTCGTCCATGCGTTTACGGATGGACGGGACACCATGCCGTCGAGCGGGCTGGGGTACCTGGAGGCGTTGCAGGCAAAGATGGCGGAGTATGGCGTAGGGCGGCTGGCGAGCGTCTCCGGGCGGTACTTCGCGATGGACCGCGACCTGCGCTGGGAGAAGGAGCGCCAGGCTTTCGACGCCATGGTGACGGGGCATGCTGAAGGTGGGACGTATGCGGATGCGTTGGCGCGGGTGCGGGCGTGCTATTCGAATGGGGTGACGGACGAGTTCATCCCGCCGTTTACCGTGGATCGCGATGGGCTGATCCGCGAGGAGGATGTGTGTATCTCGTTCAACTACCGGGCGGACCGGGTGCGGCAGATCACGCGGGTGCTGGCGCGCAACTCCGGGCTGATGGCGGATGGGGGCGCGGGGCTGCCGAAGGGGACTGAGCTGGACGCGGTAATCCCTTTGCATGAGGTGCCGCGTGGGCTGCACTACGTCACGATGACGGTGTACGACAAACACTTCAGGCTACCGGCGGTAATCCCTGCCGAGTCGATGGACAACCTGCTGGCGAATCTGATGGCGCGGGCCGATCTCCGCAACCTGCGCGTGGCGGAGACGGAGAAATACGCACATGTGACCTACTTCTTCAACGGCGGGATCGAGACGCCGTTCCCGGGCGAAGACCGGGCGCTGGTGGCTTCGCGGAAGGTGGCGACGTATGACCTCGCGCCGGAGATGTCGGCGGAGGGGATCGCGGACGCGGTGGTGAAGGCGGTGAACGATACGGCGTTCGACATCGTGATCGTCAACTTTGCCAACGCGGACATGGTGGGGCACTCGGGCAAGATGGAGCCGACGATCCGGGCGGTCGAGACGGTAGACCGCGAGTTGGGGAGGATTTATCAAGCCATCAAACAGCGGGGCGGGAGCCTGCTGGTAACGGCGGACCATGGTAACGCGGAGATGCTGATCGATCCGGCGACCGGCGGCCCGCACACGGCGCATACGACCAATCCGGTGCCGTTTTTACTGGTGACGGAGGAGGGCAAGAAGGTCGGGGTGCGGGAGGGTGGAAGTCTGCGAGACATCTCGCCGACGATCCTCAGCTTACTGAAGATGGACCTGCCGGCGGAGATGACGGGCGGGGATTTGCGGACGGTGCCGGGTCAATAGCGAGGGATGCCGGGGTCGATGGCGCGGGACCAGGCGTCGATGCCTCCGGCCAGGGATTGGGCTCGTTCGAAGCCCTGGTTGCGGAGCCACATGGTGACGTTGAGCGAGCGCGCGCCGTGATGGCACATGACGACGATCTGGTCATCCGGGTCGAGCTCCTGGTGGGCGCGGGCGGGGACATCGCCCATGGGCATCGGGACGGCACCTTGAAGGCTGGCGGTCTGGACCTCCCAGGGCTCGCGCACGTCGAGCAGGACAAGGGCCGGCATATCGGCTTCGACGGGCTGTTGGAGGTATTGCTGAAGCGCTTCGGGGCTGATCTCCGGGTTGAGCATGGCCTCAGGATAACAGCGTCCGGATTGCATGACCCGCACGGGACCGCGACGACCGATTGCCGCCGGCTGATGATCTCCAGCGGGCAGGCTCGTCTAACTGTTGTCTCAAGTAGACTTTGTCGATATGCGTGTGCGGGTTCTTTATTTCGGTGTGCTGAAGGATGTAACAGGGCGAGAGTTGGAGGAACTGGAGTTGGCCGATGGCAGCACGGTAGAGGAGTTGTTGCGGATACTTGAGGGCACGGTCGCCTCGCCGGGCATGGCGGTGTGGCGGAGCCTGGCAGTGGCGGTGAACCGGGAGTACGCGCCGGCTGCTGTCGTGTTGCGCGAGGGCGACGAGGTGGCGCTGCTGCCGCCGGTGAGCGGAGGCGGCCATGCGGGTTGAGATCGTGCGGGAGGCGATCGACAGCGCGGCGACACTGGCGGAGAGCAAGGACGGCGCGGACGGCGCGGTCTGCGTCTTCGACGGCATTGTGCGAAACAATACACGCGGGCGACAGACGCTTTACTTAATGTATGAGGCCTACGAGGCGATGGCGCTCGACCGGATGCGTGGGCTGGCGACGGAGGCCGTGACGAAGTTCGGCGTGCGCGAGGTCGCGCTGGTGCATCGGCTGGGCCGACTGGAGATTGGCGAAACGAGTGTGCTGATCGCGGTGGCATCGGCGCACCGGGGAGCGGCGTTCGATGCTTGCCGCTGGCTGATCGACACGCTCAAGAAGACGGTGCCGATCTGGAAGAAGGAGCACTTCGTAGATGGGGCGGTATGGGCGGATGGCGAGCCGTTTCCCGAAGAATTGGCCACGGGGGTATGAGGGCGTCGATCCTTTTCGCGGCGATGCTGGCGATGCCAACTCCCGTTCCGGCTTCGGGCCAAGCACCCATCGAGCGGCGGCCAGTCGCGCAAGATCAGGTACCGACGATCCAGGTGCAGACGCGGCTGGTTAACGTCGCGCTGAACGTGGTGGATGCGAAGGGGGCACCGGTGGGTGGGCTGGTGCGCGATGACTTCGAGATTACGGAAGATGGTAAGCCGCAGAAGATCGCCGTATTTGAGCGCGAATCGTCCACGCCGCTGTCGATCGTGCTGGCGCTCGACGCGAGCGAGAGCGTGTTGCGGAACGAGGGGCTGATCAAGTCGGCCGCACGGCACTTTGTGAAGGCATTGGTGCGGGAGCAGGACGAAATCGATCTAATGGATTTTTCGGATAAGGTGCGGGAGATCGTCTCGTTTACCAACCAGCCGCGTGAAATCGATAGTGGACTGAATCGGCTTCAGCATGGCGACGCGACCGCGCTCTATGACGCGATCTATCTGGCGGGGCAGCGCCTCCAGAGTACAAGCGCGGCCAATGGACGGCGCCGTGTGATCGTGCTGATCACCGATGGTGAAGATACGGCCAAGGGTTCGCGATATGGGCAGGCGCTTGAACAGGCGCAGCGGGCCGGGGCGATGGTCTATTCGATTATTATCGTGCCGGTATACGCCGATGCGGGGCGGAACACGGGCGGAGAGCACGCGCTGATCCAGATGGCCGAGGATACGGGCGGCAAGTTCTACTATGTCGAGGATAAGCAGGATCTGGAACCGGCGTTTCAACATGTTTCGGACGATCTGCGGACACAATACCTCTTGGGATACTATGCGCCGCAGCTTTCCGGGGAGGGAGAGCGGGATGGGTCGTTCCGCAGGATTCGCATCCGCATGAAAGACGCCACGGCGCGGGGAAAGTACGATCTGCGGTACCGAACGGGTTATTTCGCGGACGCGCCGTAGGCCAGACGAAGCGCGGAGCAGATAGACTGGCGGCATGAAGAAGTTCGAGATCGCACATATTGCTGAAGGCATCGCGCGGCAGGCGGGTGGCCTGCTGCGAGGATTCTATGAGAAGGGGGTCGCCACCGAGTACAAGGGCGAGATCGACCTGGTGACGGAGGCCGACCGCGCGAGCGAGAAGCTGATCGGCGAGCGGCTGCTCCAGGCATTCCCGGCGCATGGCGTCTACGGCGAAGAGGGGACGCGCGACCGCTTGGAAAGCGAGTACCGCTGGTATATCGACCCGTTGGATGGCACGACGAACTTCGCGCACGGCTTTCCGGCGTTCTGCGTGAGCATGGGCCTGGAGCATCGATCGCCCGGCCTGCCGGCGGATCAGGACGGCGAGATGGTCGCCGGTGTGATCTACGACCCGCTGCGGGATGAGATGTTTTCGGCCGAGCGCGGGCGCGGGGCGTGGCTGAATGGGCGGCGGCTCAGCGTGTCCAAGACGCCGCAGCTGGGCGAGGCACTGACGGCGACCGGATTTCCCAGCCAGAAGCGGCACGGCAACCCGAATGTCCACTTCTACCAGGAGATTACGCTGCGGTCGCACGGGGTACGGCGGGCGGGGTCGGCGGCGCTCGATCTGGCGTATGTGGC
>CAXTUR010000161.1:0-7067 GCA_964247455.1 uncultured Acidobacteriaceae bacterium | reverse complement strand
GTTGGGGACGGAGGCGGCCTCTGCCCGAGCCAGGTTGACGACAACGGGCGCGGCGGGAGCAATCACGCGCCTGGGCGCGGCGGGGGTGACGACCGGCGCGGGCTGGTTCATGTGGACGACCGGCGGGGTGGGCACGTCGGGAGCCTTAACCACGGGAACGGTGATCTTAGGTGGCTGGACCTGGATCTTGGTCGGAACAGGGACGGGGGGCAGGATGCGGGGCTTGATGATCTCCGGCGCGGGCTTCACCATAACCGGGGCTACCAGCATCGTGACACGGGGCCGGTTGTCGCTGACCTTCTTGGCTGCGAAGCCCAGCATCACCAGCAGGGCCGCGATGGTGCCGTTGACAATGAGTGAAGTAAAGAGAGATGCTTTGCTCTGCTTGCCGTCATCGAGGATGCCAAAGTGTGAGAACTGAAGGCTCGGCGTCGAGGAGAGGGCTTGTGCGGAATACTGCTTGGGCATAGGGTCCGATCCTTAAAGGTCTCTGAGAAGGCCAGAGGAAGTGGGGACTCGTGCTGAATCAAGGGTGCTGGTCAGCAAAATATAGGCATTAGACGACGCCGGCGGCTCTTCGGTCGCTTCTAGCGGGTGGTTGCGGCTCTACCCTGGGGATGGTACAAGCTAAGTGGCTGCTTCTGCCTGGCTTGCCGTCTTAGCTCATAGAGACATACTTTCATTGTAACCGGCTCCGAGTAACGAATACGTGGGGGACTTCGTCTTCGACGTGCTTTCCGCGCCTGCCGGGTTAACGGGCGGCTGGTAGGTTTAACGGTAGACACGGGAAAAAGGTGAGGAGATTCGATGAAGATTCTGATAACAGGCGGCGCGGGGTACATCGGCGGCACGGTCTCGCGGGTGCTGGCGGCGGCGGGAGAAGAGGTGACGATCTTCGACAGCTTCGTCCACAGCAAGCTGGACGCGGTGCCGAAGGATGCACGGCTGGTGGAGGGTGACCTGGCGGATCGTGTGCTGGTCGAGCGGACTCTTGCGGAAGGGCGGTTCGATGGCGTGATGCACTTCGCCGCGCTGATTGAGGCCGGTGAGAGCATGAAGCGGCCAGAGCTTTACTTCCGCGCGAACACAGCTGCGACGTTAACGTTGCTCGAAGCGATGCAGGCGACGGGACACAACAAGCTGGTCTTCAGCTCGACGGCGGCCTGCTATGGAGAGCCGCTGACTACACCGATTAAAGAGGACGCGCAGCTGCTGCCGACCAACCCCTATGGCGAGAGCAAGCTGTTGGTGGAGCACATGCTGACCTGGATGAATCGGATTTATGGTTTCCGGTATGCGAGCTTGCGCTATTTCAATGTAGCGGGGGCGATCGGGTCTCTGGATGGCAAGCCGGGCTATGGGGAGGCGCATGAGCCGGAGTCGCACCTGATCCCGCTGATTCTCGATGTAGCGCTGGGGAGGCGAGCGAACATCAAGGTCTTCGGGCGCGATTATCCAACAGCGGATGGAACGTGCATCCGGGACTATATCCATGTGCGGGACCTGGCGGACGCGCATATGCTGGCGCTGCGGGCGCTGGAGGGTAAGTCCAAGCTGATCTACAACATCGGCAATGGGCAGGGGTTCAGCGTGCTCCAGGTGATCGAGTCGGTGCGGCGCGTGACGGGCAAGCCGATTGCGGTGGAGGAATGTCCGCGGCGGGAGGGCGATCCGGCGGTGCTGGTGGCGAGCTCGGAGAAGATCAAGGCGGAGTTGGGATGGGGGCCGAAGTTTGGGGATTTGGATGCGATCGTGCAGAGTGCGTGGGAGTGGCACCAGAAGCGGTATGCCTAGAGGAGTCGAACCCACCTTGCGACGGTGAAGCGGTCGTAAGGGTGGGGCACCCGCTGCGGATGACAGACTATTTGGATTGAGGAGGCGGCTTGGTCGAAAGTATGTTTCACCTTGAACTGCCGCTGTTGGAGAAGATCGTCCGGCCGGTGCTGGTGTATCTGGTTCTGGTGATCTTCCTGCGGCTCTTCGGCAAGCGCGAGTTGGCGCAACTGAATCCGTTCGATCTGGTGGTGTTGCTCTGCCTGGCAAACACGGTGCAGAACGCCATTATCGGAAACGACAATTCCGTGTCGGGCGGGATCGTCGGGGCGTTCTCGTTGCTGACGACGAACTGGTTGCTGGTCCGCTTTTTGTACAAGATGCCGAAGATCAACCAGGCACTCGAAGGCAGGGAGACGGTGCTGATCTGCGATGGGCGTGTCGATCAGGCGGCCATGGTGAAGGAGCAGCTGACGAAGGTCGAGTTGCTTGCGGTGATCCATAAGCAGGGGCTGGATGACCTGACCGATGTGCAGCGATGCGTGCTCGAGCCAAACGGAACGTTCTATGTTGAGGCGAAGAAGCCGTCGTCGGACGATCTGGAGCGGCGGGAGATTCTTGAGTTGGTGCGGGCACTGAGGAGCGAGCTTGCACTGCTGCGGGCGGAGACACGGAGCGCGGCTTCGTAACCCGGGCGTGGCGTACACTTTCTGCACGATGAAGATGCTTGGTTTGGCCGGGTTGCTGATGGGAGTTTCTGTGATGATGAGTGCCGCTTCGGCGCAGCGAGCGGCGGATGGCGCGGCGCAGACGTTTTCCTTTGTGTCAGAGCAGTACTTCGACGAGGTGTACTTCAAGTTTTCGCCGACACAAGGCACGGCGGCGGGACTGCACCAGTACGATACGCAGCTTGAGGACTACAGCGCAGCCGGGGTGCAACGTCAGATGACGGCGCTGCGGGCTTATGAGAAGAAGATTGCCGCGATCGACCCGTCGGCTCTCGACGCAAACATAGCGGCGGACCGCGAGATGCTGCTTAATAGCATCCGGTCGAGCCTACTGACGCTGGAGGTGATCCGGCCATGGGAGAAGAACGCCGACACGTATTCGAGCGGGCTGACCGGCTCAGTGTTCGTGATCATGAGCCGCGACTACGCGCCAGTGAACACGCGGCTAAGGGCGGTCGTAGCGCGCGAGAAGCTGATGCCGCAGGCTCTGCTGGAAGCGCGCAAGAACCTGAAGAACCCGCCGAAAATCTACACGGAGATCGCGCTCGAACAGATCGACGGGCTGGTCAGCTTCTTCCAGAACGACGTACCGGCGGCGTTTGCGGGAGCGACGGACGCCGGGGCGAAGGCCGACTTCGCTCGGTCGAACGCGGCGGTCATCGAGGCGCTAAAGAGCTATGGCGCGTGGATGAAGGCGGACCTGCTGCCGCGTTCGAACGGCGAGTTCCGCTTTGGCGCGGAGACGTTCTCAAAGAAGCTGGCGTACGACGAGATGGTGGACCTGCCGCTCGATCGGCTGCTGGAGATTGGGCTTGCCGACTTGCACAAGAACCAGGCGGAGTTCGCGCGGGTGGCGAAGGAGGTCGATCCGGCCAAGACGCCGCAGGAAGTGCTGGCGGAGCTGGCGACGGTACATCCGGCCCCGGACAAGCTGTTGCAGACGTTTCGTGACCAGTTTGCCAGCCTGATTGCATTCCTCAACACGAAGCAGATCATCACGATCCCGTCGAAGGTGGAGCCGACGCTCGAAGAGACGCCGCCGTTTATGCGGGCGACAACGCAGGCGTCGATGGACCCACCGGGGCCTTTCGAGACGCATACGACCACCGCGTTCTTCAACGTAACGCTGCCCGAAAAGGACTGGACGCCCGAGCACGTCGCCGAGCACATGGCGGCATTCAACATCGGGACGATCACGTCGACGGCGGTGCATGAGGCGTATCCGGGCCATTATGAACAGTTTTTATGGATGCCGCAGTTTCCGTCCAAGATTCGCAAGCTGATCGGGGCGAACACCAACGTCGAGGGCTGGGCGCACTACACGGAGCAGATGATGCTGGATGAAGGCTATCTGCCGCCGGGCGTGGAGGCTGGAAGCCGCGAGGCCAAGCTCATCCGGCTGGGGCAATTACAGGACGCGCTCCTTCGGGATGCGCGGTTCGTTGTGGGCATCAAGCTGCACACAGGGCAAATCACCTTCGATCAGGCGGTGGACTTCTTCGTGACAGATGGCTTCCAGTCGCATTCGGTCGGCTTAATGGAGACGAAGCGTGGCACGGCGGACGCGCTGTATCTCTACTACACGTTGGGCAAGCTGGAGATCCTGAAGCTGCGCGCGGATGTGAAGGCGAAGCAAGGAAGCGCGTTCCGGCTGAAGAGCTTCCATGACGATCTGATGCGGCAGGGCTTCGCGCCGATCAAGGTGGTGCGCAAAGCAATGCTGCGGGACGACTCCCCGGTGCTGTAGCCGACGTTGTTGGAGCGTTTGGACGACCTCAGGCGATTAGAACCATCGGAGGATGAACTGGGCGATCGCGGGTCCATCGACAAAGGTGGAAGACCAGTAGTTTGGGTGAGTGCCGTCGCTTGTGTACACCATGTTGGTCAGGGCGTTGTTGCCGCTGGTTCGGTAGAGATCGAGCACCGGGATGCCCATGCTGCCGCCGTACGCGATCTCCGCGTCGACCACGCTCTGGATCACCGTAGGCGAGGCGAAATGGTTGAGTTCGGGCGTGATCAGGACGATGCGGAGCGTGGGTTTGGCTGTAAGGAGCGTCTCCACCACCCAGCGCATATCCCCCCAGATGGTGCCAGCAGTTGTTGCATCACCGGGATTGCCGAGCGGTAAATAGACGTCGTTCGTGCCCAGGCGGATCAACAGCATGTCGGTGGTGGCGAGGTTCTGCGCCAAGGTACTGCCAACCGTGGCTATATCGCCCGGGAGGCCGCAACTGGAGTTGCCGTAGGGTTGGAAGAGGCCCGGCGCGCCGCCTCGTGGCGGAGCACCGTAGCACTCGAAGGATGTTGCGAAGATGCGTCCGGGCCGGGCGTCCTGGAAGGTGATGACTGCGCCAGTCCGTGCGACGACCGCGGGTTCCCAGATGTTGGCGGCGGAGATGCTGTCGCCAAGGATGCCGATTCCGTGGCCCCGGAGCGCCGAGACGGTCTGCGCGGTGGCGTCGGCACCCGGCACCCCGGCGGCTCCGGTTGGGCCAGTGGGTCCGGCAGGCCCGGCGGCTCCGGGTAGCCCCGGCAGTCCTTGAGGCCCAGCCGCACCTTGCTGTCCAGCGATCCCTGGGGTCCCGGTTGCGCCCGGCGCTCCGGTCAGCCCCGCGGGTCCTGCAGGGCCTCCGGGACCCGCAGGTCCACGGTCCCCTTTTGCGCCCTGCGGACCAGCTGGACCGATCGGCCCTTGCGGTCCACTCTGACCGGCGGCGACCAGCACGACCCAATCTGCCGCGCTGGAGTTGTCGCCGATGGGAGGTACGTTCATGCTGATCTTCAGGCCCACATAGGCCGAGCCCTTGTAGCTGACAATATCGCTTACACCGTAAGGGGTGTTCGCGGTGTAGGCGCCCTTGAAGGCGAGTCCGGTTGCGCCTGCAGAGGTCGAGTTCGTGGTTGCTCCTGTTCCCGTCTGCGTTTGGCTGAAGCCGCAGCCGCTCATGATGGACATGAGCACGGGAGCGCTCACAAGATGAAAGGCAAGCCGAAGGCGAGAGCGGGACGGGATACAAAGATCAACCATGTTGAAAGCAGTCCTCGGTAAGCTGCCCTCAGTCTTGTGGGGCGACGATGTTTTACTTACATCCCGTATTTCGTCGGCAACAGTCGACTCACTAGTGCCGGGAACAGTTTGTACTGAAAGGATCGCCCAAAAGGGGAATCGCGTCATCCCCTTGAGGTTGCGCGGAAACCACAGGTCTAAAGTTCTACGTTCTACGTGTCTGTGGGAACTCCAAGCAGCAGCCTACTTGTCTCTTGTTCGTGCCTTGTGGAGCGTTGACAAAGTGACCTGGGTTACGTTTAATCGCCTCATGCGCCAAGGCTCTGTTCCTTTTCAGTCCACTATGGCTTCGGTGCTGCTCGACAGCTTACGAGCTGTTGCGGCCATTATGGTCTGCCTTGCTCATTGGAGTTATTTGTTTTTTATAGATTACCCGCAAGTCGCGGTCCATCGACGATTACTTTACCTACCGTACGTTTTGTGTTCCGCCGGACATCAGGCTGTTGTCGTCTTCTTTGTGTTGAGCGGATACCTTGTTGGTGGCCATGTACTACGGGCACTACGGACCTCTCGTTGGTCATGGCGCACCTATCTTGTCCAGCGCGGGACTAGGCTCTGGATCGTACTCATTCCAGCACTCGTTATTGGCGGCGTGCTGGATCTATTTGCTTTGCATGAGCAGATATCGCCGCGCCTTTATCACGGCACGTTGACGTTGAGTATCGTGTACAACGTAGCTAACACCTTAAACTGGCATGTGTTTTTAGGCAATTTATTGTTTTTGCAAACTACGCTAACTCCCGTGTTTGGATCAAATACGCCGCTTTGGAGCTTAGCAAACGAATTTTGGTACTATTTGATGTTTCCACTTGGTATATTGGCGATCCGAGGACGTCAATACACTTGGTTACAACGTTCTGCCATGGCCTTGTTGTGTCTTGGGATGCTAAAGTTTGTCGCAATCGGCATTGCAAAAGCCTTTCCAATCTGGCTTTTAGGAGTGCTGTTGACCCTTATTCCTACACGACGTACGTCTGCTTGGCTTAGATGGGTCACTTGTGTTGCATACCTTGCCCTTGTTCTTGCTATCTCACAAGGTGTTGTTCCTGACAAATTACATCCTGACTACTGTTTAACGGCGGCGACGTTAGTCACGATTTGGACCTTACTCGGAGCTACTGAGCGTGCCGGAGACCGATGGTATGTTGCCCTTAGCAGGACCACGGCGGGATTTGCCTACACGCTGTACCTTATCCACGCTCCCCTTATGGTCATTCTGACCGGCCTGCATTATAAAGAAGTTCGATGGACACCCAATCTGCCGCATATCTTGGAAGGGGTGGCAGTCTTCATGTTCGTAGTGGCAGTTTCTTACGTGATTGCGCTCTTCACCGAGTTTCGCACAGTCCAAATTCGTGACAAGCTGTTGACGCTTCTATGACGCGTCCCAGATGAGACTGCGGCAAGAGCTTGCAAGCGGAAAGTGCGAGCATGCCTTTGCGTGGCGCGATAGAATCTGACGGGTATGGACCGAATGAAGATACGCAAAGCCGTTTTTC
>CAXTUR010000160.1:0-7084 GCA_964247455.1 uncultured Acidobacteriaceae bacterium | reverse complement strand
AAGTTTGCCGACAAGCACAAGCTCTTCGAACAAACCGGCACCGCCGCCGACTACAAGTTCCTTTGGGTCACCGATTTTCCCATGTACGAGTGGGACGAGGAGGCCAAGGTCTGGAGTGCGGCGCACCATCCCTTCACCTCGCCGCACGAAGAGGACATCAAGGCCGGACGGCTGACCAGCGACAAGGGTGCCGTCCGTGCCCTGGCCTACGATATCGTCCTCAACGGCACCGAGCTTGGCTCCGGCTCTATCCGTATTCATCGCAAGGATGTGCAGGCGGAGATCTTCCGCTCGCTTGGCATGTCGGACGAAGAGGCGCAGGCGCGCTTTGGCTTCTTCCTCGACGCGCTCGAATACGGTACACCGCCGCACGGCGGGATCGCGCTCGGCCTTGATCGCATCGTCATGATCCTGGCCGGGGCCACCAGCCTGCGCGAGGTAATCGCCTTCCCGAAGACGGCAAAAGCCATCGACCTGATGGTGGACGCGCCTTCACCGGTGAGCGAGCAGCAGCTGCGCGAGCTAAGCCTCCGGACGGTCACGCGGACCTAGGCTGTCCATCCCCGCGATAACTGGTAGACTGACGCCACCGTTGCGTAAAGATTCACTTCATATAGGAGATGGTATGAGCGTTCGCAAGATCGTTACCGCAGCCGTGTGCGCGGCTGCCGGGTTGATGGGGGCCGCGCAAGGGAAACAACTCACCGCAGCCGACTACGCCAGCGCCGAGAAGTTCCTAGCTTATAATGTGAATCCGCTGGTTTTCCACACCGTCAACGCGGTGACGTGGCTGCCGGACCACCGCTTCTGGTATCGCGACGCGGCGGAGAACAAGGTGACCTACACGTTGGTCGACGCCGCCAAGCGCACACAAGGGCCGATGTTCGATCATGCGAAGCTGGCCGCCGCTCTCTCCGCCGCGAGCAAAGCGCCCAAGCCGCTCGATCCGGACCATCTCGATCTTTCGGCGATCACCCTTGGCGAGACGCCCGCGATCGTCATCGTGACGCTGCGGACGGGACAGTTTCGCTGCGATCTGAGCGGCACCAACGGCTGCGCGATGATCGGGCAAGCACCTGCCAGCCGGGGACGGGCGCGCGCCGCCAGCGACCTCTCGCCCGACGGCAAGAAGGCCGCTTTCATCCGCGACTGGAACCTCTGGGTGCGGGACGTGGCCACAGGCAAAGAGACGCAGCTCACCACCGACGGCGTAAAGGACTACGGCTACGCCACCGATAACGCCGGATGGACACAGAGCGACGCGCCGATCCTGGTCTGGTCAGCAGACTCGAAGAAGATCGCCACCTTCCAGCAGGACCAGCGCAAGACCGGCGAGATGTATCTCGTCAGCACGACGAACAGCCATCCAACGCTGAAAGCCTGGAAGTATCCGCTGGTGGGCGACAAGGATGTGACCATGATCGAGCGCGTCATCATCGAGTTGAACGGAGCCAAGGTGATCCGCCTCAAGATGCCGCCCGATCAGCACCGGTCTACCTTGTGCGACGACATCAGCTGTCGCGGCGGCTCCGGCTGGGACGATGTGCAATGGAGTGAAGACGGCAAGCACCTGGCCTTCGTCTCCACCTCGCGCGACCACAAGCAGGAGTGGATGCGCGTGGCGGACGCCTCGACTGGCGAGATCCGCGAGGTCATGGGCGAGACCGTCGCGAAGTTCTTCGAGAGCGGCAACGACAAGGTGAACTGGCACTATCTACCGGGTTCAAATGAGCTGCTCTGGTTCTCCGAGCGGGACAACTGGGGCCAGCTCTATCTCTACGACCTCACCACGGGCAAGCTCAAGAACCAGATCACGCGCGGCGACGGCAACGTGACGCAGGTGCTCTCCGTCGACCAGGTTGCGCGAACGATCTACTTTCGCGCCGTCGGCAAGGAGGCCGGACGCAATCCCTACTACCAGCACTTCTATAGCATCCGCTTTGACGGCACCGGCATGAAGCTGCTAACGCCGGAGGACGCGGACCACGTCATTACGCCTTCGCTCGATGGACGGTACTTCGTCGATGTGTACTCGACCGAGACCCAGCCGCAGACGACGGTGGTCCGCGAGGCGTCGGGCAGGCTGGCGACGCCGGTGACCAAGCAGGACGTGACCAAGCTCCTCGCCGCAGGCTGGGTGCCGCCGGTACCGGTCGTGGTGAAGGCCCGTGATGGCAAGACGGACCTGTACGGCCGGATGTTCAAGCCGGCGAACGTCGACGCGGCGGCCAAGTATCCCATCGTCAACTACGTGTATCCCGGCCCGCAGACAGGCTCATGCGGCAGCCGCAGCTTCTCGGCCGCGCATGGCGATCATCAAGCCCTGGCGGAGTTGGGCTTCATCGTCGTCTGCATCGACGGCATGGGCACGCCGTTTCGCTCGAAGAGCTTCCACGAAGCGTATTACGCCGACCTCGGTGACAACACCATCCCGGACCAGGTCTCGGGGATGAAGGACCTCGCGGCGAAGTACCCGTTCATCGACATCGACCGCGTCGGCATCTACGGCCACTCGGGCGGCGGTAACGCAACCGGAGCCGCCATGTTCCACTACCCGGATTTCTTCAAGGTAGGCATCGCCGAGAGCGGCAACCACGACAACCGCGACTACGAGGACGACTGGGCGGAGAAGTGGGCCGGGCTGCTGGTCAAAAACGCCGACGGCACCAGCAACTACGACAGCCAGGCCAATCAGGCGACCGCTAAGAACTTGAAGGGCCATCTGCTGCTGGCGCACGGGACGTTCGACGACAACGTGCCGCCGAACAACACGTTGCTTGTGGTCGACGCGCTGATCAAGGCGAACAAGGACTTCGATTTGCTGATGATCCCCAACGCCACACATGGCTATGGCGACGCTACGCCCTACATGACGCGCCGCCGGTGGGACTACTTCGTGCGCTATCTGCAAGGAAATACGCCGCCGCACGAGTACCAGATGAAGCCGGCACCGCCCAACTGATCTACTGGACGACCTTGCCGTCCGCAGGCGTTGCTGGAGCGGAGGTGTGCGTGGCGTCCGGCGCGCTCGCGAATTGCCAGCCGTTGCTGGTATTAGCGAGGGTCACCTGTCCGGACTGCGGTCCGCTTACGTCCGCCTTGAGCGTGGGGAAGGCTGTCTGCGTCTCGGCGGCGGTGGCCCAGCCGGGAGCGTCCGAGAAGGTGTAATGGTAGTTCACGACGGTGGTCGCGCCGGGTTGATCGCTGGTGGGCGTTGTGGCGTCGATGGCGCTGACCTTGCGGTGTCCGTAGCAGAAGTTGCCGAAACCAGGCTGCGACGCGTCCGCCATCCACGCCGACCGGCCCTTGTCCGATAGATCGTAGTTGTTGGTCTGCTCGCTCAGGATCAGCAGCTTCTTCTTCTCAATCGAGGTGCGGGTCAGCAGGCCCTGATCGACCAGCGCGTCGTAGGGGCGGGTCTTGGCCGCGTCCGAGGTGGCTACCTGGAGCGGGAACTTGATCTCGCTCTCCCACAGACAGGCCGGGTGCGCGGCATAGTAGGTGTTGATCGCGCTCGTGAAATTGGCGGTGTTGTCGGCTTTCTTGTTGCAGCCGGCGGCGAACAGCATCGACAGGCCAAAGCAGGCGGCGGAGCGGAGCGTCGGGGCGGAAAGCATGGTCATTCACCTCGTCTCCTACGATGCAAAAAGAGGCACCAGCGGAACGGAAGAACCTCGGCGTTAGGGTATACTGAGCATTCGTAGCGATACGACCAGTTCAGCACCAGGAGCACCATCATGCCCAAGCGCACATTTCAACCCAACCGCCGCCACCGCGCCAAGACGCACGGCTTTTTGACCCGCATGAAGACCAGGGCAGGTGCCGCTGTACTGAACCGCCGCCGCGCCAAGGGTCGCCACAAGATCGCCGTTTCGGCTGGCTTCCGCGACTAGACTTTCGCGATGCAGCAAGCGCCCGTCTCCCTTGAACTCGCGTGTGCCGCTCTTACCGAGCTTTGGTCGCCGCGAGTCATTGGGCAAGTCAATGATCAATATATCAAGGTAGCCAAAGTACAGGGCGAGTTCCCCTGGCACAGCCACGCGGATGAGGACGAAATGTTCCTTGTGCTGCGTGGAATGTTGTGTATTGGGCGATCCGAGGCGGACGGTGGGCGGGTGTTCGTCGCGCAGGGTGAGTTCTTTGTCGTGCCGCACGGCGTCCGTCACAACACCTCGGCCACGGAAGAGACGTGGATCGCGTTGATTGAGACGGTGACTACGCTGCATACGGGCGAAGAGCGAACTTCACTAACGCGCTCCATCGCCGATCAACTCGGCTAGCTATCGTTTCACTTCCCGATACAAAACCGCCCAAAGATCAACTTCAACACGTCGTCGGCCGTGGTTGCTCCGGTGAGGTCGTCGAGAGCCCGGAGCGCGGCGTACAGGTCTAGCAGGAGCACCTCGTGCGGCACGTTCTGCGCCAATGCTCCTTTTGCTGTATGTAGCGCGGCCAACGCGTCCGCGATGGTCTGCTGCTGGCGTAGATTGGTCACCAGCGCTCCTTGGTTGCTGTGGCCGCCCAACATCGTGTGGATGGTGGCGCGAAGCTCCGGCACTCCTTCGCCCGTGAGAGCGGAGGTCCACACCGTTGGCACTCCCGTCGATTGCTCCGCACGCTGAACAGCCAAGTCTGCCTTGTTGAGAGCGAGGACCAAGGGCCTACCCGCACAGGCGTCGAGGAGGGCCTGATCTTCCGCCCCGATGCCGACCGTCGCGTCTACGACCAGCAGGACCATCGCCGCCTCGGCCATCGCCTCCCGGGAGCGGGCCATGCCGAGCCGCTCGGCCTCGTCTCCGGCTTCAGACGGTGCGCGGAGACCGGCGGTGTCGACCAACTCGACCGGGATGCCATCAAGGGCCATCCGCTCGGTTACGGTGTCGCGCGTGGTGCCGGGCGTGGCCGTGACGATGGCGCGGTCGCGCTTCAGCAGGCGGTTGAAGAGGCTGGACTTGCCCGCGTTGGGACGGCCGACCAGGGCGAGCGAGAAGCCCTCGCGCAGCACGCGGCCGTAGGCGAAGGTCTGCGCCAGTGCCTGCAAGATCTGGGCGACTTCCTCGAGGGCAGCGGCGATGGTCGCGGCGGGCATCACGGCGATGTCGTCTTCGGCGAAGTCGATACCCGCCTCCATCTCGGCGATCAGCGCGACGAGCTTCTCTTTGGGGGGAGCGACTTGGCGCGACAGTGCTCCGCCGAGCTGCCGAGCGGCGACACGCGCCTGCTCGATGGTCGAGGCGTCGATCAGGTCGGCGACGGCCTCGGCCTGCGTGAGATCCAGCCGTCCGGCGAGGAAGGCGCGCTCCGTGAACTCGCCCGGCTCGGCCAGCCGTGCGCCGTCCGCGCAGCAGGCCCGCAGCAGAAAGTCGAGGATCACCGGGGAGCCGTGGGCGGCGATCTCGACCACGTCTTCGCCGGTATAGCTGCGGGGCGCGGCAAACCAGGTGACGACGGCCTCATCGAGCACCTCGCCGGTGGCCGGGTCGATGATCTTTGCGAAGCGGGCTTGGGCGGAGATTAGAGGACTGCTGAGGCGCAAGAGGGGCGTGGCGATTGCGACGGAGCGAAGGCCGGAGAGCCGGACGATGCCGATGCCGCCGCGTCCAGGAGGCGTGGCAATGGCGACGATGGTGTCTTGCTCATCCATAGCCTCAGGATAGCTGCGCTATGCTGAGGACGACAGGTGATCGGATGGATATGAGTTCGGGCGTGGTTGCATTCCTTTTGCTGGTGCTGGCTATCGTCGTCTTGGTCACCGTGCTTAAGACGCTCTTCACCGTCCGCACGGCGACCGCTGGCGTGGTGGAGCGCTTCGGCAAGTTCAACCGGATCGTGCGCCCCGGCCTTCATGTCCTTATCCCTTACGCCGAGCGGGTCTTCTTCGTCGACCTGCAGGTGAAGCAGGCGCAGTTCTCGGTTGAGACCAAGACGCGGGACAACGTCTTTGTGCAAATCCCGGTGAGCGTGCAATATCAAGTGTTGGACGATAAGATCGTGGACGCCTTCTACCGGCTGTCGATGCCGCAGAAGCAAATCGAGTCGTTTGTCTTCAACTCGATTCTCGGCCATGTGCCGAAGCTGACGCTTGACGAGACCTTTGAGCAGCAGTCGGGCATCTCTGTCGCAGTGAAGGTGGAACTGGACTCGATCATGTCGGGTTTCGGCTTCAACATCCTGACCGCTCTCGTGACGGACATCATCCCCGACGTGAAGGTAAAGGCGGCGATGAACGACATCAACGCGGCGCAGCGGGCGCAGGTAGCGGCGCAGGCGCGGGGAGAGGCCGACAAGATCCTGAAGGTGAAGCAGGCGGAGGCCGAGGCGGAGTCGAAGGCGCTGCAGGGTAAAGGGATCGCGGCCGAGCGGCAGGCGATCATCGACGGGCTATCGGCATCGATCGAGCACTTTCAGGGCGCGGTGCCGGGGTCGACCTCGGAGGAGGTGATGGCGCTGGTGCTGCTGACCCAGTACTTCGATACGCTGCGGGACATCGGGACGCGGGGCGGAACAAACACGCTGTTTCTGGCCAACTCGCCGGGGGCGGCGCAGGATCTGATGACGCAGGTGCTGGCCGGGCTTCGGGGCGGAACGGCTGTGGAGGCTCGTCCGGTCAGGGCGGCGTCTTCCTCCGCGGGCTGATCCTGTTTATAAGCTTGAATTGCTACAAAGTATTCATTCCAGATAGTTTAAGTCTGGACTCCGGTCTGGTGGCGCAAAACTCATTTAACTGGATGGCAGGTTTATGCCAGTCCAACGATGCGGTTTGTAAAAATTTCGGTTTAATCCAAAATATTCATTCTAAATGGGTTAGATCTAAAAATGATCTGCCATGATCCGCATTCGCCCGCTAAGATATTCATAATAAAGGAGTTGACGTGGAGAGGGCACGCACTTTATCTTTGCTGGAGTCGCCTGACGGTAGAGGCGTGAAGACGCAGATTCCCTTCGGGAATGACAACCAGAAAGGCAAGGGCGGTTATCGGCTTAGAGATTACGCCTTCGACGTAGGCTGATATGTTAGTGGCCTTGGTTCTTATCCTTAGCGCGAGTTCGCGGGAGTGAGGGCGTAGTCTACAGAGACTATACG
>CAXTUR010000159.1:0-7150 GCA_964247455.1 uncultured Acidobacteriaceae bacterium | reverse complement strand
ATCTACGACCACCAGGGTTTGTTGGCGCACCGCTCCGCCAAATTCAAGACTCCGTTTACAAACCCAGCGGAGAGCTCTCCCATCGCTTCCTGGCGCTGGGGCGGAACGGTTCGCCGGATCGAGCTTTCCCATCAGCGCATAGCCCTTCTGCCCATCCTCACCGTCGTACTATAGCTCCACACCGCGCTCCACCCGGTCAAAGATCGGCGGATATGCGCGTTCACGCCGAAGATCTCCTGGATCACCACCAGCCCACCGGCCGACGCACCCTCCGGCCGGCGCAACGTACGGCTGCAACTCGTGCCCATCCGACGCCTTCAACGTGGTAAAGCTTCCCATGCACCTGTCTCCTTATGCCGCGCCAAAACGGCTAGCCGCACTCACCCCATACTATGCGAGGAGACCCGTAGGCCTTGGCAAGCAATTACTCGCCCGGCTTGCCGACCGCCAGGCCCTTCATCTCGCCCAGCCACCCAAGAAAGCGCACGAACTGGGCGCGCTCACTCACGGCCAAATGCCAGAAGTCGCCAAGCCTAACCTCAGCCGCCGGCTTGCCCGTGTACGTCTCAAAGCGCCACCGCAGATATGGGCTTCGCCACGGCCGCAGGCGGTATCCCCGCGTCGCCGTCCAGAAAAATCTAATGATCGCCCATACAGCGTCCATCCGCCAAGTATAGGAGAAATGAAAAGCCCCACCCGCGACAAGAGACGTCGTCGCGGATGGGGCTCGTCGAGCGGAAGCCTACTGAATGTAGCTGAACAAGCTGCTGTTCTTGCCCAGCGCCGCAATCACGCTGATCAGCGCCTGATTCTGTGTCTCGGCCTGGCTCAGGCTGGTGGCCACCTGCGCCGTGTCGGCGGAGACCAGCGAGCTCTGCGTAATCCTCAGGCTCGACTCCTGGTTCTGCGCGTAGCTGCTTGTATCGGAGAGGCGCGCAAGCGAGTTGCTGATGATAGTCCGCTGTCCGGAGAGCTGTGTCAAGGCTGAGCTCACCGAGGCTCCATCCTGCCCAATGTTGGCCGTGTTGCCCGCGTTTAGGTCGGAAACCAGCGAGTTCAGTGCCGTCAACACCGCGCCGAAGATCGACGCGCCCGGAACGCCCACCGCGATCGACTGCCCGCCCGGCGTCACAATCGATTGCAGGTTGCTGTCGCCGTTGTAGGTAAAGGTGGCCGGATCGGTCGTGCTGTTCAGCGTAAACGGCTGCGTCGTTCCCTTGCTGCCGCTGAAGAGATACGTGCCGGTGTAGTTGGTGTTGGCAAGCGAAAGCACCGTATCGCGGATACCCGAGACCTCCTGGTTGATCGCGCTCAGATTGGCCGGATTCACCGTGCCGTTCGCCGCCTGCGTGGCAAGGCTGATGGCCGACGTAAGCTGCGTCACCGTCTCGCTGAGTGCAGAGTCGGCAACCTGCAGCCGGCCCGTTTCACTGGCGGCCAGTTGCACATAGGTATCCTGCTGGCTAATCGACGTGTTCAGCAGCGTGCTCTGCGCGGTGATCGTCGGATCGACCGACAGCGACGAGACGCGAAGGCCGCTCGACAGCTCGGAGGTAAGCTCGGCCTCATGGGCGGTAGACGCGCTGAGAGACGACGATAGTTTGCTGAGATAAGTGGGATCGACGCGCACGGGAAATCTCCTTGAGGGTAGGGCGGCTGTTAGAAGGCGGTTTCGGTGCCGAGGTTAAGGGCGGCGGCGAAGAGCGTATCGACGATGGAGAAGATTTTGGCTCCAGCCTCGTAGGAGCGCTGGTATTGCGTCAGATTGGCCGCCTCTTCATTCAGGGAAACGGCCGAAAGCGAGTCGCGCTGCGATTGCAGTTGAGTCAGCGCGGCCTGCTGCACGGCATCGTCGGAGCTCGCCTTCGAGGCCGCCGCGCCGATCGTCGCCAGGTACGAAGCATAGAAGCCCGACGCCGATTGCGTGCCGACATTGTTCTGCGTGGCCAGCGCGGCCAAAGCCACTGCGTTGCCGCCACCCGTCGCGCCTTCACCGGTTGCCGCCGCCGCGATGCTCGTGGTCGTCACGCCCGGAGCCAACGCGATCTGTGCCGCCGCATCGGCCGAAGTCGCCGGCAGAACAAACAACGCCGCGCCAGGATTGCCACTGCCGTCCAGCCCAGCGGCGTTTTGCGTGTTCACCGCCGTGCCAAGTCCATAAGCCAGTGTATCGAGGCTGGTCTGGAACGCGGGAAGCTGCACATCGCGCGCCTGCAACAAGCCGCCCAGGCTGCCGCCGCCAATGCCCGCTGTGATGTCCGTGCCGTTGAAGGTCGCCAGCAGATGCGTCTTGCCGCTGACCTGCGACGTGCCGATCGGAAAGGTGTTGCCTTCGCTGACCAGCAGCGCGCCGCCGGTCGTGGTGAGCGTGATGCCATTCGTGTTCGTCGTAATCTGATCCAACCCGATAAGCTGCGAAAGATTAGTGATCGCCACTTGCCGCTGATCCTCAAGCGGACCCGCATCGCCCGTCGGCGAAGCCAATTCGATCTTGTGGTTCAAATCGGCCACATTCGACAGCAGCGAATTGATCTGTGTCACCGTATCGTTCACCTGGTTATCCAACGAGGTGACGGTGGTCTTCAGCTGTGCCGACGCCGAACCCAGCGCCTCGGCCAGGCTGCTCGCCGCGCTCAGCACCGAGTTGCGGCTCGCCGGGCTCGACGCATTACCCTCAAGTGCGGTGAACGAGTTGTAGAAGGAGTCGATGGCCGAGCCAAGCGTCGTCGTCGCGGCAGAGGTGGAGGACGCCTTCACCCCAAAGACATTCTGCACCAGCCCCAGCGTCGACACGAGGTTCCCGCTCTGCGCAGCCGTCTGCGTCTGCTGCTGTAGGCGCTGCTCCAGCACCCGATCCCGCACCGACGAGATCGTGACCGACACGCCCTCGCCCGTTCGCAGCCCGCCGATCGTCACCGAATCGTTGGCCTGGAAGCTGGTCACCTGCCGCGCGTAGCCGGCCGAGTTCTGGTTGGCGACGTTGTTCGACGTCACATTCAGCGCGATCTGGTTGGCGTCGAGCGTGTTCTTCGAGAGGTTCAGCAGCGAGGTTAACGTGGCCATGATGCGAGGTTGCTCCTGTCGAGATTCATACCGCGGGTTGCGGCTTGCTTTGCTTCTATCACAGCGGCCACCACGCGAAGATTCGCCGCGGTCGCGTTCAACATCTCGCCCAGCAAGGTGTGCTTTCGAAGCAGCTCCGGCATGGCCTCGCGTCCTTCAGCAAGCTCCCGCGTAAGATACTCCGTGGTCAACACGCTGACCTGCGTCTCAAGCGCTTCCAGCCGTTCCACATCAAACGTGGCGAGCGCGGAGATCGTTTCGTCCAGCGTCGCGCTCAACGGAGTGGAGGCGGGAGGTGCGGCAACAAGGTCGAATTGGTGTGGCTGCGTCATCAGTCTTCCAGGCAAAAGGTTGTTGTTGCTTTTCTAGTTGTCATTCCCGCAGGGATCTGCGTTTGTCGTCGCTCTTCTGTTTGTCATTCCCGTAGGGAATCTGCGTCTGCCGTTGCTCTAGCCCAGCAACGACTTCAGCAGCTTGCCCGCCACATCGGACGAAGAAACGTTGTACGTACCCTCGTTGATCGCCTTCTGTAATCCGGCTACCTTCTCCTGACGAACGTCGGAGAGCGAGAGCGCTTTGGTGATCAGAGCGCTCGCGGTGGAAAGCCGCGTCTGGTCAGCCTTGGCCACCGGAGTGGAGATCGACGGCTCAGCCTTGATGGAGGAGGCGGCGGCGTTCTGCGCGGCAATCTGCTTGACGGCGGCGGGAGCGGCAGTGGTGGTCGAGGAGAGAGTGGAGAGGGAGGGCGCGTAGTTTACGGTCGTGTTGTTCATGATGAGAAAATCGGCCCGTGCCACAAAAACTTCAGTACTATTACGAGTTTTTAATTACTTCCCGCCAAACGCTCGTGAGTCTCTCTCGTAACCTTAGCGATTACTTGTTTTGCGATCCCAATGCCACCCACATGAGAGATTGCTGTGGCAACCGCCTCCGTTCCATAGCTCCGTAACGTGTCGTTGGAAGGGTCGCCGTTGTCACCGTCGCCTGCAAACTCGTCCTTGCCGCTCGCCATCGACTTCAGCATCTCCTGCAACAGAATGCCTTCAAATTGATGCGCCGCGTTCTCGAGCTTCGCCTGCCTCGCCGCCGCTGGATCGGTGGCGATCGCCGGTGTAAGCGCCTGCAATCCCTGGATGGTCGTCATAGAACCTCAATCTCCGCTTCGAGCGCGCCCGCCGACTTCATCGCCTGCAAGATGGAGATGACATCGCGCGCCGTCGCGCCAATCTGTTGCAGGCTGCGGACCAGATCGTCCACCGTCGAACCCTGCTTCAGCTCAATTCGGTTGACTGGCCTGTCCTTGGCCGTGACTTGCGTCTGCTGGATCGGCACCGTATTGCCCCCTCCAAACGCATTGGGCTGCGACACCTGGAACTGGCTAACGATATTTACTGTTAATCCGCCATGCAGGATCGACACCGGCTGCAACACCACCATGCCGCCGATCACCACCGTGCCCGTCCGCTCGTTCACAATCACCTTGGCGCGCGGATAGATTGGCACCTCGATCGCCTCCACCCGCCCCAGCAGCGCCGGAATCTCCTCCCCGTTCATCACCGCCAGCGTCACCCGGCGGCTGTCCACCGCGCGCGCCCCGGTCCGGCCCAGTTCCCGGTTGATAGCCTGCGCCATCGCCTCCGCCCCGCGAAAATCCGCCTGGTCGAGCAATATTGAAAACTCGTTGCGCCCCGCCAGCTCAAGCGGCACCGCCCGCTCCACCATCGCCCCGCCCGGAATCCGCGCCGTGGTTGGGAAGTTCACCTGCTTCGTATTCCCGTTCGCGCTCACCGAGTAGCCGCCCACCACCAGCGGCCCCTGCGCCTGCGCGTAGATCTTGCCGTCCGGCCCATAGAGCGGCGTCATCAGCAGCAGGCCGCCCTCCAGGCTCTTCGCATCGCCGGCGGAAGACGCCGTAATGTCCAGCTTTGTCCCCGGGCGCGCAAACGGTGGCAGTGTCGCCGAGATAAACACCGCCGCAAGATTCTGCACCCGGATCGACCCGGCCGGTACGCTCACGCCCATCCTTAGGAGCGTCGCCGCCAGCGTCTGGATCGGGAAGCTCGTCTGCTGCGAGTCGCCCGTATTCTGCAATCCCACCACAATTCCGTAGCCCACCAGCTGGTTGTCGCGAATGCCTTCGATCGACGCAATATCCTTGATCCGCGCCTCGCGCACCGGCGCAGTCGGATTGCCGGAGATCGCCGCCACCGGCCGCGACATCGGCTCGGCATACGCGGTCGCCACCGGTGCCGCAGGCTGCGTGGTGATCGGATCGTTCGGCGGGATCGAGATGCCACTATTGACAATCACCGCCGGGCGTCCGGCATACGGCCGCGCCGGAGCCGCCGTCTGCGCGCCAGCCCTCAGCCCGCAAAGCCACACCAGCCCCGCCGCCATTCTTCCGATCTTTCCCGCGTGTACGTCCAACATGGCCGCTCCCTAGAAAATCGCTGCTAGAAGATAATGATGCGTTCGAGCAGCCGCACCAGCGGATTCTGCCGGTAGGTAGCGTCATTGACGATGCCTTTGCCCTTTACCTCCAGCTCCAGGCTGGCGATGGCGGTCGAAAGCACCTGATTCTGCTGCGAAATATCCTCGGGCCGCACCAGGCCCCGCAGTACGATCGTCTGCGTCTGCTGCGAAAACTCCACCTGCCGCTCGGCTTCGATGACTAGCGTCCCATTCGCCAGCACCTCGATCACCTGCCCGCCCAGCGTCGTCGTCAGCGACGAATTGGTCGCGCTGGTGCCCTGCGCGTTGAGCCCCTGGGTCGAGGTCTGACCGACGAGGTTTTGAAGGGCGTTGCCCGCTTTCAACAGGCCGAAGAGGCTGGTGATCTGCGAACTGGCGTTCGACGCGCGCGAGTTCTTCACCGTTCCGTCGGTTGAGGCCGCAAGGTTCTCCGACACCACCACCGAGATCAGGTCATTCGGCCGCATCGCCCGCACATCGGTATTCATCCGCGTCAGCCGCCCGCTGTCCAGCCAGATCGCCCCCGGCGTCGGCGGCACGCTCGTATTCTCCGCCCGCACCCGAAATAGATACGCGTTCAGCGAACTCGATGCGATCCCCGGCTTCACCAGGTCGAGCCTCTGCCCTAGCGTCTCTTTTGGCTCTAGCTTCGGCAACGGTGCCGGACTAGCCGCAGATCCCGGTTCCCGCGTCATTGGCGGCATCGTCTGCGCGTTCAGCGACGTCAACGCCACCAGCAGATAAAGCACCATCGCCGTCACCAGCGCAAACATCCAGAAATCCTTCTGCTCAGCTTCCACATCCATCCGCGAACGTCTCATCGCTCCATCTCCACATCCGCCGGTCCGCGCACGATCCCGGCAAAATACCTTGGCGGCGCATACTGCCCATCCGCTTCCTTGGGCGTCAGCAGTCGCAAGCGGACCTTCCCGCCCACTGCCCCGTTTTCCTCCGCCGTGGCCATCAGCTCGATATGCGCCTGGCTGTCCGCCCGCCACAACCGCACCACCTCACCCGCGTGGACGACCGCGACCGTAGTGTTCGCCTGCAAACTTTGCGCTGAAACCAGCGCAGCACTGGAACCGGTCTGTGCCACAGGAGCACCATGCGGCAAGTCCGCCAGCCTCGCCAACGCGGGCCGCTCGGCATGATCGCAACTCCGAATCACCGCCCAGGTCTGCCGCTGCGCCGCGTCCCAGCGCACCGACTCGACACGAAAGCCTGTAGCTTGCAAGCCAGCAGCCTGCAAATCTGCCATCTTCCCGGCCCGCATCGCTTCAATCGCCGCTGCCGGGGTGTTCGCGCATCCCGCCAGCTGAGCCGCCTGACCACGGCAAACGCCGCTCAGCGCGACCGACACCATCCCGACAGCTGCCCAGCGCCTGCGTCGCATCTTCACTCCCGCCCTCGGTTATCTTTGTTCCTTGGTTGTTGTTCCCGAAAGGGAATCTGCGTTCGAAGTTGCCGTCGCTTCTCTGGTTGTCATTCCGAAGGGAATCTACGTCTGTGCCTTCGCCTACCGGATCAGCCCATTCACCTGCGAATACATGTCGTCCGCCGTCTTCGCCACCTTCGAGTTTCTCTAATACGCCCGCTGGTCCAGAATGATCTACAC
>CAXTUR010000158.1:0-7192 GCA_964247455.1 uncultured Acidobacteriaceae bacterium | reverse complement strand
TGGTTCTCCGTTGGCAGGTAGAGGCAGACGCTGCCTTCGGTGTGGCCCGGGGTATGGAGGATTGTGCCCGCGATCCCTGCGACGGTGAGGGTCTCCCCGTCGCGGAGGTTGGCGTCGGGGGGGGCGACTTCGGGCGGGGCGATCCCCAGCCAGCCTGCTTGCACGTCCATCATGGCGACGAGCGGCAAATCGAGCTGGTTATAGAGGAGGGGCGCGCCGGTGAGAGCTTTGAGCTGCTGTGCACCCGCGATGTGGTCGATGTGCGCGTGGGTGACGAGGATCTGCTTGACGGTGAGATGGTGGCGGGTGAGAACGGCTTGGATGCGGGGGATGTCCGCGCCGGGGTCAACGACGATAGCCTCGCCGGAGGCTTCGTCGCCGAGGATGGTGCAGTTGCATTGGAGCAGGCCGACGGGGAAGGTTTCGCGAATCATGGGAGGGGTGGCTGTGCGAAGGGCGAAAAGCAGATTCCTCCGCTTCGCTGCGGTATGACAGAAAAGGGCGCGGCGTGAAGGGGGGAGTTTACTTCTTCGGTTGAGAGGTGGTCGTCTTGGTGCCGGAGAGGACGGAGTGGTCGCCGCTGGCACGGGAGAGGAGGATCGTGAGGCCGATCGAGAGCAGCATGAAGAGGATGGCCGCGTAGGTGGTCAGCTTAGTGAGGAGGTTGGCTGCGCCGCGCGGGCCGAAGGCGGTCTGCGATCCTTGGCCGCCGAAGGCTCCGGCGAGGTCGGCGGATTTGCCCTGCTGAAGGAGCACGACGCCGATAAGAAAGAGGCAAACAACGACGTGAACGAAGACGAGTACATACACCATGGTGCGGTCCAAACTTTCTACAAGCGAGATGTTCGAGAGACTGGCGCGGAGGAGGAGACTTGAACCCCTATGCCTTCCCGGCGCTAGTCCCGCACGCCGGAGCCTAATTTTATCACGCCGCGAATGAGAAGCACACCACCCAAGTCCATAGTCCTCCTTAGTTCCCTCTGGTGAGGGTTTGCATCAGGATGGCTCCGCCCAGCGACACCAACAAAGCTGCCGGCATTGCAATGGCGCCAACTTTTAGAAAGGCCCAGAAACTTACATCCAGTTGTTCTTTGCGGAGCGCCAACAGCCAGAGAATGGTCGCAAGCGATCCGGTGATCGACAGGTTGGGCCCCAGGTCGACACCAATAAGGACAGCATGGGAGATCAAACCCTGAATGTGAGCCGCCTGCAGCGTGCCCCCGGCTATTAATCCAAGGGGCAAGTTGTTGACAAGGTTATTACCCACGGCAACCACGAAGCCCACAATCAGAGCCGCTAAAGGGGGAGCCAGCGTTTGCGCGGCCGCGAGCCATGATTGCGTCAGCTTTAGTGCACCGATGCTTTCCACCGCATCCACCATGATGAAGAGACCGCCGACCAGAACGAGCGTGCTCCAACTGATCTCCCTGGCAAGTTTTGCAGGACTGCTTTTGCTCTTGATCGAGACAGCCGCAGTAATGGCCAATGCGGCGAGGCAGGCGGGCAGACCCAGATCCTTTTTGAGCGTGGAGGCGGTGAGGAGCGTGAGGATCATCAACACGAGGCCGCCGAGGACCAGCTTGCCCTCACTCTTGAGTGGTTCGGCTTCGATCTTCTCTTCGATGCAAGATCGCAAGTCCTTCCGGTACACCAGCCTCATCACGCCGTAGGTTGTGGCGATCGAGAGGATGGCGGGAACTCCGAACGACATAAGCCACCGCCCGAGCGGCGGCATGGCCCCGCCATGAAAGACGACCAGGTTTGCGGGATTCGAGATCGGCAGAACGAACGAAGCCGCATTTGCGATAAGGGCGCATACGAATAGATAGGGCAGCGGTTCGACCTTCGCCTTGCGTACGGCAGACATGATGGCCGGGGTGAGAACGACTGCCGTCGCGTCGTTGGACATGAAGATCGTGACGAGGGTGCCGATTCCATAAACAAGCGTGAACAAGCGCGTACACGAACCGTTGGATCGTTTGATTGCAGCCGCCGAAAGCCAATCGAAGACGCCATGCTCGCGAGCCAGCTCGGACAAGAGCATCATGCCAGTAAGGAAGAGGTACACGTCGGAACCTTCGCCGATGGCTTTGCCGGCGAGTTGCAGCGGCACCTGCCGAAGTGCCATCAGCAACAGGGCACCGGCGCTAATCCAGTACACCTCCGCAATGTCTTTCGGCCGGATCAGCATCAGCAGAATGCTGGCGCCGACGATGATGGGAAGCAGGAAGTGAGCCATGGCGGGCGAGATCATCTACAACTTCCTTCCTTTTTGTTCGGACCGAGCCGCGTCCCCAGAGGTCCATGCTCCGGCCACGCCTTCAAAGCATTGTCCTGATTGCGTTCGGCTCGGTCGTGCTTTATTCGTTCCGTCCCCACCAGCACCTAAATTTCGTCCGCAGCACTCTGTCCATCCTGATCCAGAGCGACGACACGCAATGGATGAACGCCGCTTGAGAGTGCTCCGGAGTCGAGCGTTGCTTCCCACACATTGCTACCAGGCACACAATTCATGAGGCCAGCTCGAATAAATGCGAGTGCCTGCTGTTGTTGAGATATGACACTTTACGCAACCGTGTCAGAGGCAAAACTAAAGGCCAGTCCGGGTGTGGCTGGCCACCAGCAAGTATTTTAATGTCAAGGATTGGTGCGGAGGAGGGGACTTGAACCCCTATGCCTTGCGGCGCTAGCACCTCAAGCTAGTGCGTCTGCCAATTTCGCCACCTCCGCATTTGGCTTCGCGGTGATCTGCCAAGGGCCGGTACGGTGCTCAATCCGAAGACAATCATAGCATCTCCGCGGATCAGAAGTGCTCGGCCAAGGCGGCGAAGCTGGGGAGTTCGAGGAAGGTCTGGCCGGAGGGGGCTGGATCGACGAGCTCGTGCTCCAGCACCCAGGTGAAGTCGTGCGGGATGAAGATGGCGTGGAGGCCGGCGGCGAGAGCGGGGTTGATGTCGGATTTGGGGCTGTTGCCGATCATCCAGGTGGTGGCGGCCTCGAAGCCGTGCCTGGAAGAGAGGGAGCGATAGGCCTCGTCATGCTTTTCAGGGAGGACCTCGACCGCGGCGAAGTGCGGCGCGAGGCCTGAGCGGCGGAGTTTGTCGTGCTGCTCGTCGGGATTGCCTTTGGTGACGAGGAGGATGCGGTGGCGTTGGGCAAGGTCGGCCAGAGTGTCGGCCACGCCGGGAAGGAGCTCGATCTCCTGGTCGGCGATGGACTGCGCGAAGGTGTGGATACGGGCGCGTTTTTCTTCGCTCAAGGGGCCGTCTGCTAGCTGTTCAAAGCAGGTGACGAGCGAGCGTCGGAAGCTCTGCAGGCCGTAGCCGTGGGCGTCGATGGTAGCGCGTTCGACGGTGTTGAGGTGGCTGCGGACCTCGGCGGGAGTGTGGACGCGGTGATCGAGATAGGAGATGAACGCGGCGATGGCGCGCTCGAAGTAGATGTTGTTCTCCCAGAGGGTGTCGTCGGCGTCGATGAGGAGGGTCTGGCCGGGGGTGTAGGACTTGCTGGACATCCGTAGATTGTAAAACCCCACCCTTAGGCGCGATGAAGCTGCGCCTAAGGATGGCGCACCCGGTTAGGGGATTGTGGAAACCCACCTTAGGCGCGATGAGACTGCGCCGAAGATGGGGCACCCAGGTATTTCGGCTAGGCAATTTTGGGCTGCTCGATGGTGTCAACCCAGGGGTCGATGACGATTTTGGTGACGGCCTCCTGCTTGTCGCGCCACATGGGGTACATGGCGGGTACCTGGTCGATGCCGACGCGGTGCGAGATGAGGAAGGAAGGATCGATCTTCTTTTCTTCGATGGACTTCAGCAACGGCTTGAGGTACTTGTGCATGTGTGTCTGGCCCATGCCCATCTTGAGGCCTTTGCCGAAGGCCGCGCCGAAGTTCACCTTGTCGAGCACGCCGCCGTAGACGCCGGGGATGGAAAGCGTGCCGCCTTTGCGGATGGATTGGATCGCTTGGCGGAGAACGAACGGGCGATCGGTCTCCATCATCAGGGTCTGCTTGACCTTGTCGTAGAGGCCGACGGCGGTGTTGGAGTGAGCCTCCATGCCGACGGCGTCGATGCAGCTGTCGGGGCCGATGCCGCCGGTGAGGTCGCGCAGGGCTTCAATGACGATCACGTCGTCTTCGCTGTAGTCGATGGTGGTTGCGCCGCAGTAGTCGCGGGCGAGCTTCAGGCGCTCCGGGAAGCGGTCGATGGCGATGACCTTACCCGCGCCGAGCATATAGGCGCTGGCGATGGCGAAGAGGCCGACCGGACCACAGCCCCAGACCGCAACGGTATCGCCGGGCTCGATGTTGGCGTTGTCCGCGCCTTGGTAGCCGGTGGGGTAGATGTCCGAAAGGAAGAGGACCTTTTCATCGTCGAGGTCGTTCTCGATCTTGATGGGGCCGACGTCGGCGAAGGGGACGCGGGCGTACTGTGCCTGGCCGCCAGCGTAACCGCCATAGATGTGCGAGTAGCCGAAGAGGGCAGAGCCCGAGTAGCCGTACATGGTCTCGGCCACGTGGGCGTTGGGGTTGGAGTTATCGCAGAGCGACCAGAGGTCTTTCTTGCAGAACATGCATGCGCCGCACGCGATGGTAAAGGGAACGACGACGCGGTCGCCGCGCTTCAGGGTCTTGACCTCGCTGCCGACCTCTTCGACGATGCCCATGAACTCATGTCCGAGGATATCGCCGGACTCCATGGTGGGGATGTAGCCGTCGAAGAGGTGGAGGTCGGAGCCGCAGATGGCAGTGCGGGTAATCTTGATGATGGCATCCTGCGGGTTGATGATCGTGGGGTCGGCGACCTCGTGGACCTCGACCTTGCTTGCGCCCATCCAACATACTGCTTTCATGATGTTTTCTCCTGATCCTGATGGGTGGACTTAGGCCTGTCCGCTGGTGCCGGGAGGCGTGGGATTGTTTTCGCCGTACATCCACTCCTTGACGCCCCCGGAGAGGCCACGCGGGCCATGGGGCTGACCTTTGACTGACGGAATGGCACCTGCCTCGACCATCTCTTTAAAGTGGCGAAGATTTTCAATGACGATCTGCTTAGGCCCGCGCTTGGCGGTGGCGATGACCGCGTTGCCAATGGAGCCGCCTGGCACCTTGACCTCCTGCTGGAGCAAAACGATTGTGCCGCGTCCGGTTGGGTGCGGAGTAAACGTGACCTTACCGCTTTGGTCGACATCGCCGCCCGTCGATCGCCAGGCGATGGTCTTGCCGGGGATGTCTTCGGTGATCTCGGAGTCAAACTCAACGCGCTTGCCGTCAGCGTCTTCCGGGTTGCCCATGACCCAGTGGGTGGTCGTGTCGCCGGTTGGCGTAACGGAGACGACGTTCTCCTGCCAAAGCGGAAAGGACCGGACGGCGCTCCAAAACTGGTAGAGCTGCTCGGGTGACGCCTGGATGGTTTGGTAAGCGTGCGCAAAGACGCGTCCCTCCTTCGTCTCGTTGACGAGCGGAACGTATGTCGCGCCGGAGAGGGGAAAGGAGGGACCTTTCACATCTTCCGCTTGGTTGTAGGCTACGGTCATTGGATACCTCGTGATCGGTGAACTATAAGAACGCTGTCGATGACATGGATGTCGGAAAGCCGGGCCACGCTGCCTACAGGGGCGGAATCGTTCTGTACATGGCGAAACGGGCACGGCATCTCGGCTGAACAAGGCCGCATCTGACCACGAGGGGCACAAGATGTGCGCGCATACAAGGAGAGAAGCGATGGCGAATGGGCTTGCGGTAGTGACGGGAGCGTCGAGCGGGATTGGGATGGAGCTGGCGAAGGTGCTGGCGGGTAAAGGGTACGATCTGGTGGTCGCGTCGGAGGGCGACCGATTGTCGAGCGCGGCTGCGGAGTTTCGCGCTCTCGGCGTCGAAGTGACCGAGGTGACTGCGGACCTGGCGCATAAACAGGGCATCGATGAGCTCTGGTCGAAGATCCAGTCGCTGGGGCGGAACGTCGATGTGGCGTGTCTCAATGCGGGCGTTGGGGTGGGCGGCTTGTTTGCCGAGACCGATCTGCACGAAGAGTTGAACATGGTGCATCTGAACTGCGTGGGCACGGTGCATCTGGCCAAGCATGTCGTCCAGCAGATGATCACGCGGGGTGAAGGCAAGATCCTGTTTACGGCATCGATCGCGGGCGAGATGGTTGCGCCGCGCGAAGCGGTGTATGCGGCGACGAAGGCGTTCGTGCTGTCGTTCGCGCACAGCCTGCGCTACGAGTTGAAGGACACGGGCATCACGGTGACGGCGCTACAGCCCGGACCGACTGATACGGACTTCTTCCATCGCGCGGGCATGGACGACACACAGGTCGGGCAGGAGGGCAAGTCCGAGAGCCAGCCGTTCGATGTGGCCAAGCAGGGGATCGACGCGCTCTTCGAGGGTAAGGACCACGTGTATGCGGCCTCGTTGAAGACGAAGATCGAAGGGATGCTGTCCAATGTGGTTCCTGGGGCGGTCAAGGGTGCCATGCACGAGAAGATGGCGACTCCGTTGAGTGAGAAGTAGATTTAGAGCAGAGACGAAAACCAGATTCCCCTCGGGAATGACAAATAAGAATAAGACAGAAGGCCCTCCACGGTGGAGGGCCTCTTTGTTGCCCGCACCCTTAGAGAATGGCGGGCGTGGCGAGTGTGGAGATGCCGGTGATTGGACCTTCAAACGTGTCCATCGCCGAAGTTTCCGCCATGCGCTTGAAGGTGGACAGCGCCTGGGCGACGACCTGGTCCATGTTGAAGTACTTGTAGTTGGCCAGGCGGCCGCAGAACTCGACATCTTCGGTGCGCTCGGCTAGCTCACGGTACTTCGCGTACAGGGCGGCGTTCTCCGGACGCGGGATGGGGTAGTATGGATCGCCCTCCGCGCGCGGGTGTTCGTAGACGATGCTGGTGCGCTTGTGCTTCTGGCCGGTGAGGTACTTGAACTCCGTGATGCGCGTGTACGGATGCTCGTTTGGATAGTTGATGACCGGCGCGGATTGGTATCGCTCCACATCGTGCGTCTCGTGCTGGAACTCGAGCGAGCGATACGGCAGCGGGCCGAAGCGGAAGCCGAAGAACTCATCGATCGGACCGGTATAGACGATCTTTGCGTTGGGGTAAGTACGCGCGACTTCGCGGTAATCAACGCCGGTGCGGACCGTGATGCGTGGATGATCGAGCATCCGCTCAAACATCCGGG
>CAXTUR010000157.1:0-7217 GCA_964247455.1 uncultured Acidobacteriaceae bacterium | reverse complement strand
CAAGCAGGAGGAGAGCGGCGGCAACGAGAACGGCGACGCCCAGGAGCTCGTTGAGGCGGCGATGGCGGGTGGGCGTGGCGGTCTGGCGCGGGGGCTTCATGGGTAGGCGCGGTGCTGTCGTTCCGTGGCTAAGTGAGCACGGGAGAGGGATAGCCGACACGCCAGAGCAGTTCTTATTATGGATGAGAGCCGCGCCTGCGGGCGGTGCGATGGCTGGTGTGGAATCAGGATGCATACGGGCGGGCAAACCCCGATGGGATCGCGGCATCTATGGACTCAGTAGCAGTTGGCCAACGGCTACTGAGCAGTTGTGCTGAGATGGCGGCAAGGGAGCGGGGTTTTCGCGATTTCTCCCGCTTGCGGTCGACGAAAGAGAATCGCGGTAGTCGATTGACCTTGCCGCCGCCGGCATTTACTTACAAGTTTTGGTACACGAAAAGGGAGTTCCAATGACTACAGACGCGCAAAAGAACACAACGTTTGAGAAGGAAGTAAAGGCTCTGATCAATGTCTTGCAGGATAGCCAAAAGGGCTTTGCGGACATCGGCGAACACTTTCAGGATGAGACGCTGAAGCGGTACTTTCTGGCTGAGTCGTTGAAGCGGGCAAACTTTCGCGCCGAGCTGGAGAATGAACTGCATCGGCACGGTGTGGCGGATGTGAATGAAACTGGCACAATCGCCGGCGCGGCACATCGCTTCTGGGGCGACTTGAAGGCCAAGGTAAGCAGCAGTGATCATACGTTGCTGGAGTCGGCTGAGCAGGGCGAAGATGCGGCCAAGAAAGCATATGAAGAGGCGCTGAAGGCTGATTTGCCACTTCCATTGCATCAGTTGATAGCGGAACAGCAGAAGCATGTCCTGACCTCGCATGATTATGTAAAGTCGCACCGGGATGCGTTGGCGGCTAAGTAGCGGTCTTTCCCTGGATTCCTTCGCTTACTGCGGGATGACAAGCCAGCGAATACCTCGACCGAGGGTCGAGGTATTCGTGTTTGTAGGGGAACGGATTGCGGCAGAACTGCAGATTCCCTGGAATGACAGACAAGAAATTACAGGCGAGTTACCCAAAGGAGAGGTTGGCTGATGGGGAAGGTGGGTTGGAGTTCGGAGAGGGGATCGGGGTTGAGGGTGCGCCAGAGAGTGGCGTACTCGGGGCGAGTGTAGGCGCGGGCGGCGAAGAGGAGCGCGGGGCGGCGGGCTGGCAGATCGGTGAAGTGGTCGAGGTCGGCGCGGTATGGCCAGGCGGCGCGGTTGGCTATATAGGGGTAGTGACGGGCGAGAGCGGCGCGCAGGCCGGGGCCATCCTGGAGTTCCACGTCCCAAAGGTTGTCAAAGGGGGTGGAGAGGAGCTGGCAGGCGGCGGCGAGGAGGTCGAGGGTGAAAAGAGAGTTGCGGTAGGGACAAGGCGTAAAAAGCTCGTGGGGGAAGGTGCCGGCGGCGACGAGCTGGGCGCGCAGAGTGACGGTTTTGAAGCGGTGACGCAGCTCGGCGAGTATCGGTTCGTTGGTGGTGAAGCGGGCATAGGCGGCGGTTTGGAAGAGCCAGGACGCGCCGTGGTGGTCCTTTTGGTCGCGGGCCAGACCAGCGGTCCGGGAGGTGGTGAGCCAAGTGAGATAGGTGGCAAACCAGGTCTTTGTAGGCGTTGCGTCTGTCGGTTTGAGGAAGGGGACGGACTGGGCTACCTCGGCGAGAGGAATCGTGTCGAGGATGTCTTCAAAGCCGGTTGCGGCGGTGGGGTCGAAGGTGAGAGTGAAAAGAAGGGCGATGGCTTTCTCCGCGTAGGGCGATTCTTTGGTGAGATGGAAGGCGGCGGCCAGGGCGGATAGGTGGCGGCTGAGGGTAAGAGTGGAATCTGGCGCAGGCGCGGAGAGGGCGGCTTTGGCGGCGGCGAGGATGCGGTCATGGTCGATGGCGGCCACATCGGGGCGGGCGGTTTGCGCAGGCGCGGGAAGGGCGGCGTAGGCGGCGGCGGTGGAGAGGAAAGCTCGTCGGGTGAGCGGCATGGCGGATGTACCGACGGTAGCATGGTGTTCGGCTACGGGGCTGGGGTGGGCGCGTCTTGCCAGTAGCTGCTGCGGGCAAGGACGGTGAGGTGGTCGTAGTTGCGCAGGCGGACGGCCAGAAAATGGAAGCCGGAGTGTGGCGATTGCGGGTGGAAGCTGAGGACGTAGCGGTTGGGCAGGTGGTTGGAGAGGGTGAGAAGGCTGCGCTGAATGGAGCGGGTGTCGCCCATTTTCAAGGACTCTCCGCCGGTGAGCCGGGCGACGGTCTCTGGGATGTTGCGGCGGAGGCTGTTTGCCCCAAGGATCTCGGCCATCTTGAGAGCTCGGAGGGGCGGGGCGAGCTGGCTGAGGCAGTCCCAGATTTGGGCGAAGCGGTGTTGTGCGGCGTCGGGCGGAACGTTGGGGTCGTTCGGGTCGGTGCTGAAGCAGCCTTTGGCAGGTCCGGGATTGGGATTGCTGAGCTTGGCGGCCTCGTCGCGGATACGGGACTTGGAGGAGGAGAAGGCGATGCTGTAGATGGAAGTATTGGTGTCGGAGAGCTCCCGGACGGCGTCGTCGAAGGAGAGCTTGCTGCCGTGGTCGACGGTCTCGCTGAGGAGGAGGATGGCGCGGCGGTACTCCAGGGGTTGCTGGCGGAGGAGGTCGACGGAGAAGCCGAGGGCGTCGAGGATAGCGGAGCCGGTGTTGCCCTGATCTAAGTTGCCAAGCGTCTTGGCGACCGCTCCAATGTCTTCGGTGAAGGGCTGTTCGAGTGAGGCGACAGTGTCGAAGGCCACGACGGCGACTTCGTGGGGGACGTTGCCGATGAGGGTCTCGAGCGAGGTCGCAAGACCACGATATTTGTCCAGCTGCTCGGCTCCGGCGGCCCCGATCTGGACAACGATGACGAGGGCGAGAGGATCGGCTCCGTTGTCGGCTTCGAGGGTGAGCTTCTGCTCGACGCCGTCGTCGGTAAGGGTGAAGTCGTTTGCGGTGAGGGTGTAGACGAGCTCGCCGGACTTTGTCTTGACGAGCGCGGGGACAAGGACGAGGGTGGAGCGGGCGGAGAGGGTGAAGGGCTGTTCGGGTGGTGCTGAGGGAGTTTGCGCGAGAGTGAGGGCGGATGGAAGCGTGATGAGGAAGAGGGCAAGGGCGAGGTGGGGCGTTCTCACGATTTTAGTTTAGAGGAATGGGTGAACGCCAGTTGTGGGCCTGACTGTCAAAAGGTTGCGGCTTCGAAGCAGCCCCACCTTGCGACGATGAAACGGCTGCGAAGGTGAGGCACTCGACTTATGTGAAATAGAACCACAGGTCCTTCGACTTCGCTCAGGATGACAGTTTGTTGTTAGATGATGCGGCAAGAAGCTCTTTGGTGCGGGCGTGTCGGAAGGCAAAGGTAGAGCGGATCTGGCCGGAGACGGCGAGCCAGTTGGCGAAGGCGCCCAGAGGGCCGAAAGGCATCTCGTAGTGGAGGTCGTCAGTGAGGAGAGTGCCGGGAACGCCGTTGCGGGTCTCGGGGACGACGCGGTGGCAGTGATGCCAGTAAGCGAAAGGGCCGCGGAGTTGGGCATCGCAGAAGTGGTCGTTTAGGACGAACTGGTCGATTTCGGCATCCCAGGAGACGCGGACGGGGAAGAAGGGGATGGGGCGGAAGGAGAGGGTGAGGCGGGTGCCAGCTCCGGCGGCTTGGGCTGGCGCAGCGGGATCGAGCGGGCGGATGAAGGTGGAGCGGTCGATCCTGGCGTGTTGCCAATCCGGCATGAGGCGGGGGAGGTTGGCAGGGTCGGAGAAGAAGGCGAAGACGTAGGGAATGGGGTAGGGAAGGAATTGTTCGGATTGGAAGTGGTGGCGCATGGTGTCTCGATGGTACGGCGTTTGCGGCATGGCTAAAGCCATGCCCTTCCGGGATGTTGATGGGGCAAGAGAGAAGGCGTCCCGATGAGGAGACGCCTCCGTGTACTGCGTGGTGCGCATTGCGATTAGGGCATGAGGACGGTGTCGATGACGTGGGCGACCCCGTTCGACTGGAAGACGTCGGCGGTGGTGACGGTGGCCATGCCGCCCTTGGCGTCGGTCAGCATGACCATCTTGCCCATTAGGGATGCGGTGAGCGGCTCGCCCTGAACTGTCGTGAGGGTAGCCTTGCCGCCGCCCTTCTTGATCATCTTGATCAGTTCCTTGGAGCTCACCTTGCCAGCGACGACGTGGTAGGTCAGGATTTTGACGAGGGTGTCGTGGCTCTCAGGCTTGACAAGGGTATCGACAGTGCCGGCGGGAAGCTTCGAGAAGGCGTCGTTGGTGGGAGCGAAGACGGTGAACGGCCCGGGGCCGGAGAGGGTCTCGACCAGGCCGGCGGCCTTGACGGCGGCGACGAGGGTCGATAGGTTGGGAGCGTTCGAGGCGTTCTCGACGACGGTCTTGTTGGGGTACATGGCGGCGCCGCCAACCATCGGATCGGCCTTCTGGGCGGTAGCAGAGAGGGTAAGGACGGCGGCTGCGGCGGTGGTGAGGAGGACGTTCTTGACGTTCATGTGAGGGCTTCCTTGTCGTGCTCGGTTGGGTTGCATGATGTTCGGACTGCGTTTGCGCTGAGTATTTCCGCGCTCAGTGTACCTACGCGAGTATGCGGCGCGCGGATTGGGCGTGCGCATGGGGGCTAGGGTATTTCTGTGTTGATTGCGAAAATGGTAGGGGCCGATACAACAAGAGCGGGTTTGTTGATGCAGTAGCGGTGGAGGATGGCGTTGACAATCGGGCGGGTTCCTCGTCAACTGAAGGCAGTGGATGCGATAACACAGACGGTGAACGAGCAGGGGATCGCGGCGGAGACGACGACGCACCCGCGCGACCACGGCTTGCTGATGATCGGCTCGTTCAAGCTGGGTAAGGCGCTGTTCTTCTTCTGCATCGGGCTGGGCGCACTCCATCTGATCCACAAAGACCTGGCGGATGAAGTGGTGCGGGTGGCCACGGCGCTGAAGTTCGATCCGGAGAGCCGGTTTGTGGCGATCATGCTGGATAAGGCAGACCTGATCGACCATCATCGCTTGCGGCAGATCAGCATGGCGACGCTGGCGTATTCTGCGCTGGCGCTTACGGAAGGTATCGGGTTGCTCATGGAGAAGGTGTGGGCGGAATACCTAACGCTGATCCTTACGGCCTCCTTCCTGCCATGGGAACTGTTTGAGCTAGCGCGACGGCCGAACTGGTTCCGTCTGGGTTTATTGCTGATCAATCTGCTGGTTTTAGGCTACCTAGTGTGGCTGCTGCAGCGAAAAAAGCTGCTTTCAGCGACCTCGTCCACTCTGGCCCAATAAGCATTTTCGCCTTTAATTTGCTTTAGCAGACACTGCCGCGCCTGTGCAAGGGTGGGGAGCAATCCTGAACAACACTACCCCTTGTGGTTTTGACCCTGAGCAAGCTATGGCCTGAGATTTCCACATTCCCAAACCGAAATCCTTTATCTTCCACACGCTTTTTCTCTTTACAGGGGCGTGGGTGGCGTTGAGTATTGATCTTGCAAGTGGAGCAAAGTGGAGCAAAGCGGAGTAGATGACCTAAGAACTGCCTGAAGTGTACTCCCGGAGGGCGGCGAAGAGGGCAACGCTGAACCGAGCTGAGTTCCTGAAAGTGGGAGTAAGTGTTTCGTGGGAATCATCCAGCGCGCGTGGACGAGAAGGGCCGGTTGAAGCTGCCTGCTGCGTTCAAGCACCGCGTGGATGAGGTGTATAAGTCGAACGAGTTTTTTATCACGAGCAAGGACGGCAAGCGGGCGGAGATCTACCCGATCGCCGAGTGGGAAAAGATCGAGGCGAAGATTGCGGCGATTCCGTCAATGAACCCGCTCCGTAAGAGATTTCTGGAGTTGACGAGCTACTGGGGCCAGGCGGCGGAGATGGATGGGCAGGGACGATTGGTCATTCATCCCAGACTGCGGGAGGCGGCGCAGACGGTGGCGGAGGTTGAGGTGTTTGGGCTACAGACGTACCTGGAAGTGGCGAATAGCGCGCAGTTCCAATCGGAGTTGGCACCCTTGTCGGAAGCGGATCAGATGGCGTTGTCCGAGTTCGGGCTGTAGTTGGAAGGCCCAAGATTTTCTCCCCAGGGAGAGCACGGGTTGCAGAAAGCGCAGCATGTGCCGGTTCTTTTAGAAGAAGCTTTGGAGTATTTGAATGTGCGGCCGGGCGGCGTGGTTGTAGACGCAACGTTGGGTTTGGCGGGGCACTCCGCGGCGATTGCGCGGAGGCTGGGAGCGCGGGGCAAGCTGACCTGCTTCGACCGCGACCCGCAGGCGATGGCGCTGGCGAAGGCCAGGATGGCGGAGATTGCTGCTGAGCTGGGAAGCGAGATGCCGACTGTGGTGTATGAACCGCGGGCATTTTCAGAGGCGGCCGACACGATCAAGCCTGGCACGCTCGATGGCTTATTGGCGGATTTCGGCGTAAGCAGCCTGCAACTGGACGAGGCGCACAGAGGATTCAGTTTTCGGCATGAAGGACCACTCGATATGCGGATGGATACGCGCGGTGGCGAAACGGCCGAGCAAGTGGTAAATCAGGAAGACGAAAACAAGCTCGCCGACCTGATTTACGAATTTGGAGAGGAAAGGAGATCGCGGAGAATCGCCAGAGCCATTGTGCGGGCCCGGCCGTTATCAACGACAGCGGAGTTAGCTCGAGTGATTGCGGCCGCGGCCCCAGCAATGAAAGGCGAGAAGATCCATCCGGCGACGAAGACCTTTCAGGCTCTTCGAATTCGAGTGAACGATGAGCTGGGCGAGATCAAGCGGCTGCTGGAGATCGCGCCGAAGTTGTTGAAGCCGGGCGGGAGATTGGTAATGATCAGCTTCCACTCCCTGGAAGACCGGCTGGTAAAGGATGCGTTCCGTGAGTGGGGCCGGACGAAAAGCTTTGAAGTGTTGACGAAGAAGCCGGTCGTGGCGGCAGAGCAGGAAGCCATGAGGAACACGAGGTCGCGCAGCGCAAAG
Organism: uncultured Acidobacteriaceae bacterium; assembly: GCA_964247455.1. Classification (GTDB taxonomy): domain Bacteria; phylum Acidobacteriota; class Terriglobia; order Terriglobales; family Acidobacteriaceae; genus Edaphobacter. The sequence goes on along the minus strand of CAXTUR010000157.1, from coordinate 246 downwards.
CTACGGGCGGCGGAGCAAATGGAGTAGTCACCGAAGTAACTTTGGCTAATGCGAGTTTAGAAGTAAATGATCGGACCGGGGTTGTCCCACCTTCTTTCAGGCGAAAGACAACCAGCAAGACAAGTCCCTTCCTCCCTAGCGACCCCGGTCCGGTCGATTCAAGAGGAGCGGCAGAGCGGCAAAGAGATTGGAACGAAGCAGGAGTAAACGCAATGGCGACGATGGCGGTGGGTGTCGGGATGATGG
>CAXTUR010000156.1:304-7250 GCA_964247455.1 uncultured Acidobacteriaceae bacterium | reverse complement strand
CCCTCGAAGCCGACGCCCTCCACTTCGGCACCGACATGTTCTCGACCGTCGCCGTCCTGCTCGGCCTCACCGCCACCTGGATCGGCGAGCGCTTCCACTACCCGCGGCTGGAGCTCGCCGACCCACTCGCCGCCATCCTCGTCTCGGCCATCATCCTCCGCGTCACCTGGCAACTCGGCCGCCAGACGGTCGACACCCTGCTCGACGCCACCCCGGCGGCGACGCGCGCCCAACTCCGCCGCGCCCTCGTCCACGACCTTTCCCGCATCGAAGGTGTGATCTACGTCGACCGCGTCCGCACCCGCCGCGCGGGCTCCTCCTTCTTCGCCGACCTCACCCTCGGCCTTCCGCGCAATCTTACTTTTCAACGCTCCGAGCAGATCACCAAAGCCGCCACCGACTCCGTACGCCGCCACCTGCCCGGAGCCGATGTCGTCGTCCACTCCGTGCCGACCGCATCCGTCGCCGAATCCGTCCACGACCGCATCCGCGCCGTCGCCGCCCGCGCCAACCTCGCCATCCACGACGTCTCCGTCCAGCAATACGACGGCAAGCTCCATGTCGAGCAGCACCTCGAGGTCGGCGAGACCCTTCCCCTCCGCGCCGCGCACGAACTCGTCACCCAGCTCGAAGCCGAAATCCGCCGCGACATTCCCGCCGTCACCTCCATCCTCACCCACATCGAGAGCGAACCCGCCACCATCGAGCGTCCCGCCTCGCTCGAACGCGACCGAGACCTCGAACTCCGCCTCCGTGCCGCCGCCCGCACCTTCCCCGAGATCCTGGACATCCACGAAGTCGTTGTCAACAAGACCGGCGACCGCGTCCAGATCACCTGCCACTGCACCCTGCCCGATGACCTCTCCATGGCCCGCGTCCACGCCGTCATCACCGCCCTTGAAGGCGGATTCAAACTCGAAGCGCCGGAAGTCACGCGACTCCTGATCCATCCCGAACCCGCAACAGACAACCGGCGGTAGCACCGTCGACGGCGCAACGATGTATACACCCCTAAAAACTGGGTTCAGGTCTCTTTCCATCTCGCAAAATCCAAGACGAGGTGAAGGTCCTTTCCGGCCTCAATCTGCATAGGATGGATGCATGCAGACTGAACCGCGCATTCTTGCGTCGCCCGGCGACGCCTACCCGCCAGGCCCTAAGCTCTGGACTCGACTGCTCACCGCCAAGTCACTGTGGGAGAACCCTGTCGAGACTTTGACCGAGAACGCGCGGCGCTACGGCGACCTAGTGCACTTCCGCGCTCTCGAAGGGCACATCTTCCAGTTCAACCACCCCGCCTTGATCCAGGAGTTATTGACCGAGAACGAGAAGCATAACCGGCGCGTGTTGGTGATGCAACGGGCGCGCAGCTTGCTCGGTGACGGTCTGCTCACCAGTGAAGAGCCATTGCATATGCGACAACGTCGCATGGCGGCTCCAGCCTTCCACCGCGAACGCATCACCGCCTACGCCGACGCGATCGCGCACTTTGCCGCCGAGGTGACCGACCGCTGGCACCCGGGCAGCATAGATATGCATCCCGAGATGCTGCTCATCGCGCTGCGCATCGTCGGCAAGACGCTGTTCAACATCGATGATGAGGCTGAGGCGCTTGCCATCACCGATGCCTTCAACGCGCTTCGCGGCACACCTCCGCCGCCGGCTTGGTTCCCCGAACGGCTCCTGGACGCGCTGCAAAAGGCTCCGTTCGGGCCCATGCTCCGGGTGCGTCAAGGCATGGAGCGGCTCGACGCCATCATCTATGCCATGATCGCGGAGCGGCGGAGAGCGCCCGGCGACCGGGGCGACCTGCTTTCAATGCTGCTTGACGCAACCGACGCTGAACCTTCGCCCGGACGCGACGCCCTGGGGCACATGACCGACAAGCTGGTGCGAGACGAGTGCCTCACCATCATCCTGGCTGGACACGAGACAACCGCCAACGTCCTGAGCTTCGCGATGTGGGTGCTGGCCAAGCACCCGGAGGTGCAGGAAGAGCTTCACAGGGAGACCGTGGAGGTGCTCGGCGCGCGCCGCCCGCAGGCAGCCGATTATGCGAAGCTGCGCTATGCCTACATGGTCTTCGCGGAGGTTATGCGGCTTTACCCGACCGTGTGGGTGATCGGCCGAAGCGCGGGACCGGAGCCATACGAGTTTCACGGCTTCGCCATTCCTCCCAAAGCCGCGCTGCTTGCGCCGCAGATCGTCGTACATCGTGATCCGCGCTTCTGGGACGCACCGGAGACCTTCAACCCGCTCCGTTTCGCCGAGGACCAAAAGCGTCCGCGTTACGCCTACTTTCCTTTCGGAGGCGGCTCTCGCCAGTGCATCGGCGAAGCATTAGCCTGGATGGAAGGAGTCTTCACGCTGGCCACCATCGCCCGGCACTGGACGCTGCGGCCGGTGCCGGGTGCTCCAGACAAACTGCCGATGCAGGCTTCCATCAACCTGCGCCCGAAGAACGGCGTTCCCGTGTTGCTCGCCCGCCGCTGATGGCACGCTCGTGCAAGCGGAAGTAGCCGGTCTAAACTGATGGAGCGATGCCCCGCACCCTCAACCTCATTCTCGGCGGCCTCTTGATGCTGGCGGTCGCGCTGGTCTTTGCCTTCACCACCATGCGCCTCGTCATCCATGGCACTCAGGTCGAGGTCCCGAGCATCGTCACCCTCACCGCCGACGACGCCCAGCGACGCCTCACCGCCCGCGGCCTCAACCTGGTCACGGTCAGCCGTTTTTACTCCGCCACTGTCCCCGCCGGACACATCATCTCCCAGGTCCCCGCCCCCGGCGTCATCGTCCGGCAGGAGTGGGAGGTGCGCGCCATCGAAAGTCTCGGGCCTCAGAAGGTGTCGATCCCCGACGTGCGTGGCATGCCCGAACGGCCCGCCGCCATCACCATCCGCCGGCTTTCGCTCGATCTCGGCACCCTCGCCTATCTGTCATATTCGGGCGACGCGGGCCTTGTGCTCGCCCAGACCCCACCGCCCAACGCCTCGGGTGTTGACAGCCCACGCATTAACCTCCTCATCAGCCAAAAAGAAGACGCCCCGGGCTTCATAATGCCCTCGCTGATTGGCCTTTCGTACTCGGCAGCCGCCGAACGCGCCGCCGGCCTGGGCCTCGCCGTCTATGCGAGCCAATCTCCGGCAGCCGCCGCTGACCCAGCAAACCTGGACCAGGCCGTCAGCACAGGCGGCGCCGTTACCGGTCAAAACCCGCAATCCGGCTACCGTGTCCAGAAAGGCCAAACGATCCGCCTCACCTTGGGTGGCTAACTATATAGTTCCAGCGATCGTGGCGTATCGTTCTGATCGTCAGAAAAGATTTTGTTTGGAATGTTTGTCGCGGAACGCCTGCACGAAATCTCAAGGACTTCCACCATCCGAACACCTTTGTGCGCTTCGGAGAAAGGGCCGCAATACTCCGAAGCGACCCAAACCATCGATCGCGGAACCATAGAGTTAGAAGCCCGCTAGTTCCACCACCATCCCGGTAATCTTCTCCACCGCACGGGGATGTGCCAACTTCTTGGCCGCCCGGCCCATGGAAGCACACCGCTCTGGCTCTCGGAGCAAAAACGTCAACTCTCGCAACAATACATCCGCCACTTCAGCATCGCTCCCCTGCACCCACAACTCCGCCGCACCCGCCGCCGCAAATACCTCCGCGTTTTTCGTCTGGTGGTCGTCCGCAGCACCGGGAAACGGTACCAGCACGGCCGGCCGGCCTGCCGCCGCCAGCTCGGCCACCGTGCTTGCGCCGCTGCGGCAAAGGATTAGCGTAGCCTCGGCAAAGCGTGCGGGCATATCGTCCAGATACTCCTCCACAAGCCACCGCGAATCATCAGCCTCACTCGCCGCGTAAGCCGCCCGCGTCGCCTCTGCATGGCGCGCCCCACTCTGGTGCAGGACCGTCAATCCGCGCACGGCCTCTAGCAACCTCTTCAAGATTAAAGGCATGACCGCATTGAACACCCGCGCCCCTTGGCTTCCTCCAAACACCAGCAGCCTCGGGGCCTCGGTCACCACTACCGGCGCAATCCTGAAAAACTCCGCCCGCACCGGTATTCCAGTCACTTTGCCGCCACGAAAATACTTCAAGCTAGACTCGAAACTCACCGCCGCCGTGCTCACACGCTTACCCACCAAGCGATTCGCCAGACCCGGCACGGCGTTCGGCTCAAACGCCAAGGTTGGGACGCGGAGCAGGATCGCCGCCATCATTGCCGGCCCCGACGCATACCCCCCAACCCCCACAACTACATCCGGCTTGAAGCTTCGCAGCAAAGTGATGCAGCGCATCAAGCCGATCGGCAGATCGAAGACCGTCCGCACCTTTGTCAATGCAGAAACATTTTTCAACTGCCCCACACGGATCAGCTCCAGCCCGAAGCCCGCCTCAGGCACCAGCCGCGTCTCCAAGCCACGCGCCGTCCCCACAAAGCGGACCTCTGCTCCATGCCTGTCCCGCAGCTCCCGTGCAATCGCGAGCGCCGGGATGACGTGCCCGCCCGTACCTCCGCCCGCAATTAGTACGCGAAGGGGGCTGTCTCCTCCCTCTTCCCTTTTCCCTCTTCCCTGCGTCAATCGATCTCTCGCGTCACATTCAGCAGCACACCCATACTCGCCAGCGTGATAAACACCGACGTTCCGCCCGACGAGATAAACGGGAGCGGAATTCCTTTCGTGGGCAGCAGTGCAAGCACCACGCTCATATTAAAGAACGCCTGGATCAGCACCGCCGTCGTAATCCCAAACGCCAAGAAGCGAGCAAACGGATCGGTCGAGAGGAACGCCGCGCGCAGCCCGCGATACCCCAGCGCCACAAACAGCCCGACGACAATCACCGCTCCGATCAGCCCCAACTCCTCGCATACGTTTGCGAAGATGAAGTCCGTATGCGGCTCCGGCAAATAGAACAGCTTCTGCCGCCCCTCCATCAGCCCCAGCCCATGAAAGCCACCCGTTCCTACCGCGATGAGCGATTGCAAGATGTGGAAGCCCGTCCCGCGCGGGTCAGCTTCTGGATCGACGAACGCAAGCATCCGTTTGCGCCGCCATTCCACGTGGAAGAGCAGAAAATACAACACCGGCGCAGCCACCGCCGCCCCCATCGCAAAGTACCGCGTCTGTGCCCCCGCCAGGTACAGCATCAGCGCCATGACTGATGCGCACACCAACGCTGTCCCGAGGTCCGGCTCCTTCAAAATAAGCGCGACGAACAGCAGCGGCGCGGCCACCGCGGGAAGGATCGTTCCCTTCCAATCGTCCATCTGGTGTATCCGCGTCTGTAGAAAATACGCCAGAAACAGCACCATCACCGGCTTCGCAATCTCCGACGGCTGAAAGGTAAAGAAGCCGCCAAAGTGGAACCATCGGTGTGTATGGTGCGAGTCGTGCATCGCAAATACACCGAGGAGCAGCAGCATCGTGACCGCTACGGCCGGAAACACCACGCGCGGCGAGTTATACCGCCGGTAGTCCACCTGCATCAGGGCAAAGAGCGCGACCAAGCCTAGCACCGCCCATAGTGCTTGCTTCACGACAAACGTATACGGCGACCCGTACTTTGCCTGCGCCATCACCGCCGACGCGGAAAACACCATCACCAGGCCGAAGAGCACCAGCAGCAGCACCACCCCGAACAGCCATTTATCGACGCCCACCCGCTTCGCCATCTACTCCCCTAACGCCATAACCAACTCCCGAAACACACGCCCGCGATGCTCGTAGTTCTCAAACTGATCGAAGCTCGAGCAGGCCGGGGCCAGCAGTACCACATCGCCCGCCTCTGCCGCCTCGCTCGCGGTCGCCACAGCTCTGTATAAAGTGTCCGCAGATACTATCTTCACCACCCCCGCCAGCTCGCGCTCAATCTTCTTCGCTGCCGAACCAATGGTATAAACAGCCTTCGCCCGTTTCCGCACCAGGCCCGCCATCTGGCTGTAGTCGGAATCCTTATCCTTACCGCCAAGGATCAGGTGGACACCGCCGTCGAACGACGCCACCGCCTTCATCGCCGCGTCCACGTTCGTCGCCTTCGAATCGTTGTAGTACGCGACGCCCGCTACTTCCGCCACAAACTCAAGCCGATGCTCGACCGCGCGAAACGCCGCCACTGCCTTGCGGATGTTCGAGGCCGCTACGCCGGCCAGCCGTGCCATCGCCACCCCCGCCAGCACGTTCTCTACGTTGTGCGCCCCTTTCAAACCGATCTCTGCCACCGGCATCACCGGCTGCGTCACGCCACCCTCTTTCTCCACCCAGCAGATGACGCCTTCCCGCACGAACGTTCCCCGTCGCACCACCTTCGTCGCCGAGAACCAATACACCTCAACGCCTTGAGGAGCCTTACCCGCGCACATCTGCGCCGCGCGGTCGTCCGCGTTCAGTACCAGCGCATCGCCCGGGCCCTGCCGCGCAAAGATGCGCTCCTTCGCGGCTACATAACTCTCGAAACTCCCATGCCGATCCAGATGGTCCGGCGTCAGGTTCAGGATCGCCGCAATCCGCGGGTGGAAGTCGGCCGCCGTCTCCAGCTGGAAGCTCGACACCTCCAGCACGTCCCACGTCTCCGGCGTGTCCTTCGCGATCAGCTCGATCACCGGCAGCCCGATGTTGCCACCCACCTGCGTTGCCAGTCCTGCGTCCGCTAATATCTTTCCCACGAGGCTCGTGGTCGTCGTCTTCCCGTTCGATCCCGTAATCGCCACCACCCGCCCCTTCAGGTATCGCGCCGCCAGCTCCAGTTCGCCGATCACCGGCATTCCCAGCGCCATCACTTGCTTCACCTCCGGCGTATCGAGCGGCACCCCGGGCGACACCACGATTAGGTCCTGCCGCCGGAACGTTAGCAGCCCATGCCCCCCGGCCTCCACCATGATCCCGGCCTCCAGCAGCGCCGGAATCTCCCCCGCCAGCGCCGCCGAGCTCCGCGTGTCCGACAC
>CAXTUR010000156.1:0-294 GCA_964247455.1 uncultured Acidobacteriaceae bacterium | reverse complement strand
TCTCCGGCGTATCCTTCGCGATCAGCTCAATAACAGGCAGCCCGATGTTGCCGCCCACCTGCGTCGGAAGGCGGGCGTCGGCGAAGATCTTCCCCACCAGGCTCGTCGTCGTCGTCTTCCCATTCGACCCAGTGATGGCCACCACTTGGCCCTTCAGGTATCTCGCCGCCAACTCCAGCTCGCCGATGACCGGCATCCCCAGCGCGATCACCTGCTTGACCTCCGGCGTATCGAGCGGTACCCCCGGCGAGACGACGATCAGGTCCTGGCGCCGGAACGTCAGCAGCCCATGCC
>CAXTUR010000155.1:0-7256 GCA_964247455.1 uncultured Acidobacteriaceae bacterium | reverse complement strand
CGCGAACATCGTCAGTATGGACCAGCCGCGCCCGTCATGCCAGCGGCTAATGCTGCAGCGCCAGCGCGATCTCATGCGTGGGGATCGCGCCCTCGCGCAGGATCATCCATGAGCTGCCCCCGCCCGAAAGATCGACGATGGTCGTCGGAACCGAGCGCGCGGTCGGGCCGCCGTCCACGATCAACGGAAGCTGGTCGCCCAGCTGGTCGAAGACGCCAAAGGCGTGGGTGCATTCGGGATGTCCACTGAGGTTGGCCGAGGTCGCCGTGATCGGCAGGCCAAGCCGCTCGACCACCGCCCGGCAGATCGCCGCCTCGGGTACGCGCAGCGCGAGATTGCCCGTATTGGCGGTCACCCGCAACGGCAGCTTCGAGCCCGCCTTCACGACGATGGTCAGCGGCCCCGGCCAGAACTTCTCCGCCAGCCGGTCAAACGCCGAATCAAGAAACCGCCCGTGCTCGTAAGCCTGCGCAACGTCGGCGATCAGCAGCGACAACGGCTTATGCCGCGCGCGCGTCTTAATGTCATAGATACGGTCGACCGCGTGGAGATTGACCGGATCGACCGCGAGACCATAGAAGGTGTCGGTCGGCAGCGCGACCACGTTGCCGCTATTCAAGCTGTTCACAACGTAGTCGATCTGGTACGGCTCAGGCTCGTCGGGATGAATACGGAGAATCTCGGCCGTCAACGAATCGCTCCTCGGACAGTAGCTGCGCACCACTCGACTCCCACGATAGCAGGGCAGGCAAGCGTCCTCAATCTCCGCCCGCATAGAACAGCATGGCCCCGGACGAATCCGGAGCCATGCCACTGCAATTGCTGCGTGGAGTTTAGTACATGCCATCCATGCCGCCGCCGCCATGCTGGTGGCCGCCGCCGCCCGCTTCCTTCTTCTCCGGGATGTCGGAGATCATGGCTTCGGTGGTCAGCATAAGGCCAGCGATCGACGCCGCGTTCTGCAACGCGGTACGTGTCACCTTGGTCGGGTCGATGACCCCGGCTGCGACCAGGTCCTCGTAGACGCCCGATCCGGCGTTGTAGCCGAAGTTCGCTTCCTTGGACTCGTGGATCTTGCCGATGACGACCGCACCCTCTTCGCCCGCGTTCGAGACGATCATGCGAAGGGGCTCTTCGATGGCGCGGCGGATGATCGAGGCACCGATCTTCTCGTCGCCTTCAAGGCTCTTGATGACGGCCTCGACAGCCGGGGTGCAACGGACCAGAGCGACGCCGCCGCCCGGGACGATGCCTTCCTCAACCGCCGCGCGTGTCGCATGCATGGCATCCTCGACGCGGGCCTTCTTCTCCTTCATCTCGGTCTCGGTAGCCGCACCGACCTTGATGACCGCAACGCCGCCAACGAGCTTCGCCAACCGCTCCTGGAGCTTCTCGCGGTCGTAGTCCGATGTGGTCTTGTCGACCTGCGCGCGAATCTCTTTCACACGACCGGAGATATCGTCGTCCTTGCCGCCGCCGTCGACGATGGTCGTGTTGTCCTTGTCGATGGTGACGCGCTTGGCCGTGCCGAGGTCTTCGATCTTGACGCCCTCCAGTTTGATGCCGAGGTCTTCCGTGATCGCCTTACCGCCGGTGAGGACAGCGATGTCCTGCAACATGGCCTTGCGACGGTCGCCGAAGCCGGGAGCCTTGACGGCCGCGACGTTGAGGGTGCCGCGCAGCTTGTTGACGACCAGGGTCGCGAGCGCCTCGCCGTCCACATCCTCAGCAATGATGATGAGGGGCTTGGCGGTGCGGGCGATCTGCTCGAGCAAGGGCAGCAGGTCCTTCATCGAGGAGATCTTCTTCTCATAGATGAGGATGTAGGGGTTCTCGAGCGCGGCTTCCATGCGCTCGGCGTCGGTGACGAAGTAGGGCGAGAGATAGCCGCGGTCGAACTGCATGCCCTCGACGACCTCAAGCTGCGTTTCCATGGTGCGCGACTCTTCGACGGTGATGACGCCATCCTTGCCGACCTTGTTCATGGCGGCGGCGATGATGGTGCCGATCTGCTCGTCGGAGTTCGCCGAGATGGTGCCAACCTGGGCAATCATGTCGCCGGAGACCGGCTTCGAGAAGGTGCTGAGCGCACCGCCCTGTGAAACGCCATGCTCATCGCGCTTGCCGATGATGGCCTCGACGGCTTTGTCGATGCCGCGCTTCAGCGCCATCGGGTTCGCACCGGCGGCGACAGTCTTCACGCCTTCGCGGTAGATCGCCTGAGCGAGCACGGTGGCGGTGGTGGTGCCGTCGCCGGCCACATCGGAGGTCTTCGAAGCGACTTCGCGGACCATCTGCGCACCCATGTTCTCAAGCGCGTTCGAGAGCTCGATCTCCTTGGCGACGGTGACGCCGTCCTTGGTGATGGTGGGCGAGCCAAACTTCTTCTCGATGACGACGTTGCGCCCCTTCGGACCGAGGGTGACCTTGACCGCGTCGGCGAGGATGTTGACGCCGCGGAGGATCGCCTGCCGGGAATCTTCTCCGTGTAGAATCTGCTTTGCCATTTTGCTACTCCTAATGTGTGGTCTTGCTGTTGCTTTTTTGGTTGTCATTCCCGAAAGGGAATCTGCGTTTCGCCGAACCAGTGCCTACTTCTTCAGGATGCCGAGGACTTCTTCTTCGCGCATGATGAGAAACTCATCGCCGTCGAGCTTGATCTCGGTCCCTGAGTACTTGCCGAACAGGATGGAGTCGCCAGCCTTGACGTCGAGCGGGAACACCTTGCCTTCGTCGTTGGACTTGCCCTTGCCGACGGAGATGACTTCGCCCTGCTGGGGCTTCTCTTTGGCGGAGTCCGGGATGATGATGCCGCCGCGGATGCTCTCGCCCTCTTCGGTGCGCTTGACCAGAATGCGGTCGTGGAGCGGGGTAAACGATGCATTTGCCATACTTTACGTCTCCTAGATACGATATTGAAGGTGATGATGCGAGCTCTGGTACTCTCGCTGGAAGATGAAAACACAGACCGAGCGATCTGCGAGCTGCTCAGGGCGTGTTAGCACTCTCGCCCTACGACTGCTAATTTAGGCCTCACGTACGCGGCTTGTCAACTCTTAAATGTGAAATGTGAGTGAAGATGGCGCAAGTTTGATCCGTAACCTGGAATGTTCGCGAGGTGAAGAGCGCGTGCCATATAGCTCTAGTCACTTTTGTGCTACCGCAAGTCGCGATCGAGGTCATCGGTATACCGATTCATCGGACCGATGTGCCTTCCGCAGATGGTATAAGGGACAGGAAGCAGTCACCAGGGCAAAAGTGGTCGCGTCCATCGAGCGTCTCAAGCAGGGAAGCAGGATCGCCAAAGGGGTAGGCGCGGGCGTGATGGAGTTGCGGTTGGACTTTGGTCCTGGCTACCGGCTTTACTTCGGGCGTAATGGCGATACGTTCGTATCTTACTTGGCGGCGGAACTAAGAAGAGGCAGCAGGCAGACATCGAGGAGGCACAATAGCTATGGCGCGAGTACAAGCATCGAAAGCAAGAGAAACAGCACCCCTGACGGCCAGCTTCGACGAGATGGTGGAGGTCGATCTTCGGAGAAGCCGTGACTTTCGCAGAGCGCTCCTGCTGGAGGCAGTGAGTTGCATGGTGTCGGGCGACCTGGGTACCGGCAAGTCCGTTCTGCGGCAGTACATCAGTGGGACCGTGGGCTTTGTGAAGTTTGGCGCGGCCCTCAAGCGCAGCCCCAAGGTGCTCATGCGGATGTTCTCTCGAGCAGGAAATCCGCAGGCCCGAAACCTCTTCGAGATCGTCGCTCATCTACAGAAGCTTGAAGGCACGGTGCTTGAAGTCGTCGAGCGGAAGGCTGCCTAAAGGCGACCTTTGGTTGTGCGCGGAACGGCGTAGACTCTATTCATGAAGTTTGTACGGAAGTCCAGTCTGGTTCTTATGATTTCGGGTGCGCTGACTCTGCTCGCAGTCGGGCAGCAGGAAACGGGACATCGCGGCCGCAAATACAAAGCTCCGCCCGTCACGTCGCACATCGAAGTGACGGTCGTAAAGGGCTACAACGGCAAGCCAATCCAGAACGCCGCCGTCATCTTCCACCCGATCAAGGACGGCAAGGACGAGGGCAACCTCGAAGTGAAGACCGACCCCGAAGGCAAGGCGATGATCGATGTAATCGCCACCGGTAGCCAGGTGCGTGTGCAGGTGATCGCGGGCGGTTTCGCAACCTACGGTCAGGACTACACGATCGAAGGGCCAACCAAAGCGATTGCCATCGCCATGGTCCGGCCCACGGCGCAAGTCTCGGCCTACAGCGGCACCACCGAGGAGCGGAAGCCGGGGGTCCAGGAACCTATCCGTCCGACGAAGCCGGGCGTGCCCCCCGCTGGATCGACCGCTCCGGCGACACCGCCCGTCTCGCCTCCGGCCAAGAACTCGGCTCCCGTGTCGGTACCCGGCGCAAGTTCGCCGCCGAGCCTCTAAGCGATGGCCGGCGAGTTGGCGGGAAAGACCGCGCTCGTCACCGGCGGTGCCAAGCGAATCGGCCGCGAGATCGCCCTGACGCTGGCACGAGCGGGCGCAAACGTAGCAATCACCTATCGCGAGTCTGCCAACGAAGCCGAAGTCACGCTGCGCGACCTCGCCTCGATCAATGTCGCCGCCATGGCCATCCGGTGCGATCTCGGCTCGCCTGAGAACATCGACGAGACCGTCGCGGCCGTCGCCGAGGTGTTCGGCAAGATCGACCTGCTGGTGAACAACGCCGGTTCCTTCGAGTCCTTGAAGCTGGAAGAGATCACTGCCGACCAGTGGGACGCCATGTTCGCTACTAACACGCGCGGTCCGTTCCTGATGGCCAAAGCCGCCCATCCGCATCTCAGAGCCGCTAACGGGCGCATTATCAATATCGGCTCCTTGGGCGGCATCCATCCGTGGGCCACGCACGGGCACTACTGCACGTCGAAGGCCGCGCTTCATATGCTCTCGCAGACCATGGCCAAAGCCTGGGCCCCGGAGATCAGCGTCAACTGCGTCGCGCCGGGCATGATCGTCCAGGGCGAAGTCGGCGCGGGCTACGAGCAGTTCGCCGCCAGAACCCCGATGAAGCGCAACGGCACGGCTGCGGACGTAGCGGCTGCGGTGCTCTTCTTCGCCACCGGCCCGCACTTCATCACCGGGCAGTTGCTGGCGGTCGATGGCGGTTTGGGCCTCTGAGCGCCTCCGGTGGGGCGGCAAACTGGCGAGAACGGCGTTTATCGATACTTACTCTGCTGGAGTCTGAAGAGGCTCGGAACCTTGAGCGGTCACTTCTTGACGCACTATCGGAAGCGCTACGCTAATCATTGCCGCCGGAACCTCCGACAGTCCATTTATATTTCGAACCGGAAAACACACCGGGTTTTCCCTAAGCAGTGTTTCGCGTCCAATTAACACAATAGGCAGGAGACAGAAGATGTCAGCTTCATGCACGATGTGCTTCTTGTTCAGCCATGCCGTATCTAGAGTTGGCTTGGAATCCTTGATCTCTACGATCCAGAGTTGCCGCGCAGCGCGTCCAAACAAGACTGCGGTGTTTAGGATAAGACCTACGCAGTCTTTCGGCCCACCTCCCAAAGTGAGTTTGAACTCGACTAGATCTCCTCGCTTGTAATTGAGTGCACTCTCGTCGATCATGATTTTGCCTCTCCCGATTGGAAACCCCGCTCAACATTGTTGAGGAGATTACTCGCCATCTCACTTATCAGAGTCAAAAACCTCTTTGTTTCATTGCTCTTAATTCGAATACGCTCATCCAGGCGGACAGTGGTGTCCCCCCCAAGGCGAACGTACTCTTCATCGACAATCCCTCCGTTGTGAATGAGAATGTGACGTTTCTGGATCATCTTGCGGACGAATTCCTGATTCTCCGGTGTGATCTGATGCTTTGGAACTTCATCGTCGCCCTGCCACTCAAAGAAACCTATATTAAACCACTCTCGAAGTAGGGTGTCGGACTCTAGCGTTTTCTGGAAGTTGAGCTGTTGGAGCTGCCTCCTCCGATTCGCAGTCATCGGGAATAAAAGAAGTACCTTGCGTAGATGTTTGGCTAGTGCCTCAAGTCGGGACACGGCACCCGTGGTCATTTGCTCCCATGCAACTTCACGCTCATGTCGATCTGTTACTGAGGCACGAACCTGCTCTAAACGCTTCAATTCGGCTCCCGAGGACTCAAAAAAGCGTTCGCCGGCATTGCTCCGTCCGCAACGTGGGCAGAAGGCGTATTCTCCAAGCACATCAGTTCGACACTTGCAGCGGACATTCTGACACTCGAAGGTTAGTTGTTGCTTTTCTTCGGAGTAATGCCAAGCCGACTTTTCGTCCGTGATCTCCGCTAAGTTGACAGAAGTAGTCTGCTTTTTCATGTGAGCGTTAGCGAAGGCGTCGTAACACACCGTGAGATACCGCTTCTGATCATTGGAGACGAACGCCAGATCGGGCGCGACCACAGAGCAATAGGGGCACGTGGTATCGCCGACAATTTGCTCCGACCGGAAATATTTCGCGCAAGCAGGACAATTCCGGCCCCACATCCCTTGTACGTCAGACTGGACAAACGCGGGAACAGAAGGTTGTGGGGCAACAACAGTTTGTCCAATTCCGCCGACTGGAACAGTGCAGAGTAGGCGGGTGCCATCGATACTAAGCGCGACTTGGTACATCGCAAAGAAGGTCGGTTCTGAGTGAGAGATGGACGCAGAGATGCCACGTCCTTCCTCATAGATGTATTCGACCTTGCCACGCGCAGCCGGAATTTTGTCGCGATATTCGTCCATGCCGTCACACCACCAATCGGTTCATCAATCGTACCGAATCGGGGTTGACCGCGCATCGATTCTGGCATCAGTCGGTGACGCTAAGTCGCATTCTCGGAAGTTACGAGGACATACCCTCTGTAATGCCCACATTCCGGCGGCCAAAATCCCCAATCATCCCGTCACCGCTCCGTCAGCTTGCTCATCAGGTTGCCAAACCACCCTTTTTCTTCCCGATCTGCATACAGTCCGCGCGGCTCTTCCTGCTCTGGCAGCGGCTTGCCTTCGAACACGGCGCGCGGGTTGGTCCCCGTCAGAGACTCCGCATACTCCGCGCCATACTTCTTCGCGACAATAGCATGCGCTTCACGCAAACGCGGCGGACGCGACGTGATGTTGTGCGCGTCGGTAGCCAGAAAATGGACCCAGCGATCCGCCAGCAGCTTATGCGCCAGGCGCTCGGCCGACTTGCCCATGCTGCCCCGCACCGAGTCCCCCGTGACCTGGATCAGCAC
>CAXTUR010000154.1:0-7305 GCA_964247455.1 uncultured Acidobacteriaceae bacterium | reverse complement strand
GACGCCGCGTCCGGCTCAACCCGCGACCGACCTGTTGCCCGCGCGGGCGGCCCGATCGTATCGTGAGATCCTTTTCCTGCCCACGCGCAATCTCCGCCGGGAGCGGTTTACCGGCGTGAAGATGGACGCGGTCACAAAGGGCGTTCAGGCCGCCACCGGAGTCGACGAAGTGCTTCCCATGTCCGAGATGCCGGCTCTCCTGGACGGCCTCGCCGTGGCTAACCCCGATCTCCCCCGGAACGTGTGGACTGAGCCGGACTCCAGGCAGGCCAAGGCGTTCGTGGACTTCGCCGCCACCACGCTTGGCCTTGCCGACGCGCCTTCGAGTCACGACCTGTCTCCGCTGACGACCCAACTGCGGGCGATCAAGTCGGCGGCGGAGATCGCGCTGATGAAGAAGGCGTCGGACGCGTCCGTTGCGGCGCAAATGGCTGAGATGAAGGCGGTACGGCCGGGTGTGCGGGAGCGGACCGTGGCCGGGGTGATCGTCGCGAAACTGATGGAGGAGGGATGCGAGCGGGTTTCGTATCCGGCGATCGTCGGGTCGGGTAAGAACGCGACGACGCTTCACTATAGCGAGAACTCGGCGACGATGCAGGCGGGCGATCTTGTGGTGATCGACGCGGCGGGAGAGTACAGCATGTACGCTTCCGACATCACCCGGACGCTGCCGGTGAGCGGCAAGTTTACAGCGCGGCAGCGGGAGGTGTATGAGGTCGTGCTGGGGGCGCAGCGGGCGGCGGCGGCGGCGTTCGTGGCGGGCAAGTCGAAGATCAACGACCCGAACCACAAGGAGCCGGACTCGCTCGACACGGTGGCCTTCAACTACATCAACGCGCACGGCAAGGACCTTCACGGCGAGTCGCTGGGCAAGTACATGGTGCATGGGATCGGGCATTTGATCGGGATCGATGTCCATGACCCCTGGGACTATACGAAGCCGCTTGACAAGGGAATGGCGTTTACGATCGAGCCGGGGATCTATTTGCCGGAGGAAAAGATCGGGGTGCGGATCGAGGATGTTGTCTATGTGGATGCTAGTGGAAGATTAATCGACTTGATTGAGAAGCTGCCGCACACGGTGGATGAGGTGGAGGCGGCGATGCGGCCACGATAGCTTGAATTGACAGGCTACAAAGATTATTTACGAAGTCTCAAAGTCTTCACAGAAGGGAGTTTAGATCTGGACAGGACTTCCGGTTTCTGTACACAGGAAAGAGCCTCGGCGTGTGCCGAGGCTCTTTTTTATAGAGTATTTTGTCAAGTACTTGTACTCTACATCTGCCGCTCGAACCGCGGGTTCCCTTCGGGAATGACACCAGAAGGACAAGAACGAATTCGACGCACTTAGAAGCGGACGCCGAACTTGACGGGGATGTAGGTGGACGGGGCGCTGTTCTGCGGGAGGACGTTGAAGTAAGTGGCGCCATACCCTGCGGGCGGAGTCGTACCCACCGGGGCGTCGTAGTACGGGCGGCGCGAATTGGCGGTGTAGACGTAGCGGGCCTCGGCGAAGAGCTTCGTGTTGGAGAACCGGGACAGCTTGTAGGTGAAGCCGATGCCGCCGTTTACGCCGAGTGCGTTGCTGGTGTAGGTATCAATGGGCTGGTTGGCCTGAAACTGATAGTAGCCGTAGTACGGATCGTAGCCCGTACCGATTGCGGGAATCGAGAAGCTGGCGGTCTTATGGTAAAAGCCCGCGCCCGCCACCACGTAGGCGCCGGTCTTATCGCCGCCGGCGAAGTTGTAGATCGGGTTCAGCGTAAAGGACCAGATGTGGCTCGATCCGTTCAACTGGGTGATCGGGGCATTGTTTTGGTCTACGGCTCCGAGACTTCTGTAAATGCCAAGCAGGTTGTTCAAGGTCGAGGTCTGTACACCGAAGTTGTCCCAATCAAATTGGGCGATCACACCAAGCTTTTTGTTGAAGTTGCGGCCGACGCCGCCCTGAAAGCTGTAACTGGTGGTCAACGCGCTCTTGGTACCGCCGGTGGGCAGGGTCAAGCCGCCGCCGACCACTAAGGTGTACTTGTTTGAGCCGTCAGCATTGTGCGAACTGTCGGTATAGCGGGGGCGGCCATAGCGGCGCCGGGGCGGCGGCTGCATGGAATCACTACCCAGCGAAAGGCGCTCGGCGGAGACGGCGTCGGTCGCAGGGGCGGCAGAGCTGGAACTCGAAGGGGACGTGTCTTCCGTGACAAACGGATTGACCGGCATCTTAAGCGCGGCGCGAAAGTTGGGCGTCACGGCTTGCTGTGCGTTCAAGCTAAAGCCAGCGGCAGTAACAAGTGAAAGGGCCGCAACGCGCGCGGCCTTACGGAGTTGGATCGTTGTCTGCATCTGTAACTCCCAAAAAATGAGTGTGCTCGTGCAAGGTTCCTGAAGGGTTTAACCCGGAATCCTTCTGCTTGTTGTGTAGACGCTTCGGAAACCAGAAAAGATTACAACTGCTGAAGAAAAGTCGATTACCGCACAGGGAGGCTGATGCAAACAGAAAGGGCACCAGCCGCATACGCGCCTGGTGCCAAGAACACTACTTTGTAAATCAGAGTAGATTCTGCCTAATTCACTCGCCTAGTGAACTGGATTGAACATAAACGTCCCATAGAGGTTATCCTGATAGACGTCGAATTCGGCAGGACCAGCATACGCCGGATTACAGGGTGAGCCGCTGCAGGGAGGACCCGTAATCGACAACATAGCCGATTGTGTGTTGGTGGTCGTGAGCGATGCTTGCGTCTGGGTAGTCCAAGTAAACATTTGTGATTGCTTTAGATCGTAGGTTACGCTAGCAACAAAAAAGTTGCCGTTGAATCGTTCGTCAATCCCAAAGGCTTGCTGAGTGGTATACGTCGTACCGTTGTTCAACGTCGACGTGTTGCTGTAAATGGTTGAGTACTGCTGTGTCAGCCCAGCACCGCCACCGGAAGCAGACTGTGTGTAAGCAAATGTCTGAGAGTTGGCGTTAGCACCGCCTGACAGGCTGAACCTGCCGTCTGTTGTCGTAACTGGGTTAGCTCCGTAGTTCAAATTGATTGTGTAGTTTGAATTTGAAAAGGGATCAGACCCAAGAATGCTCGCTAAATCGCTAGGTGTTAAACCAGGGCCTTCTCCGGAGGGCCAGGTCTGTCCTGTCGCCCAAGACCTAGAAAGAACACGAGCGTCAGCTGCGTTTAGAGGTCCAAAGTGACCATTTAGATAGCCTACATACACTGGGTACACATCAATTGCAGGCTGATCCGCCATGTCAAACCCATACCCCTTCCAAGTCAGACTGTTTGGATTTGCTGGGTTGGCTCTGTAAACAACTAGCGGGTTCAACCACAACCAAACTAGATCATAGTCATGGGTAACCGGACTAAACGCATTTGGAGTGCCCAAAGTCTTATCTGACTGGGAAGACTGCCCGCTTACGGTAATAGCAGAGGAATTGCTGTATGCCTGCGTAAAGGCTGTTGAAGTCGTACCGGTCACCTGCCCGTTACTCCATCCCTTAACTCCGCCACTCGAACCCACTGAGACGCTTAGACTCTCGTTCGCTGAAAACGAACTGCTGAGAGTTGTGGTGTTCCCAACCAAAGTAGTAGCAGTATATTGCACATAGCTGTTAGGACCGGGTGGAGCATACGTGACGCCTACTATCACGTACTTAGGATTCACTACTCCATCGACTATTCCGCTCCCAACGGCTCGAACCCGCCGATTGTAATAGTCACCTACAAACAATGCGTCGTGTCCATCAAGCGCCAGACCCTTAGGTGAGTACAGTTCCGAATTCCTTGCAGGCCCGCCATCGCCAGCATACCCGCGCGTCCCATTGCCAGCTAGTGTCGTGATAGTACTAGTCGATCCATTTAACATACGAACGCTGTTCCCGAAAAAATCTGCGAAATATACATTGTGAAATGAATCCACTGCAATTCCCCATGGATTTCCGATCGCCGTATTTGTTCCTGCGCTTCCATCGCCCGAGTAAGTTGCTGTTCCATTCCCAGCAACTGTGGTGATAATCCCCGATGAGGTTATTAGGCGTATCCGGTGATTGCCGTAATCTGACACATACAAGTTACCGGACATGTCCAAGGCCAATCCGCGAGGGTAATATATTCCTGCACCTGTCGCTGGCCCACCGTCACCCGAAAAAGCCGCTGTACCGTTTCCTGCATAGGTCGTTATAGTGCCGGTCGTCGCAGAAATTTTCCTGACGCGATTATTAGCAAAATCGCTGAAGTACACATTACCCTGTGGATCGACAGCAATACCGGAAGGCAAGTTCAATTGTGCATTAGTTGCTGGTCCACCGTCCCCGGAGAAACCCTGACTACCATTGCCAGCGATCGTATTGATCGTTCCTGTTGACAATGTAATTTTCCGTATTCGGTTGTTGTCAGACACGTACACATTACCGTTCTGATCGACTGCAATTCCATCATCAGAGTTCAGCGTTGCGCTAGTAGCAGGGCCGCCATCGCCTCCAAAGCCACTTGTACCGCCGCCAGCAATCGTACTGATGATACCAGTGGCGGCTTGAACCTTGCGTACTGATGAGCCGTCAGTTACGTAGAGATTCCCAGCCGTATCGAAAGCGACCGCATTGGCTACGGTTAGGCTAGCGTTGGTGGCTAAACCACCATCACCTGAGTGTGATCCCGTTCCGTTCCCCGCAAGTGTTGCAATTATACCGGCAGAAGGAACCGTAATTTGAGCATGTACGAGAGATTGGCTTGCGATCATGACTACGGCAAATAGGACTTTATCTGCGCTACGCATCTTTTGCTCCGGGGTGTGAAGTAACTAACTCTCGTTCTGCAAATCACATTACCAGACCGAAGTAATGTTCGCAACTTACTTGAGGGCCGTTTAGTGGATGTCGAACTGCTCGGGGTGGAGGGCGGGGTCGGATTTGACGAGGATCGTTTTGCCGGACATCTCCTCCATCTCCTGCAGCCAGCGAGTGCCGGTGCTCTTGAGCTGTTTGACGACTTCGGGGTGGACGCGGAGCATGACGTCGCCCTTGTCGAGGTGCTTCTGCATCTTGCGGATCTCGACGTAGATGTCGTTGCAGACAGTGACAGGGCTCTTGACCATGCCGGTGCCGACGCAGACGTTGCAAGTGGTCGAGAGGGTGCGTTCGAGCGACTGCTTGACGCGCTTGCGGGTGATGGCGACGAGGCCGAAGTCGTTGAACTGCAACACCTTGGACGGGGCGCGGTCGGACTTCAGCTCTTCTTCGAGGGCGGCCATGACCTTGTTGCGGTTGCGGCGGTCGTCCATGTCGATGAAGTCGATGATGATGATGCCGCCGAGGTCGCGGAGGCGGATCTGGCGAACGATCTCAGGGATGGCGTCGAGATTGGTCTTGACGATGGTGTCTTCGAGGCGGGCGGTTTTGCCGACGAACTTGCCGGTGTTGATGTCGATGGCGACGAGAGCTTCTGTCTGGTTGATGACAATGGAGCCGCCCGATTTCAGCCAGACCTTGGAGCGGAGGGCCTTGTTGATCTCTTCGGTGATGCCGAACTGCTCGAAGAGCGGGGTCTCCTTGAGGTAGAGCTTGACGCGGCGGATGAGCGATGGCTGGAAGCGCTGGAGGAAGCGAAGGACGCGCTCGTACTCGGTTTCGGTGTCGACCCAGATGGCGGAGAAGGTGTCGGTGACCTGGTCGCGGAGGATGCGCTCGACCAAGTTGAGGTCGTGGTAGATGAGCGCGGGGGATTTGGAGGACTCGGAGCGGTTTTTGATGTCGGCCCAGAGATTGAGGAGGAAGCGGAGGTCGGAGCGGAGCTCTTCTTCGGTGGCTCCGGCGGCGGCAGTGCGGACGATGAAGCCGCCGGCGGCCTCGCCTTTCTCGGAGAGGAGGATCTCCTTAAGGCGGCGGCGTTCGCCGTCGGACTCGATCTTGCGCGAGACGCCGGTGTGGTTGACGGTGGGCATGAAGACGAGGAAGCGGCCGGGGAGGGCGATGTGCGAGGTGATGCGCGCGCCCTTCTTGGCGATGGGCTCCTTGGCGATCTGGACAAGGATCTCCTGGCCGGGCTTGAGCAGGTCGGAGATGGCGGGGAGGTTGGTCAGCTGCGCGGTGCCGCGACTCATACGGGCGGTGGAGCGGCCACGTTCCCGGTCGCCGCTGCCGCCCATGTTGCGGGGACGGCCGGAGGAGTCGCTTCCACGACGGGGGTCGCGATCGCGTCCGCCGCGACGCACGTTCTGGCGGCCGCCGCGACGCTCGTTGTAAGAGGGTTCGCCGGTAGGCGCGGCTTCGGCGGATGTGGGCTCGTGGAACTCGTTGGAGAAGTCGCCGGTGGCTTCGGCGGTGCGGGCGAACTCCTCGTCGTCGGCGTCTTCGTCGGGCTGCGCGTGGCCGAGTGGTTGGAACTCCGCGGACTCGTCGAGGTCGTCCTCTTCAAAGTCCTCCTCGTCGTCTTCGTCGGCGGCGGGGGCGACAGGGCGGGTAATCTGGTCGATGGACATCTCGCGGATCATGGTGCCGAGGTCAGCCGCGCCTTCGAGCGTCTCCTCCTCCATGTCGTCGATGTCGTCTTCGTAGCCGGCGTGGAGGGCGGCGATCTCAAAGTCGTCGTCATCCATAACCTCTTCTTCGAGGTCGCCGGAGCCGGGGGCGAAGGTCTGGGAGGCGGCGTCTTCGGTCTCTTCTTCGAAGGTGCCGGTTTGCTCTTCGGCAAAGTCGTCTACCGTACCGAGGGTATTGGCTAGAACTTGCGGTTCTGGGAGAGCTTCGAGAGGAGCGTCGGGGACAGCGTCCGAGTGCATCTCGCCGGAGGCGTGGAGGGTGACAATGTCGTGGACGGGCGCGGATGCAGTGGCTTCGGGGAGGGGGTCAAACTCGACGACCTGGCCTAGGAGGGAGTCGATGGTGGGTTCATGTACCGGCTGAACGGGAGCGGAGGGCTCTGGGGTAAGGAAGTGGGTGTGGCCGAAGGTCGATTCTTCGACAGCGGCGGCGGGCTGGATCTTCGACTTCAATTCAGGCTCAGGCTCCGGTTCGGCGATGGGCTCGAATACGGGTGCGGGCTGGCGGTACTCGCTGCGGGCGGTGTCGAAGCATAAGGAGTCGGAGGCCTCTTGGGGATCGTACTCGGCCGCGGGTTCGGGTTCGGGCGCAGCTGGCGCTTCGTGGATGATCTCGGCGGGGGGGACGAGCTCGGGATGGGCGGCGAGCGCGACTTCGGGCTGTGTCTCGGCGATGGGGGCTACGCTGGAGCCATCGACCTCCTGGATGACCTCGGCACGCGGCGCGGCGGGTGGAACCGGTTGCGCTGGGCGGATGAAGGGGACGCGGTTTTC
>CAXTUR010000153.1:0-7373 GCA_964247455.1 uncultured Acidobacteriaceae bacterium | reverse complement strand
GTGCTGGCGGTGTTGCCGTGGCGGCCGCTGCTGGGGGTGCAGTCGGTCGAAGCGCGGCGGGCGATCATCTCCTTGTTTATGGAGACGGCGTGGGGGCCGTGGGCGGGCAAGGCGGCGGCGGTGCTGGTAATGGGAACGGCGTTTGCCAGCGTATTTTCGCTGCTGCTGGGCTACTCGCGGATACCGTTTGCGGCGGCGCGGGACGGGAACTACTTTCGGGCGTTTGGAAGGCTGCACCCCACGAAGGGGTTCCCGCATGTGTCGCTGCTGGCCCTGGGCGGGGTGGCGATGGTGTTCTGCTTCTTTTCGCTGAAGGATGTGATCGCGGCTTTGGTGGTGGTGCGGATTCTGTTGCAGTTCTTGTTGCAGCATGTGGGGGTGATGGTTCTGCGGCGGACGCAGCCGGGGTTGAAGCGACCATTCCGAGTGTGGCTTTACCCCTGGCCGCCGCTGCTGGCGTTGGTGGGGTTCAGCTTCATTTTGGTGTCGCGGGCGAACTTTGAGCGGGAGTTGCTGCTGGCGGCGGGACTGATCGTCATTGGGACTGTTTTGTTTGCGGTGCGCGAAGGGGTGCGGAGACGCCGCTTGCCGCATCCGCCGGTAGCTCTGTAACGTCTATTGGTGTGAGGGCACAAGCATGTTGATTCGCAAGGGTGGGGAGATTCGGTCGTCGGAGATTACGCCGAAGGGAGTGTGGGACCGGCGGGCGTTTGTGGCGGGCGCGCTGGCCCTGGGTGTGACGACCGCGTTGGCGGACGACAAGCTGAAGGTGGTCGAGAGCAAGTACACCGTCGCGGATGAGCAAACCCCATTTGTGAAGGCGACGCACTACAATAACTTCTACGAGTACGGCACGGACAAGAGCGATCCGGCGAAGAACGCACATACGCTGCATACAAGGCCCTGGACAGTGCAGGTGA
Source organism: uncultured Acidobacteriaceae bacterium (assembly GCA_964247455.1). Lineage (GTDB taxonomy): Bacteria > Acidobacteriota > Terriglobia > Terriglobales > Acidobacteriaceae > Edaphobacter. The sequence goes on along the minus strand of CAXTUR010000153.1, from coordinate 6,453 downwards.
CAGGCATGGTGAAGAAGCAGCAGACGATCAACATCGACGATCTGCTGGCGTATCGGCCTTTGGAGAGCCGCGTCTACCGGCACCGCTGCGTGGAGGCGTGGTCGATGGTGATCCCGTGGGACGGGTACTCCTTGTCGGAGTTCATCAACTTCGTCCAGCCGCTGCCGAGCGCGAAGTACGTCCAGTTCATCTCCCTGATAGACAAGAAGCAGATGCCTGACCTGCCGGGCGGCTACGATTGGCCGTACTCCGAAGGGCTGCGGATGGATGAGGCCATGCATCCACTGTGTATGTTGACCTTTGGGTGCTATGGCGAGGTGCTGCCAAATCAGAACGGCGCGCCGGTGCGGGTGGTGACGCCCTGGAAGTACGGGTTCAAAAATGGAAAATCGATCGTGCGGGTCCACTTTACGGACAAGCAGCCGAAGACGACGTGGAGCGAGATCAACTCGCAGGAGTATGGCTTCTATTCAAACGTGAATCCGGCGGTGGACCATCCGCGGTGGACGCAGGCGAAGGAGCGGCGGATCGACGCGAGCGCGTTTCCACACAGCATACCAACCCTGCCGTTCAACGGATATGCGGACCAGGTGGCCAGCTTGTATAGCGGGATGGATTTGAAGAAGTATTATTGAGGCGATGCCGCCTAAACTGATCCCGTATGTGAAGGTTGTCGTCCATTTGCTGTGCCTCGTCCCGTTCTTCGGGATGATCTATCAGTTCCGGCATGACGCTTTGGGCGCGGACCCGGTCAACACCCTCACTCATTACACCGGCGATTGGGCAGTCTACACCCTGCTGCTCTCTCTGGCGATCACCCCCATACGGCGGCTCCGCACGGGATGGGCGAACCTGATCCGCTTCCGCCGCATGCTGGGGCTGTATGCGTTCTTCTACGCCACGCTGCACCTGCTGACGTATGTGTTTCTGTTCTCTGGATACGACTTGCCGACTGCCTTTGCGGGGGTGAAAGCGGGGCACATCGGCGAGGTGTGGACGCAGTTCAAGCTGGTGTGGCCGACGATGTGGGACGACATCCTGAAGCGGCGGTTTATCCAGGTGGGGTTTGCGGCATGGGTGATCCTGCTGGCGCTGGCGGTGACGTCGCCACAACGGATGCTGCGGGCGATGGGCGGCAAGAACTGGCAGCGGTTGCACCGGCTGGTATATGCGGCGGCGATCTTTGCGGTCATTCATTATTGGTGGCTGGTCAAGGCCGGGGTGCGAACGCCGTGGAAGGACACGGCGGTGTTGGCCGGATTGTTGGCAGCGCGGGTATTGTGGGAATTTACAAAGCGTTGGCGGAACGGGCGGCGAGCCGCGAAGCCGATTCCCGCGTCCTTGCGGAGTGCCTAGAGGTATGCTGGTCTAAGTGAGGTGCCCTATGGCGGCTTCGGTTGCGGTCTCCGAAATCCCTGAACTGGTGCAAGGGAAGATACCTGTCGAACTCTACCTGCGTTGCTCGGATTACGAGCCAGACGCGGAGTTTGTAGATGGGTTCGTCGAGGAGCGGCCGATGGGGGAGTTCGGACAATCATCCTGGCAGTATGCGCTATTGCAATGGTTCGGTCAGCACGCGAAGGAGTGGGAAATCCGCGTACGGCCGGAGTTGCGGGTGCAGGTTGCGGCGACTCGGTACCGTGTGCCGGATGTAGTGGTGTTCGACAAGAGCCTTTCAATCAAGCGGATTTTAATCCATACTCCGATCGCGGTCTTTGAGGTGCTGTCGCCGGAAGACCGCATGGAACGGGTGAAGGTGAAGCTCGAAGACTACCGACGCATGGGCATCCAGACGATCGTGGTGATCGATCCGGAGACAGAGTCGGCGACGCTTTCGCGATATGTCGATGGAAACTTGGAGCCAATCACTGAAGCGAGGATGGAACTGCCCGGGAGCGCCTGCTCGATCGATTGGCTGCGGGTGCGGGAGTTTTTGGACTAACGTTGGTTATAACGACGAGGGAAAGGGGTGTGCCATGGCGACTGCGGTTCATGTTCCGGTTGAAGAGTATTTACGAACGCTCGATCACGAACCGGATTGCGAGTATGTGGATGGCGTGATCGAGGAGAGACCAATGGGGCAATACGATCACGCGTCGTGGCAGCAGGCGATCCAACTGTGGTTTGTGCAGTTCGGGAAGGCCTGGGAAGTTCGCGTGCGTCCGGAGTATCGCGTGCGGGTTAGCCCGACGCGTTATCGTGTGCCGGATGTATGCGTGTTTGCCCGATCGCTGCCTACGGAGCAGGTGCTGACGCATGCGCCGGTCGCGGTGTTCGAGATCATGTCGCCGGAAGATCGACTTCCTCGAATGCTCGTCAAATTGCGGGATTACGAACTGATGGGCGTGCCGACGATCATGCTGATCGATCCACCTACGCAGACGATTTCGCGGCTTGTGAACGGCGCGTTGGAGACGGTTACTGAAGACGTGCAATTGTTGCCGAGGAGTATGTGTTCGGTGGATTGGCGACGAGTGCGGGAGTTGCTGGAAGAGTAAGGCTAGCGAGGGCGATAGTTGGGAGCCGCCAACGCAGATTCCCTTAGGGAATGACAACCAGAACGGCATTCGCGGCGCGGCACGCAGCTTCCACCGCAACTTGAGGTAGGCGTGCTGGTCTAATGAGTTAGAGGCTCTATGCGAAAGCTCTGGTTGCTGGTGGCGCTTACGGTTGCGGGATGGGGGCAGGCTCCGGTGGTGCGGAGCGTTGGAAAACCAAAGCTGCCGCTCCCGGCGAAGGATGCGCCCATGGTGCCGCTGACCGAGCGCGAGCGGGCGGTGCAGATGCTGGACCGGTTCACCTTCGGAGCGCGGCCCGGGGAGATCGATCGAGTCCAGGCGCTGGGTGCGGGGAAGTGGTTCGAGCAGCAGCTCAACCCGCAATCGATTCCAGATGGGGCAACTGACAAGCGGCTGGCGGACTATCCGACTCTAGGCATGAGCGCGGAGCAGATTGTGACGACCTTTCCGGATCGCGGGCTGATCGAGCAGGTAGTGCAGGGAAAGCGGCCATATCCGACGGACCCCCTGCTTGCGGCCATGTACGAGGTGCAGGCGGCAAAGTACAACGCGCAGCAGGTGGCCAAGGAGCTGAGCGCGGACGGCAAACCTCCCGCGGAACCGACGGACGCGGAGAAGGCGAAGGCGAAGGCTGACGGGCAAGCGATAGCGGCCGAGGTTGCGGGGGAGCTGTTTGCGTTGCCGAAGAAGGACCGCATGGCGGCGCTGGTCAAGATGCCGGTGCCGGACCGCATCGCGTTTACCAGCTATGTGGGCGGCGACCAGAAGAATCTGCTGCTAGCGGACTTTACCCCGCGCGAACGGGAGATCTTTCGCGCGATGGCAGGCAACGTCGGGGCATCGGGCGAAGCGGCGCAGGAGCTGGCACAGGCGAAGATAGTACGTGCGATCCTGAGCGAGCGGCAGTTGCAGGAGGTGATGACCGATTTCTGGTTCAACCACTTCAACGTGTTCATTGGCAAGGACTCTGATCAGTGGTACACGACGCCGTATGAGCGCGACGTGATCCGCAAGCATGCGCTGGGGAAGTTCCGCGACCTGCTGCTGGCGACGGCGACCAGTCCGGCGATGATGGTGTATCTGGATAACTATCAGTCGATTGGGCCGAACTCGCTGGCGAACGGGGTGAACCCGGCGAACCCGAAGTCGAAGCCGGGTAATAAGGGGCTGAACGAGAACTATGGCCGCGAGGTGATGGAGCTCCATACGATCGGCGTGAACGGCGGCTATACGCAGGCAGACGTGACGCACCTGGCGGCCATCTTGACCGGATGGGGCGTGGATCGACCGGGGCAGGGTGGGCCGTTTCTCTTCGATCCGAAGCGGCATGAGCCTGGAGCGAAGCCATGGTTTGGGACGACGATTCCGGACACAGCTCCGCCCGACGGAATGCGGCAGGGAATCACGGCGCTGAGTCTGCTGGCGGCCAAACCGCAGACGGCCCACTTCATCTCGTACCTGATCGCCCAGCGGTTTGTGGCGGATGAGCCTCCGGCAGGGCTGGTCGACCGGATGGCGCAGAGCTTTCTCGCCTCCGACGGGGACATCAAAGCAGTGCTGCGGACGATGGTACAGTCGCCAGAGTTCAACTCTAAGAAGTACTTCCGCAACAAGGTGAAGACGCCGATGGAGTTCCTGGCCTCGGCCTTTCGCACGACCGCCACCGATCCAGTTAACCCGGGTGCGTTAGTCAACACAATCCGGAACATGGGCATGCCGGTTTACTACGCGCTGCCGCCGACGGGCTACTACATCACGGCGGACCACTGGATGAACTCGGGCGCGCTGGTGGACCGGCTGAACTTTGCATACGCACTGACGAACGGCAAGTATGCCAACCAGAAGTTCGACTCGGGGCACTTGATGGTGATGGGACTGGGATCACTGGGAATGCCTCGAACAATAGTGGCGAGTGTTCCGGTGAAAATGAACTCTGCGGAGGCGATGGTTCGGACGGGATTGCCCGCACCGATCGCCAGCTTGGATGGACCTGATGTGATGTTGGCTGTGCTGGAGTGGTCGCTGATCGGGGGAGAGGCGTCGGCGAAGACTAATGAGCTGATCCATAAGCAGATGGCGGAGCAGTCTGCGGGAGCAAACCCGAACGACACTCTAAACCTGCTGACGGCACTGGTGATGGGGTCGCCGGAGTTTCAGCTGCGCTAGCGTGTCCGCTTATCCACGTTCGCGATGCACTAGACTAAGGGCAGCATGGCAACGGTTTATGGGTGGGACAAGATGGTTACGAAGGCGACCGCAAAGCAGCGGATGTTAAAGCAGCTGGTGTGCAGCGACGCGCCGGAGCAGGCGTTGCGGTACCGCGGATACACGCAAATCGCCGGGGTGGACGAAGTGGGCCGCGGTGCGCTGTTCGGGCCGGTCGTGGCGGCGGCGGTGATCCTGCCGGAGTGTACGCATGGAATGGCGCGGCTGGCGACAGCGGGGTTGAAGGACTCGAAACAGCTGTTGCGGGAGGACCGCGAGCGGCTTGATGCCGAAGTTCGAACGCGGGCGTTGGCGGTGAGCGTGGCGGAGGTGGATGCGGAGACGATCGACCGGATCAACATCTACCAGGCGACGCGGATGGCGATGCTGCTGGCGGTGCACGGACTCTGTTTGGAGCCAGACCATCTGCTGATCGACGCGATGCGGCTCGACCATGCCTGCGCGCAGACGAAACTGATCTACGGCGATGCGCTCAGCTTGTCGATTGCTGCGGCGTCGGTAGTGGCGAAGGTCTATCGCGACGGGTTGATGCGGACGTTGCACGAGCGGCATCCGGTGTATGGGCTGGCCTCGCACAAGGGATACGCCACTCCGGAGCACCGGCGAGCGCTGGCCGAACATGGGCCGTGTGCCTTGCACCGGAAGAGCTTTGCGCCGTGTGCGGAGCAGATGGAGTTGTTGGAGGAGACGGATTGGGCCTGAAGCTGATGTGTGTCGTGGCGCATCCGGATGACGAGTGCTTTGGCTTCGGCGGTGCCTTGGCGTTGGCGGCGGATCGTGGCGTGGAGACCTATGTCATTTGCATGACGGACGGGCAGGCTGCAACCAATCGCGGTGAGGCTGTCTCCGGCGCGGAGCTGGGAACGATGCGGCGGCGGGAGTTTGCCGCGTCCTGCAAGATACTGGGCGTGACGCACCGGGAAATGATGGACTACGAAGATGGCCGGCTGGAGTTTGCGGATTTCACCCGCGCGGCCGGACGGCTGGTCGAGCGGATGCGTCGGTTCCGGCCGGATGTGGTGATTACGTTTGGCGGCGAGGGCGGGCTGAATACGCACGCGGACCACATGATGGTTTCGAGTTGGACGACGGCGGCGTTTCATTGGGCCGGACGGGAGAGGCGGTATCCGGAGCTTGCTCAGGTGTTCCAACCGAAGCGGCTCTTTTATCTGACGACGATCTTCTTCGCTCCCGACCGGCAAGCACCGATGCCGATGCCCTGGAGCGTGAAGCTGGACATTGAGAGCGTCCGCGCGCGTAAGATGGAGGCGTTTCGGGCGCATACCTCGCAGGCTCCATTGATCGAGAGAAACAAGGAGATGTTTGAGCGGTACGGCGGGGACGAATATTACGCGCTGGTGGCGAGCGCGGAGGCTCAGCCGGTGCGGTTGACGGCGGATTTGTTTGAGGGCATGTAGCGAGGTACTCCCCCGTTATGGAGCGCGTGTAACATCTTGCTTAACAACAGCTTACGCTAATCGTGCCGCGCAAAAACTTCATTCTAAACCAGTTCTGCATAAGATCTTCAAAAAAGAAGATAACCCAGCATAGACCGGGTTATCTTGGTGTGTGAAGGACTATGTACTCCTTAAGCATAGCAGTTTGAGCATAACTGATGCTCAAACTTTGAAAATGTCCTATCTCACTCTGAATGAAGAAGATAGAGCATATTCGAAGGTGAGGGGGCTTGACAGGGTTAGGCTGGGCT
>CAXTUR010000152.1:5751-7388 GCA_964247455.1 uncultured Acidobacteriaceae bacterium | reverse complement strand
AGTGTCAATCCAAGATCATGTTGAGTCCGGTGAGCGGGTTGTGATTCCATCGTTTTTGCGTCGAGTCACGAGGGTGGTGGAATGTGGACGGACGATAACCGCGGTCGTTATGACCGTAGCAGGCTGCGGTATCCAAGCGACCTGACGGATGCCGAGTGGTCACTGACCAGACCGCTGATCCCGCGAGCCAAGCGCGGCGGCAACAAGCGGACGGTGAACGTCCGCGAGGTGGTGAACGGGCTGATGTATGTGCTGAGCACCGGGTGCCAGTGGGCCGCGATCCCCAAGGACCTGCCGCCGCGCAGCACGGTCAACTTCTACTTCAAGCGCTGGCAGCATGACGGCACGCTCGACCGGCTGCATCACGCGCTTTACGTCGCCTGCCGCGAGCAGGCGGGATGCGACGCCAGTCCGACTGCCGCCATTATCGACAGCCAGAGCGTCAAGAGCGCGGAAAAAGGGGGGTCTCAGACCCGCCGGGCTTCGATGCGGGAAAGAAGATCAAGGGCAAGAAGCGACACATCCTCGTCGATACGCAAGGCTTGCTGATGCAAGCCCTCGTGCACGCCGCCGACATCCAGGACCGCGACGGCGGCGTGCTGCTGATGGCCTCGCTGTTCGGGCTCTACCCGTTCCTGCTCAAGCTCTACGCCGACGGTGGCTACCAGGGACCGCGCTTTCAGGACGGGTTGGCCCACGTCTGCAGCCAGGTGAACATCGAGATCGTCAAGCGCTCCGATGTCGCAAGCTTCGTCGTGCTGCCGAAACGCTGGATCGTCGAACGCACCATCGCCTGGCTGAACCGCTGTCGACGGCTTTCCAAGGATTGGGAGCGACTAAACCGCAATGCCCTCGCGTTCCTGCGATGGGCCTCAATCAGGCTGATGCTTCGACGCCTCTGTCAGAAAACAACATGATCTTGGATCGACTCTGAAGGGCGTGAGGGGATGTACGACGGCTATCCGGTCGACGATGTCGCGCCGGCCGGAGCGCTCCGACTCGGAGTCGAAAAGATCGGCGCCGTTGGCATCGTGGGACGAGGCGTTCTGCTGGACGTGGCAGAAGCGCGAGGTGGCCCATTGTCCCTTGGCTCGGCGATCATGCCCGCGGATCTCGAGACAGCCGAGCGATTGCATGATGCGAGGGTTGGGGAAGGCGACATCCTGTTCGTGCGCAACGGTGCCGGCGCGCGGAACGGCACCGGCCTGCACGCGGCCTGTCTGCCGTGGTTGCGGGATCGTCGTATCGCCGTCCTAAGCAGCGACTCGGACAGCGACGCTCATCCGCCGGTTCCGGGCTTCGAGCGCTGGACCGAACCCGTGCACATGGTGGGCATTGCGTATCTGGGCCTGACTTTGATCGACCAGACGGATCTCGACGCCTTCGCCGCAGCCTGTTCCGATGAAAATCGGTGGACATTTTTCGTGACGGCCTCGCCTTGGCGCTTCAAGGGGGCGACCGGAGCGGCAGTCAATCCGCTCGCCCTATTCTAGTCGTCACATTCCCGATGACGGCGCAGTTGCCCAGCCCAGGACCACCGCGTGACCGGCGACCGCGAGAGCAGTCCCGCACCAGAGGAATTGAAGCGCTAGAGGCGTTCCCGCGCACGTTGGAACAGCGATGCTGGCAGGCCCTTC
>CAXTUR010000152.1:0-5741 GCA_964247455.1 uncultured Acidobacteriaceae bacterium | reverse complement strand
GCCGAGCGCTCGCGCGAGCTGAAAGAGCAGATGCTCGCCGCCGGGTTACCCGTTTGACGGGTATATCGGAACCGGTCGTTTGATGGTCCGCTCCAGCCCGCACTCCCGTGCAATCAGCGTGCGCAGGACTCCGACGATTGCGGTCCGCTACATTAAACTCATTGAATGACAACATTCATCGCTGCAAACGATCGGCTTCCGGGGGCTGCCTTGCGAGCAGCCCGATCCATCGTCACGCTTGCCCTGAACGATGGAGCTACCAGGATGTCTCTCCGTTTGCAGTCGCCCTTTCTGCGCCGCGCAACCTGGGTCTGCGTCGCGACGCTTGGCGCATTGGCCGCCAGTCCGCAGCCACGGGCGCAAACGAGGCCGGCACCGAACCCGAACCGCACGGTTAACCTCAACTACGTCTACGCGGCTGATCTCGGTTTCGGAGGCTACTCCCTCGCCGGACTGAGCGCCGATATCTATACGTTGCCGCTTGCCTACACGCTGCCCGGCAATCTCTGGAACGGATGGACAGTCCGGCTTTTGGCGCCCGTGCAAGGCGGCCTCTATAGCTTCCGCGCCACCGACACCGACGGCCGGCGCATTACGCTCAAGCAGCAGTCGCTCTCCGTGGTGCCGGGTGCGGAGTTGGAGATTCCAATTGGTGAGCGCGTCGCGCTCAAGCCGTTTGCTCAGGTGGGCGTCGACCACGCGATCTATCGAACGGGCGCACGCGCGGTCGCGCAGTGGCGTTCGGGCGCCTACACCTATTCACTCGGCAACGGGGTCGTCTTTGCCGGCGACAAGACCCTGGGCCCCGGCTTCAACGAGCGCTATGTCGCTCTGCAGATCGGCGGCGAGGTGCGCCACCCGCTCGGCTTCAAGATTGGCGAGTGGGCTCCGGATCTCGGTCTCTATGCGGGCACCTACTATTATCCGGAGCCGCTGGTGTTCTCGCGTTTCTTGCGGTCGCCGTTGCGAGTGGCCAACCAAGGCGAGATCGCCTTTTCCATCGGGTCCGCTGCCCCGTTCCGCATACTATAGCTGTCCAACCCGCGCATCGGAGTGGGCTACGTGTTCGGCGACGGGTTGAACGTCTGGCACGCCAATTTCGGCTTTCCGTTTTGAGATGGCCGCACTGTTGCCCCAGGCCGATCCAGGCCGGAGACCACGATGACCGCCTTCGCCATCAACCCCCTCACCGCCGGAGCCGTCGTGCTGGCCACCGCCGCGACCGACGCGGTGTACGTGCTGTTCACCTCCGCAGTGGTGGCGCGCCGGCGGGTGCAAGCAGCGAGTTGGAGCAGCCTATGGTATCTGCTCTCCTCCTTTGCCGTGATCAGCTATACGGAGAATTGGATCTATGTCTGCTTCGCGGCGGTCGGCTCGTGGATCGGGGCGTTCGCGTCCATCACGCTCCTGCATCACCGTTCATATCCACTATCACCAGACCGGAAGACGTGATTCAAGCTCGGGATAAGACGAGCATTTGAAGGTGGCAAGAGACCGGTCATCGGGACGGGTTCTGCAACGGTGTGACATCGCATCCGAGCCATGGGAGATGACCTTGGAGAGGTATTTGCCTTCGCGAACCGCAGCCGCGCGATAGGTGTTGCTTTGCCGCGCTGATTGAGGCACCCACCCTGTTGCGAAAAATGAGGGAAACTCATGCGGAAGACCAGTTACATCGCCCGGATGTGGATCGTCATGAGCGCTTTGACTGCGATCCTCATCTTCGCCTCCCCTCGGACTCCGGCATCGGCCCAGGGAGCGCCTTCGATCCCGGTCTTGCAATGGACGCCTTGCACCGGGGCGGACCAGGCTGGCTTCGAGTGCGGTGCCGCGCAGGTGCCGCTCGATTACGCAAACGCCGCGGGCCCGTCGATTAACCTCAGCGTCGTCCGCCACGCGAGCACCGACCCCGCACAGCGCATTGGGACGCTTTTTTTCAATCCCGGAGGGCCGGGCGGCCAGGGCACAAAAGATCTCCCGGACTGGATCTCGCTCTTCTCGCCGACCATGCAGGCTCGCTTCGACCTCATTAGCTGGGACCCGCGAGGGATCGGCGACAGCACTGCGGTGCAATGCTTCGCAAACCAGAACGACGAGGCGAACTTTTTCGATGGCGTCCCGCAGGAGGCGTTCCCGGTCGGACAGGTGGAGAAGGCGGCATGGCTCAGGCGGTTCGCGGCGTTTGGCCGCATCTGCCTGGAACGCAACGGGGCCTTGCTTTCGCACACCTCGACGGCGGATACGGCGCGGGACATGGATCTGCTGCGCCAGGCGGTGGGGGAGCGGACGCTCAACTATCTCGGCACTTCGTATGGCACCTTCCTGGGCGCGGTTTCCGCCAATCTCTTCCCGAACAATGTCCGGGCGATGATCCTGGACGGCAATCTTACGCCCAGCCTGTATACGAACGACGGCGACCCGAATGTCGAACTCAGCAGCGCGCTGCGCTTCGGCACCGACCAAGGAATATCTGAATCGCTGAGCGCGTTTCTCGACCTGTGCGGCGAGGCAGGACCCGCGAAATGCACATTCTCTACCGGCGACGTCCCGGGCACGCGCGCGAGGTTTGACACCCTGCTGCGGCGGCTGAAGCGCGCGCCGATCGAGATCGGCGGCATCACCTTCACCTACGCCCTGCTGCTGAAATCCTTGGAGGGCAAGTTCTTCACGACGCGGCCAGAGCCGGGTGGCCTCTCCGGGTGGGTCGGGGCCAGCAGCTTGCTGACGGTCGTCTCCAATGCCGTCACCGCAGTCGGCGCATCCGCACCAGCCCCGACCGCTGCAGCCGCGTCATCGCAACCATCACTGCCGCTGGGCGCCGAGCAGAAATACGTCAGCAACTGGCAGTCGCTCACCGTCGAGTGCGGCGACAGCCCAAACCCTCGCCCACCGGCGAAATTCCTCGCGTTGGACCGCTCCGCCTACGCCCTCTACGGCCCCATCGGCGTTGTGGATCTCTGGGCCGACGAGCCCTGCGCGAGCTGGCCGGTGAGGGCAGCCGACCAATATGTCGGACCTTGGAACCATCCGACGCCGAACCCGATCCTGCTGATCGGCAACACGTACGATCCGTCGACGCCCTACAAGAACTCGATCGGCATGGCCGGGGAGCTGGCAAAGGCGCGGGTGTTGACGGTCGATGGCTACGGCCACACCGTCCTGCTGAACCCCAGCCGGTGCGCGCAGCGGTTCGAGGATGATTATCTCGTCAACCTCTCATTGCTCCCCGAAGGCACGGTCTGCGAGCAAGACCAGCAGCCATTCGAGTAGGCATCGACCGAGAAGACAGGATGGACAAGACACCCAGCAAGCCGAGGCGCCCCGCTTTGCTGCTGCTCGCCCTGCTCTGCCTCACGCCCGCAGCGGCGTGGCCGGCTGGCGCTGAAGATCTCGCTCTTGCTTCCACCGCGCTGCTTGTCACGCCGCTGAACGAGCCGCATGTGGTGCGCGGCGACGATGGCCGAGACCATATCGAATACGACCTCCTCGTCACCAATGCCTTCGCCAGCCCCGTCACTCTCGCTGCGGTCGAGATCATCCGACCAGGCAACGCAGTACTCGGACGCATCGAGGGCACTACCCTCGCCGCGGCGACCCAGGGCGTGCTCCAGCAGGCACCGGTTGTTGCCATCCCGGCCTCCGGCGCAGCGACGGTCGACATCGACTTGGCCCTGCCACCGGGCCAGGTGCCGCAGCGCCTCTCCCACCGCATCACCTATGCAGTGCCGGACGCCTCGCCGCACCTCGTGGCGATCATCGGCAGCCGCGAAATCCGCGGGGCAGAGCTGGCGGTCTCGCCCTTCCGCGCCATCACCATTCAGCCGCCGCTCCGCGGTCCCGGCTGAGCGGCTATCAATGGCTGCTGCACGCCGAACGCCCACCGCAACGTCCGGCTGGCCGCCGGCACCCGGATTGGCACGTCCGAGACCTTCGCGATCGACTTCGTGCGCGTCGACGAGAACCGCTTCTACGAGGGTGACGGCAAGAACGACGCACAATACCAGTATTTTAGCACTCCGGTGCATGCCGTCGCCGCCGGCATGGTGGTTGCCCGGCATGACGGCATGGAGGAGAGCATTCCCTTTCAGCCGCCGACGACCCTGCACAAGCCTGAAGATCTCGGCGGCAACTACGTCCTCGTCCGTCAGGCCGAGGGCATCTACGCCTTCTATGCCCACCTGCAGAAAGGTAGCGTCGCGGTCGCGGTCGGCCAGAGCGTGCCGGCAGGCGCGATGATTGGGCGGCTCGGTAATTCGGGCAACTCGACCAACCCGCATTTGCATTTCGGCCTACTTGACCGGCCAGACTTCGTGACCGGCTACAGCCTGCCCTTCGTCTTTGCCGACGCCACACTGAGCGGCCGCATCGTAGGCGGCGACGATAGCGGGACGCTGCAGATCCAGCCCGATGCGCGTCGCATTCGTGCGGCTTATCCGCTGGTCGGGGCTATCGCCACGTATCGCTGAGCCCGTCAAGGTAGCTGGCGTCATGCCGCGCGCGCCTGCCGGCCAGGGAGCGGCCCCGTATGTAGACATCAGGTAATGCGGGTGCGGCTAAGACGCTCAGACAGCAAACCATTGCGCGTCCCGCTTAGGGTGAGCCCAGATCTGTCCTTGGTTGGCCCTCAGTGTAAGCCATAGGCCCAAAAACCGGTCGTTTGAATGCCCGCCCTGGCCGCAAGCCCGTGCAGTCAGCGTGGGCACAACCCCGACGATTGCGATCCCAGTTGCAGGATTTATGCGCCCACGTGCAGCGATTGTGGGCCCAACCCCTCAAACCCGTTGCAATGATCTCGGGCACGACCCGCCGATGATTGCGATCCCAGCCGCCGATGATTGCAGTTCGCTACATTTATCGTCGCGTCCGGCGTGAAGGAGAAACGACGTTCGTTCTCTCGTTCTGAGAGCGACGCAGCATCCGCGGCTTGGGCGCAGTTGCGACGAGAGAACGCGCCGCTTCGCATCGTGCGGGATGGCCGCTTGGCCGTTGAACGGCTGGAGGCTGGCGAGCGCGCGAGCGCCCTGGCCATCGAACTAAACCACCAGCGAACGATCATCTATCACTGGCGTGACCGGTTCCGCGCGAACGGCGCGGAAGGACTGACAAGCAAACGCGGGCGCCCGCGCACGGCAGAGGTCCTTGTGGCGGAGAGTACACGCGCGTCGCGAGCCAGGGCGGATGGCTTGGTCCAAGCGCAGGCCCAGATTGCCGAACTGGAGCGCAAGGTTGGCCAGCAACAACTGGACCTGGATTTTTTCAGGGGCGCCTTGCAGCACATAGAGGGTTCACGCCGGCCGAGCGACGCGCCTGGCGTGACAGCGTCTTCGCCCACATCCAGGCAATGACGCGCTCGCAAGGCGAAACGCCGGGAGCAGGGCTTTCGGTGGGAAGGATGTCCGGGTTGGCCGGCGTCAGCCGGGCAGCTTATTACAGAGCTTGGGCCAGCAACGAGCCGCTGCGCGAAGAAACGGCGTTGCGCGACGTCATCCAGCGTCTGGCTCTGACCAACCGCCACTACGGCTACCGCCGGATCGGCGCGTTGCTGCGACGCGAGGGCTGGTGCGTCAACCACAAGCGCGTGGTCCGGATCATGCGCGAGGACAACCTGCTGTGCCTGGCGAAGCCGCTGTTCAGGCCGCCGACGACGGACGCGCGCCACAGCTGGCGGGTGTGGCCGAACCTGGCGCGCCACCTCATGCCCATGGCCACGAACCAGCTTTGGGTGGCAGACATTACCTATG
>CAXTUR010000151.1:0-7512 GCA_964247455.1 uncultured Acidobacteriaceae bacterium | reverse complement strand
AGGACTAGCGACTCTGACTCGCTCGATCGGGGTTCGAATCCCTGGGGGGCAACCACACGGCTGCCGCGCTTTAGAATAGCCAAAGCGAGGTTTCGACCGATGGCAAAGCAACAACCCTCTTCTACCCAGCCCTTCGAGATCAGCTGCCCAGACTGCGGTGCGATGCTGACAGTGGACCCGGCGACGCGCTCGGTGATCGCGCACACGCTTGCGCCGCGCAAGAAGACGTTCGAGGACCTGAGCGACGCTGCCAAGGCGCTGCGGGCCAGTGATGAGCGGCGGGACAGCCTCTTTGAGCAGTCGGTAAACGCGCAGAAGAACCGTGATGACGTGCTGGGCAAGATGTTTGCCGAGGCGGTGAAGAAGGCGAAGGAGACGCCGGATACGGGCAAGCCGCTGCGCGAGTTCGATCTGGATTGAGCCTAGAGGACCTGTAGAGCCTGAGGGCCGTTTTTGACCGCGTTCGTCACCAGGCGGCGGTCGAAAGTCGCTAACTATCCATCGTGTTTTACGGCGAGCGCAAGCAGGTAAGTGTCCGTCAGATGAGCGGAGCTTAGAAGCCGTTCGTGGTGGATGCGATCTCGGTCAAAGAGGCTTATGTCGTCAGGCCAGAACTCGTGCCCCGAAAGCTGTCGAAGCCCGGCAACCACGTCGATCAGCGCTGAGGGCGTATCGGGCGAGTTCGGGTATTGCAGGTGGCTGACGATGCGGAGTAGACCGTTCTCCGTAAGCGGACAGGTCGCCCAGGCCTTGTGACCGGTGTCTGCGAACCACTCATGTGCGTGATGGTGTCGAACATGGGTGGGATCGATCAACGCAATCAGCACGTTGGTGTCGAGCAAGAAGGGTCTCATGGCAGCTCTTGTTCGAGTTGCTTGACGAGCTCAGAGGTGACCCTTATTTCAGGATGGCGGACTGAGAGAAGAGGTATGCCGTTGCGGGTGTTGCGGAGACTGGCGGGAGGCCGCAGCGCTTGGCGGATGAGGGCTAAGACGACTTCGCACACGCTGATGCGTTGCGAAGAGGCGAGTTCTTTGGCCGCGGCCAGAACGTCATCGTCGATTGCAAGCGTGGTGCGCATCCTGACCTCCCGCATCAAAAATCATTCATCATATCTTTAGAGCAGTTTAGCGAATGAACTCTGAGCACGTAAACTGGTCTTATGCCACCCATTCTGAATGCACAGGGGCTTACGAAGGCCTTTGGTGCTGTGCCGCTGTTTCGTGAGATCTCGTTTACTGTTTCCGATGGCGACCGCATCGGGTTGATCGGCCCGAACGGCGCGGGCAAGTCGACGCTGCTGAAGGTGCTTGCCGGGGATGAGGACGCCGACGCGGGCGATGTGGCAACACGCAAGCGCGCACGCATTGGCTATGTGCGGCAAGAGTCGACCTTTGCGCCGGGCCTGACGGTGCGCGGTGTGCTGGAACAAGCGCTGTTGCTGGCCAAGGTGCCTGAGGCCGAGCACGAGGGGCGCCTGCGCGAGACCAGCGGGCGAACTGGCTTTCCGGACATGACGGCGGAGGCGGCGAAGCTCTCGGGCGGCTGGCGCAAGCGGCTGGCTATCGCCGAGGCGGTGGTGACTGCACCCGACGTGCTACTGCTGGACGAGCCGACGAACCATCTGGACCTGGCCGGTATTGCCTGGTTGGAGGAGCTATTAAGCCAAGCGGCGTTTGCCTGCGTGATGGTCAGCCACGACCGGTACTTTCTGGAGAATGTGGCCACGGCGATTGTGGAGCTGAACCGCGTCTATGCTGACGGGCTGCTGCGCGTGCAGGGCACCTACTCGCGCTTTGTGGAAGAAAAACAGAACTATATGGAGGCGCAGTCGAAACTGCAGGACGCGCTGAAGAACCGGGTGAAGATTGAGGTGGACTGGCTGCGGCGTGGACCCAAGGCGCGGAGCACCAAGGCCAAGGCGCGGATCGACAATGCGAACGATCTCATTGGGCAGCTGAAGGAGGTCAACTCGCGGACGCAGACCTCGTCGGCGGGGATCGACTTTGCGGCGACGGACCGGCAGACGAAGCGGCTGGTGGAGTTTGAGGATGTGAGTTGCGTGCTGGGGGATCGGAAGATCGTGGAAGGACTGAACTTCCTGGTCACTAGCGGGATGCGCGTTGGCCTGGTGGGTCCTAATGGGAGCGGCAAGACGACGCTGCTGCGCATGCTGACTGGCGAGCTGGAGCCGAGCACGGGCGTACTGAAGAAGGCGGCGTCGCTCAAGATCGTCTACTTTTCGCAGACGCGCGAACTGGAGGAAAGTGTGACGCTGCGGCGGGCGCTGGCTCCGGATTCGGACTCGGTCGTCTACCAGGGGCGTGTCGTCCATGTAGCGAGCTATGCAACGAAGTTCCTCTTTACGAGCGAGCAGCTCAACCAGCCCGTAGAACGGCTGAGCGGCGGCGAGCGGGCGCGGGTGCTGATCGCCAAGCTGATGCTGGAGCCAGCCGATCTGCTGCTGCTGGACGAACCGACGAACGATCTCGACATCGCCACGCTGGAGATTTTGGAGGAGAGCCTGCTCGAATACACGGGCGCGCTGGTGCTGGTGACGCACGACCGCTACATGCTCGACCGCGTGTCGACGATCGTGCTGGGCTTGGATGGGAAAGGCGGGGCGGAGACGTTTGCCGACTACTCGCAATGGGAGCAGTGGCGCGGCGTGACGGTGGAGGAGTCGATCATCCCCGGGCAGGCGGGCACGGCGATTGCTGCGGTGACGAGTGCTGCGGCCTCGGGGAGTGGCGCGGGCAAGAAGAAGCTGTCGTACATCGAAGGGCGGGAGTTTGCCGGGATTGAGGCAGCGGTTGAAGCGGCGGAGGACCGGCTGCAGGCGGCCCGGGAGACGCTGGAAGAGACCGCGGTGGTGACGGACGCGATGAAGCTGACGGCGGCCTTGCAGGAGATGGAAGAGGCGCAGGAGGCTGCGGATGGGCTGTATGCGCGCTGGGCGGAGTTGGCGGAGAAAGCGGGCTGAAAAAGCAGATTCCCTTGGGAATGACAAACAAAGAATGATCGAGAAGCCTAGGTTCTAGACTGCCGATAGCGGGATGGCCTGGAACTGGACCACGTCGTCGGCAAGCGAGCCGGCTCCCACGACGATTCTGTTGCCGCCTTTCTTTTTGGCGGCGTACATGGCGTGGTCGCATCGGGTGACCAGATGGTCCCATCCAGCGAGCGAGAGGGGCGCTTCGGAGAGTCCGATGCTGGTGGTGACTTGAGCCGAGTGGTTGGCCCAGGAAATCTCCATGCTGGCAATAGCGAGGCGCAGTTGTTCGGCGAGCGTATAGGCCGCTTCCAATGGGGTAGAGGGGAGCAGGACTGCGAACTCGTCCCCACCCAGCCGGGCGATCAGGTCGCTCTGGCGCAGGGTACCACGTAAGCGTTCCGCGACCATGGTAAGCGTCTTGTCGCCGCATCCATGTCCGTACGTGTCGTTGATCTGCTTGAAGCCGTCGAGATCCATGAGAAGGAGCGAGGCCGGGGCGGCGACGCGTCGTTCGAAGCCGAGCGCATGCGGGGCCAGACGTTCCATGGCGCGGCGGTTGAGCAGGCCGGTAAGCGGGTCGGTCGAGGCTTGCTTCTCCAGGTCCTGACGCAGGAGAGAGGTCGTGAGCCAGATATAGGCCACCACCGTTCCGCATTGCAGCGCGGAGGAGACCGAGATGACGCCGGCCAGAAACGAGCTGGTGGCAAAGTACGCCGCGAGTGGACCGCGCAGAAAGGCGCCGATCACGAGAGCGGAGTTCGTCAGGGAGATCCCGCTTAGCATGACGATCATGGGCAGACCGGCAATTCGCAGCAGCGCGGGCTTGCGGTAGTAGAGCAGAAAGGCGACCAGCGCTTCCTCAAACGCGAGTAACAGGCAGAACGCGATCGTGCGGCTCTTTGTCGCGCTATGGCTGGCTTCGTAGATCAGCAGCACGATGGCTGCTACCGTAACGGAGCTGATCAGGAAGGGCAGTTGGGACTCGGTCTGCCCGATCAACTCCACCACGGCGATATACAGCATGACATAGGCGGAGATAAAGAGCAGGTTGCTCAACGTGAACGAGTAAAAGTCGGGGATCTGGCCCCGGAGGGCGATGAAGATGGCTCCAACGACCAGGCTTCCGATGTATCCGCCAAACCAGCGCATGCCGCGGCTTGCTTTGTTGATGTGCCAGTTTGCGAGGGTCAGCACGCTGCACAGCGCCAGAAGAACAACACGCTCGGCGCGGGCGGTATGTAGGTCCAAGGCGAGTCCTCGTCTTGCTGCACCGCAGATCGGACAGCTATGCGCTTTATCGGCGGCAAACAGGCGTGGGTTAGTGGGGTTGCCGCTCCATGCCGGGCTTGGTTGGCGTATGCTGCTGAAACGATGAAAACTCTTGTGGCGGGATGGTTGATGGCGGCGGTGTGTTGCTCAAGTCAGACAGGTCAGACAAGCCAGACAAGCCAGACAGGTCAGACAAGCCAGACGGTTCAGACGGGGAAGCATCTGGTGGTACTCCATGCGGCGCGGATGCTGGATGTGGCGGCGGGCGCGGTGGTGTCGCCGGGTGAGGTGCTGGTAAAGGGGGAGCGGATCGTCGCGGCCGGAACGAAGGTGGCGCGGCCTTCTGGTGCGGAGGTGATCGACCTGGGCGACACGACGCTAATGCCGGGGCTGATCGACGCGCACGTGCATCTGTTTCTGCATCCGGGAGCGGAGGACTTGCAGACGGTGGAGGAGTCGGTGCCGCAGCGGGTGCTGATCGCGGCGGACGCGGCGAGGCTCGACCTGATGGCTGGGTTTACGGCGGAGCGGGATATGGGTTCGGAGGGCGCGGGCTGCGCGGACGTGGCGGTTCGCAACGCGATCAACTCGGGGCTGATCCCCGGCCCCAGGATGCGGGTGAGCTGCAACGCGGTCGACCTGACGGGCGGCCATGAGGACGCAATCGGCTACAACCCAGCGCAGCGCGTGCTGTCGAACGCGGACTATGCGGATTCGGCCGACGAGATCGTCAAGGTGATTCGCGAGCAGCGTAAGGGTGGCGCGGACTTTACGAAGATCTATGAGACGGGCAAGGACACGTTTGTGGAGGGCGTCTTCAAGACGCCGTATCAGTACACGGTGGAGGAGCTGCGGGCGGCGATCGCCGAGACGGCGCGGACCGGGGCTGGCGCGGGGCATGGGGTTGCCGTTCATGCCACCGGGGAGCCGGGAACGGGGTACGCGGTGGCGGCGGGAGTGGAGTCGGTTGACCACGGATATCAATTATGTGACGCAACCATGGCGGCGATGAAGGCGAAGAACATCTACGCGGTGCCGACGTTTGCGATTAGCGAGTACTTCGCGGAGCACGCGGGGACGCCCGAAGCGACGGCGCACCGGCGGGCGGAGCAGGCGTACCATGCGGCGGAGTTCAAGAAGCAGCTGGCGGCGGGAGTGCCGATGGCGATGGGCAGCGATGTCGGGCCGTTTCCGCATGGGACCCAGGCCCGCGAGATGGAGCTGATGGTGCGGTATGGGATGTCGCCGGTGGCGGTGCTCCAGGCGGACCTGCTAAACGGGGCGAAGTTGCTGGGGTGGGGCGGGCAGATCGGCGAATTAAAGGCCGGGTACTATGCCGACGTGGTGGCGGTGCCGGGCGATCCTACGAAGGATGTGTCGGTGTTGGGCAAGGTACGGTTTGTGATGAAGGATGGGGTAGTGTACCAGCGTCAGTGACTTTGTGGCGCGCCACCCAAGCGACGATGATGCTGTTGCGGCGGTGGGGCACCCGTCGAATGCAGATTCTTTTCTGGAATGACAAACAGAGAAGCAGGCTATGAGGGGGACCACTGTTCGTCGGCGGAGGGGCCGTAGAGAGCGGGGACCGGGATGCCGTTGAGGCGCAAATATACGCCGAGCTGGGCTACGTGGTGGATCATGTGGTTGAAGAACATATAGCGAAAGGCGAGTAGGCGCGTGTCGTTGAAGATGACCTGCCCGCCGAAGGTGAAGAGCCAGAGGGCGGTGAGGCGTTCGTCGGTGGTGGTAATGAGGGAGGCACGACATTTCGCGGCGGTGTCGGCCAGGTAAGCAAGAGTGGCTTCGCGGCTTTCAAAGACGAGCGGGATGCGCGGACGGGGGCTGGCGGCCATATCCATGCCGTCGTCTTCGAGGACGTAGTAGCCAAACAGAGGAATGGTGGCGCAGTGCATGGCGAGTTTGCCCAAAGGCATGGACTTTTCGTGAGGCTTGAAGTCCGGATTGTCTTCTGGAACGCGCTCCAGGGTGCGGCGGGTATTGGCGATCTCGAGGTCGAAGTCTGCAAGAAGGACGGCGGCGATAGTCATGGATGGCTCCTTTTAGAGGACAGATTTATAGGCCGGTGATGTTGTAGCCGCAATCGACGAAGGTGATCTCGCCGGTGATGCCGCTGGCAAGGGGCGAGGAGAGGAAGAGGGCGGTGTTGCCGACTTCGGCGGTGTCGACGTTGCGGCGGAGGGGACCGCGCTCCTCGACGGCGTTAAGGATCTTAGAGAAATCGCCAATGCCGCGGGCGGCGAGGGTCTTGATGGGGCCGGCGGAGATGGCGTTGACGCGGATCTTCTTTTGGCCGAGGTCGGCGGCGAGATAGCGAACTGCGGCCTCCAAAGCGGCTTTGGCCACGCCCATAATGTTGTAGTTGGGAAAGACCTTCTCCGCGCCGTAGTAGGTGAGCGTGAGGATGCTGCCGCCTTCCGGCATGAGCGGTTCGGCGGCGCGGGCGAGGGCGATCAGCGAGTAAGCGGAGATGTCGTGGGCAACGCGGAAATCTTCGCGCGCGGGCTGGAGAACGGTGTTTTTTATGTTGGGCGCGAACCCGATGGAGTGGACGAGGATGTCGAGCTTGCCGTAGGCGTCTTTTAGCCGGGTAAAGACGGCATCGATGTCAGCGTCGAGGGCCACATCGCAGCGGAAGGTGCGGGCGTTGGGCAGGTCGGCGGCGAGCTCTTCGGCGTCGCGCTGGAGGCGTTCGCTCTGATAGCAGATGGCGAGCCAGGCACCGGCCTCGGAGAGCTTCTGGGCGATGGCCCAGGCGATGGAGCGCTTGTTGGCGAGGCCGAAGACGACGGCGACCTTGCCGCTGAGGTCGAGCATGTTTCCTGTCATGACGCTTAGCGGGTCCTTTCGCGGTGCAAAGGCAAGGATAGCAGGGTAGTTCTTCCTGGCCCGGAGAAAGCGGTTCCCTTCGGGAATGACAACAAGTAAAGCAAGGGCGGAAAGCGGTTTTCTCTTCGGGAATGGCAGGAGTACAGGCAAGGGCGGAACCGCAGGTCCTTCGACTGCGCTGCGCTCCGCTCAGGATGACAAGTGGGGCGGGGCGGATTCCATCCGCTTCGCTGCGGAATGACAGACGAGAAGGTTGAAGGAGAACCGCAGGTCCTTCGACTCGCGCTTTGCGCTCGCTCAGAATAACAGGTGGGGCGGGGCGGATTCCTTTCCGCTTCGCTGCGGAAGGGCAGACAAGAACAGACGGGCGGTGGCGGATCGGGTTGGGTGGCGAGCAGAAG
>CAXTUR010000150.1:1588-7551 GCA_964247455.1 uncultured Acidobacteriaceae bacterium | reverse complement strand
CTAAACGCTCCCGCATTGGCCTCCTCTGGGGCACCATCTCCCACGACAACGAGCAGTACGCCACCCTCGCCCTCTATCTCCGCCTGAAAGGCCTCGTCCCGCCCAGCAGCGAAAAGTAATCATCGGCAACGATCTCACTCTACCCTCGCCTGCTATGCAAAAGCGTTGAATACGGGGACCGTGCCCTTCCGCAAGAGCGCGCCGAACACACCCGCATCGCTGCAATGCATTCCTCTGGATCACACCGGATCAAGGGAGTCAGAACAGCGGTTTTCGTGGCCTGGGCACAAGCGGCGTGTTGAGGAAAGCGACCATAGGCGCGGCGAGCCGGAAGCGCGTGACAATCTCCTTCAATAGCGTGGGATCGAGCGCGCGCTCCGCAGGAAGGACGGCGGAGACGCCCCATTGCCGCTGCAGGATCAGGTCGATCGCGGGATGATCGGCAGGAAAGCCCTTGGGCGCGCGGCTTAGCTTCAGGCCGTCGAACTCCGTCAGCTTGGCCCTCAGCTTCTTGTCCGCAAGCAGCGCGCGAAGCTCCTCATGGTGGTCGAGCAGGTACCGGCGAATGGCGAGCAGCTGCTCAGGCGCGGGCATATAGCAGCCGGCGGCGATGGTCAGCTCCGTCGCCGAAAGCGAAAGATAAAAGCCTCCACCGGAGGTCTTCTCCAGGCCTTCGGCCGCCCACCACGCGGCAACCTGCGTCTTGTAAGGAGCTTTATTGGCCGAGAAGCGGATGTCGCGGTAGATGCGCATCATGGCTTTCTGCGGCGGACGGATGTGCGCGGGAGAGAACTCCGCGAACGCGATGTTGATCTCGGCGAGAAGGGCCAGCATCGGAGCTTTCAGCGCCTGCTCGTACACTGGCTTGCGCTCTTCAAACCAGGCCCGGTCGTTATGACGGGCAAGGCCACGCAAGAACTTGAGCGCATCTGGGCTGAAGCAAGGAGGCATAGAGCTAAGGTACAGCCGAGGCCCATAAGCTGCCCATAAAGTAAGGTCGGGAATCTGCTATCGTTTCGTGGAGATGAAAACCACTCGCCGTCACTTCGTTGCTTCTTCGGCCCTTACCGCCGCCTCGCTCAGCCTCAGCGGAAGACGGTTACTCGCGCAAGCCGCCGCTATGCAGACAGACGCCCGTATCGACATCCTTCCGTCGGAGCCGATCGGTACCATCGCGCCCGAGATCTACTCGCACTTCATCGAGCATCTCGGCGGGGTGATCTACGACGGCGTCTGGGTCGGTGAGAAATCGAAGATCCGGAACACTCAGGGCGTCCGGCAGGCGTTCATCGACGCCATGCGCACCATCCAGGCCCCTGTGCTGCGCTGGCCCGGCGGCTGCTTCGCGGAGAGCTACGACTGGCGCGACGGCATCGGCCCCGCCCGCAACCGCCCCGAGCGCGCCGCCTTCTGGGATCAGGAAGACACCAACGCCTACGGCACGCATGAGTTTATGGCCACCTGCCGCGCCATTGGGTGCCAACCCTACCTGGCCGCCGACCTCCGCTCCCTCCCCGCGCGCGACTTCTACCAATGGATCGAGTACTGCAACGAGCCTTCCGGCACGAACGCGCTCGCCAATCAGCGCGCCGCCAACGGTGATAAAGATCCCTTCAATGTCCAGTTCTGGGGCGTGGGCAACGAGAGCTGGGGCTGCGGCGGCAACCTGACGCCTGAAGAGTACGGGGAACTCTACCGCAAGGTGACCACCTGGTATCCCCGCGCCGGAGCCGAGCCACCCACCGGGGCCGAGGCCTCGCGCCGTCCCGACCTCAAGCTGATCGCCTGCGGCCCAAACGGCGACGATGTCCGCTGGACCGAAGGCATCATGCGCTCGATCACGCGCGACCACCTGCCCGCCGGCCTCTCCGTCCACTACTACACCTCAGGCGACGCCAAACGCTTCGCCCACGGCGACGCCCTCGCCTTCACCCCGGACGAGCACTACGATCTGCTGACGCGCGGCTCCTATATGGAGCAGGTCATCACCCACCACTGGGACGCGCTCGCCGAGGTCGACACTCGTCACCGCGTCAAGCTCGTGGTCGACGAGTGGGGCGCCTGGTATGGCAAAGGCACCGAGCTGCCCCGCATCCCGGGCGGCCCGGAGTACAACCTCTCCCAGCAGATGACCATGCGCGACGCACTTTTGACCGGCATCACGCTCGACATCTTCCAGCGCCACGCCGACAAGATGCTGATGGCCAACGTCGCGCAAACCATCAACTGCATCCACTCGCTGATGCTGGCGCGCGAAGACAAGTTCACCGTGACGCCTGCCTTCCACGTCTTCCAGATGTACCTGCCGCATCGCGGCGCAACGGCCATCCGCGCAGAGTTCTCCGCGCCCTCCATCGAGAACAAGCTGGCCACGCTCTCCCCCGTCGGCGGCAACTCGAACATAGGCGCAACTGCTCCCGTTACCCGCCTGTCCGGTCTCAGCGGCTCCGCCTCCATGCAGGGCAAGACGGTCACCCTCTCCGTCGTCAACCCCCACCTCGACCAGCCTCTCACCACCGAGATCGCCCTCCACGGCATGACCATCGCCTCCGCCAAAGGAACCGTCCTCGTCAGCGCGAACATCCACGACCACAACGACTTCGACCATCCCGACGCCGTCCACCCCGTGGCCGCAATCATAGGCGCACCTCGCGAAGGATCGTTGACGCATACCTTTCCCCCAGCAAGCGTGACGACCCTCAGCCTTACTCTGTCCTAGAAACAGGCCGCATTCGGCTTGCCACGTTCCCGACGCACTCGTTTACCCAAACGGAGTTCCCCGCTCCGTGTTGCGCCTCCCGTATCTGATAACTTCATACTTATCAACTTTCATCAGAGTCCTCCATGCGCCTTCCAAATCGCATGGGTGTCTCGTCTGTGTACGCAAACGCCACTGTTCCATCCCAGGAGCCCTCGTTGAAACTGTCGTTGAAGCCGTTCACCCGCATCCTTTCCCTCCTTCTCTTGTCTAGCGCCGCAATCCTCTCTGCCCAGTCCACCGCCAACCTGTCCGGCACCGTCACCGACCCGTCCGGCGCGGTCGTGCCCAATGCCGCCGTGTCCATCCGCGAAATCGCCACCGGGGCCGAGCGCAACACGGCCAGCGACAGCGCGGGCAGCTTCACCGCCCCCTCGCTCCAGCCCGGCGACTACACGGTGGCCATCACCGCGCCCGGGTTCAGCCGCTTCACCGTCCTCAAGCTCACGCTTGAAGTCGACGCCAACGCCACCCTCAACGCCCGGCTCGCCGTCGAGAGTGCCGGAGCCACCGTCCAGGTCGAGAGCGCTCCCGCCTCCATCGAGGCCCAAACCTTCACCGTCGGCCAGGTCATCGACCGGCAGACCGTTCAGCAAATCCCGCTGAATGGCCGCCACTTCCTCGACCTCACTAACCTCACACCCGGCACCGTCATCCCGCCCAACAACGGCAGCCTCACCGCACCCAGCCGAGGCCTCGGAGCGAACTCCTTCACCACCGCCGGCAATCGCGAAGACACCAACAACTTCCAGATCAACGGCATCAACCTCAACGATATGACGCAGAACCAGATCACCTTCCAGCCCTCCATCAACACCACCTCCGAGTTCAAGATCATCAACTCCACCTTCAGCGCCGAGTTCGGCCGCTCCTCCGGCTCCATCGTCAACGTCTCCACCCGCTCCGGCACCAACCAGATCCACGGCGAGGCCTTCGACTACCTCCGCAACAACTACTTCGACGCCCGCAACTTCTTCAATCGCAAACCCTCGCGCCAGAACCAGCTCAATCGTCACAACTTCGGCGGCGCATTCAGCGGCCCCCTCTTCAAGGACAAGACCTTCTTCTTTCTCAGCTACGAGGGCCTTCGCCAGAAGCAGGCCATCCTCCTCACCAGCAACGTCCCCACCCAGGCGCAGCGCACCCTCTTCGCCACCAGCCCTGCCGGTCCGGCCTGGGCACAGATCGTGAACTTCCTCCCCATCGGTACGGAGACCACCACAAAGGGCGTCACCACCGCCGTCGCCACCGGCTCGTCTCCCGGCCCCGTCAAGACCGACCAGTTCTCCGGCGACCTCTTCCATAACATCACCCAAGCCGACACCCTCCACCTCTACTACGCCTGGCAGCAGGACGCCCGCACCGAGCCCAACCTCCAGCTGAACACCATCGCCGGCTTCGGCGACCACCGCACCGCGCACCGCCAGATCGGCACCCTCAACGAGGTCCACGTCTTCTCGCCGTCGGTCGTCAATGAGGCCCGCCTCGGCTTCAACCGCATCGCCATCTCCTTCAATCCCAACGCACTCGCGCTCGCCGGCGATTACGGCATCAGCAACGGCGTCAACCGCCCCATCGGCATCCCGCAAATCACCGTCACCGACCTCGCTCTCAACTTCGGCGGTCCGGCTGGCTTTCCCCAGGGCCGCTTCGTCACCACCGGCGTCTTCTCCGACACGCTCAACTATCTTCTTGGCAAGCACTCCCTCAAGGTCGGGGGCGAGTTCCGCCGCTTTGAAGGCAACAACTTCTCCCAGACCGCGGGCACCATCAACTTCACCACCACCAACAACTTCATCGCCGGCCTCGCCAACACCTTCTCCGCCAACGCCTCCAACATGGTCAGCCGCATCTTTGATAGTGCCGCCGCCGGTTTCGTCCAGGATAGCTGGAAGATCACGCCGCGCCTGGTCGCCGAGCTAGGCCTCCGCTTTGAGTGGAACGGCACCTTCACCGAGGGCGCGCACCGCTTCGTCAACTTCCTGCCCGCCTCCGACACCCTGCAGCAGGTCGATCAGCCCTACAACCAGAACTTCAACTACGATCCCCGCATCGGCTTCACCTACGACCTCACCGGCAAGAGCAAGACCGTCGTCCGCGGCGGCTTCGGCATCCTCGCCGATCAGCCCAACGAGGGCGTCATCTCCGGCCTCGCCACCAATCCGCCCAACTCCACCCCGGTCCTCCTCACCGGCGGCAACCTCGACGTGCGCACGCTCTACACCAAGGCCGCCATCAGCGGTCTGGCGCCCAGCGCGGTCAACCCCAACCTCCGCAACGCCTACACCGAAAGCTACAACCTCAACCTCCAGCAGGACCTCGGCTTCAACACTGTCCTCCAGGTGGGCTACATTGGCTCCGGCGGACGCCACCTCCGCGTTCCGCTGAACCTCAACCAGTTCACCCATCCCACCGCGACCACCAGCGTTCGCCCGTATCCCACCCTTTCGACGGCCAGCATCACCCGCGGCGGCGCTCCCCTCGGCAACATCACGCAGGTCGCCAACGCGTCCATGTCGAACTACAACGCCCTCTGGATCACCGCCCGCAAGACCCTGCACAGTGGTCTCGAGCTCAACACCAGCTACACCCTTTCGAAGTCGCTCGACCTCAACTCCCTCTCCACAAGCGGCGTCCAGGACAACACCAACCCCGCCGGAGACTACGGCCGCTCCGACTTCGACGCTCGCCACCACTTCGTCTTCAGCGGCATCTGGACGCTCCCCTTCCATGGCAACCGCGCCAAGGAAGGCTGGCTCCTGGCCAACATCACGCAAGTCCAATCCGGCAACCCGCTCAACGTCGTCACCTCCAACACCACCTTCACCGGCAACACCACTATCCGGCCCACCCTGCTCGGCGCATTCTCGACCGGTCGCGGCCCAATCCTGCCCAGCGGCAACATCTCCTTCATCAACGGCACCGTCTGCGTCACGCCCACCGCCGGATGCACCTTCTACACGCAGCCCTTCGGCTTCGGCAATCTCGGCCGCAACACCCTCAACGGGCCGCGCTTCTCCGACACCGACCTCTCCCTCCAGAAGACCACGCGCCTCGCCGAAAGCGTCAGCCTCGTTCTCCGCTGCGACTCGTTCGATCTGCTCAACCACACCAACTTCGCCAACCCCAACCTGACCGCCTCCACCACCGGCACGTTCGGCCAGATCACGGCCACGCGCAACCAGGTCGGCGACGCCGGCTCCTC
>CAXTUR010000150.1:0-1488 GCA_964247455.1 uncultured Acidobacteriaceae bacterium | reverse complement strand
GTGTTCTCCAAACGAGCTACCATAACCTTTATGTCCTGGTTCAAGCGCGACGATCACGCCATCATCAACGACGCCGAAAAGACCGTCCGCACCGAAGGGCTCTGGACCAAGTGTGGGAACTGCTCCCAGCCCCTCTTCAAGGCCGACCTCGCGGCCAACCTCCAGGTCTGTCCCAAGTGCGGTTACCACTTCCGCTTCGACGCCCGGTCGCGCATCGCACAGCTTCTGGAGCCCGGCTACGAGCTTGTCGATCTCGAACTCCGCTCCACCGATCCGCTCCAATTTGCCGACCTCAAGCCCTACAAACGCCGTCTCGAAGAGGCCCAGCGCAAGACCGGCCTGAACGACGCCATCGTCAACGCCATCGGCCATCTCGGCCCACATCCCGTCGTCATCTCGGCCATGGAGTACAGCTTCATCGGCGGATCGATGGGCGCGGTGGTCGGTGAAACGATCACCCGCGCCATCGACCGGTCCTTGGCCACGCGCCACCCCTTGATCATCATCGCAGCCTCGGGCGGCGCACGCATGATGGAGGGCATCGCCAGCCTGATGCAGCTCGCCAAGATCTCCTCCGCGCTCGGCCGCCTCGACGATGCGGGCATCCCCTTCATCTCGCTGATGACCGACCCCACCACCGGCGGCGTCACGGCCAGCTTCGCCATGCTGGGCGACCTCAACATCGCCGAGCCCGGCGCGCTGATCGGTTTCGCGGGACCGCGCGTCATCGAACAGACTATCCGTCAGAAGCTGCCCGAAGGCTTCCAGCGATCGGAGTTCCTGATGGAGCACGGCTTCCTCGACGCCATCGTCCCGCGCAAAGAGCTCAAGCCCTACCTGGCCCAGGCGCTGGCATGGATGGCCGTCAGCTAGAGCTATGTCTATGTCTCTATTCGTATAGAGGAGTCTCTGCCCTTCTTGTTTGTCATTCCCGAAGGGAATCTGCGTCTCAGCCTCTACACGGTAGGGAGTTTGCTCTAGGCGGCTTTCCCGCTCACAAAGCCTCGGGCCACCAGCTGCGCCCCCAGCGAGACCACCACGCCCTGCGTCAGCAGCGAAGCGTTATACCGCCAGCCGAGCACGGCAAACGCGATCGCCACTCCCCAGAAATAGACCTCCGCCAGCAGCGACGGCACCCAGACCGGGCGCTGCCCCGCGCTGGCAATCTTCGGGATCAATGCCGGGACGATGCGCGGCACCCGCGCGCAGTACGCCTCATACGCCGCACCCAGCTTCCCGCGGAGAAACGGCTCCTCCCGCAGGATCAGCCGCGCCTGCACCACGCCGATAGCTACGATGGCGAACACCGCGCCGCTCGCCGGCATCAACAGCGCCAACGCCAGCGTATGAAGCCACGTCCCCAGATACAGCGGGTTCCGCACGGAGCGGTAAGGCCCGTCGGCGACCATTGCGTCTCCATGCATCGCGCCCGACTGCACGATGCCACCGCCGATATACGCTCCGCCCCCCGTCCGCAACGCCGCGCCG
>CAXTUR010000149.1:0-7601 GCA_964247455.1 uncultured Acidobacteriaceae bacterium | reverse complement strand
CCGGTGAACCTTTCAACACGCAGTTCGGGGCGAAGATCATCTTCTAAGCCGTTGCATTACTGGCCGAAGCCCTTCCGCGTGAAGGGCTTCGACTGTTTACGCTGTATGGAAGCCGACGCGCTGCATGGCTGCGACGGCCTCAGGATTTTGCATAAAGGTCTTCCAGATGAGGCCGGACCGCAGGTTTTCGGCCATGAGCAGGCCGATGCCGAGGTCGATGCCGAGCACGTCGGGGTCGTACCAAAGGACTTCCGGGTGAAAGGCGTCGCAGAAGCCGTAGCGGCCCCAGGCGTCCTTGCCGTATACCTGTTTGAGCGACTGGAGCACGCGGAGGCAGTCTTCCGGTACGAAGGGCAGCGAACCGGCGGCGGCGCAGGGGACGACCGCGCCGTCGACCGGGCCCATCAGCGGCGGCCCTCCCCAGGCGGTGTAGCCATGTTCCCAGTCGGAAGCGGTGACGCCCCAGTAATCGTCTGTGTAGCCGCGATTAAGGCTCAGGCACCAGGCCTTGTGCGCCTGCGTGGCGAGGACGGAGTTGTGGAAGTAGTCGGCGTAACGGTCGCGTTTGCCGCGAAAGTCGAACCAAGCGTGGGAGTATTGGTGGACGAAAAGGGGATCTTCTTCGTTGATAAAGATATACGGACCGTAATCGAGGCGTTCGCGGACGATGTTATTCCACAGCGCTGGCCTGACGGGATGCGTTGGCGAACCGATAGCAAGCAGATAGAGCATCATCAGCTCGCAGTAGTGGTCCCAGCGCGCGCGGATGAAGCCGGACGCCGGGTGCCAGCCCATGCTGAAGGTTTGGCCGCCGTTCAGCATCCACGGCCATTCCACGCGCTCGTAAAGCTGGGTGGCCAGGCTCTTGATCTTCTCGTCTTTTGGGTCGTTGAAGTAGGCGCGGCAGGTCAGCGCGCCGCAGAGGAAGATCGACGTGTCGATGGACGAGACTTCGCTGCCGGAGAGTGGCTGGCCGGTGACACGGTCATTAAAGTGCGAGAAGAAGCCATGCTGGTGCGGCATCTTGTTCAGATGGAAGTCGAGCGTGGCGAGCACACGGGCGCGTATGTCGACAAACGGAAGATAGCCGCGCTTGTCGGCGATGCAGAGCCCCGCGAGGCCGAAGCCGGTGGCGGCGATGCTGCTGGTGCGGCGCGTGTCGAGCGCGCCGGTGGAGGTGCGATTAAAGGCGCGGTCCAGCACCTGGCCGGATTGGGGGTCGGCCTGCTCGTAGAAGTAGAAGCAGGCGGTACGCTCCATCTCGCCGAGGAAAGCGTCTTCGCCCAGGGAGAGGTCGTAGAGCGGCGGCTCATCCTCTGTGGCAAGCGCACGACGCGGCGATAACGCGGCGATGCAAGCAGTTGCGATGAGGCCCGTGGCGTGGCGGCGCGTAAGCGTGCGCGAAAGCCCGGGTACGTTCGGCGAGTAAGGCATCAAATCCACCGCAAGCGAGACAGTATTGCGTCACTATAGAGTAGACGGTTCCAGAGTGCCATGCACGCTACCGCGGTGATGAAAGCGCGCTGCTCGAATCACGTACGGAGTACAAGGTTGTCCTAATTGCTCGCCCGGTCGAGGATGTAGAGGACGCTGTCGTAATCGCTGTGCAGTTGGAGATCGAGGCCATGATGCATCAGAAAGGCTCCGCTCAGCGTTCCTGCATCGCTTAGGGTGCCGACCGGTTGCTTGCCTTGCGCGAGCACGCGGACACGGTAAACGGCGTTCTCCTCCAAGCCGAGAATCCGTAGCGGCAGCGCTGGGCTGATGAGTTGCTGCGAGTGGAGGAAGGCGAAGACCGCCGCTTGATGTCCGTCGGGCGCAACGTACTGGTTGGCGATGAATTCGTTGTCGGTCTCGGGCGTAAGGCGATAGAGCAGGCCGTTCTGGACAGTCTCCTTGATCTCCTTATCTGCGGCGACGAAATGCTTGGAGGCGGCGAGGTCGGCCTCGGGCATCTTGTTTAGGTTCGCCCCCACGGCGAGCGAACCCTGCATGGCGACCAGGAAGCGGTATTGGAGCGAGACGCTGCGGCCGTTCATGTTGGGGACGTCGGTGACCCACGCCATCATCACGTGCGGCGTGTAGGCGTAGGTGAAGCCGCGCTGGATGCGCAGCCGGTCGAAAGCCTCGGTGTTGTCCGACGGCCAGACCTCCTCGGTGCGCTGAAGGACGCCAAGGTCGACGCGTCCGCCACCGCCAGAGCAGCTTTCAATCTCAAAGCCAGGGTGCTTGGCGCGCAGGCGGTCGAGGATCTCGTAGAAGTTCCTGGTGAACTGGACGTAAATCTTCTTCTGCTGGTCGGGCGCAACTTCAGGCCATCCCGGTTCGCTCCAGTTGCGGTTGTAGTCCCACTTGAGAAACGCGATCTTGTTGGTGGAGACCAGATCGTCGAGCCAATGGAAGGTGTACTCCTTCACGTCTTCGCGGGCGAGGTTGAGCAGCAGTTGATTGCGGCCTTCGGTGTGCGGGCGACCCTCGAAGTGCATCGCCCAGTCCGGGTGCTTGCGGTAGAGGTCGCTGTCGGGGTTGACCATCTCCGGCTCGACCCACAGGCCAAAGCTCATGCCGAGGCCGTTGACGTAGGAGATGAGCGAGTCGAGGCCGTACGGGAACTTCTGCGGATTGACGTTCCAGTCGCCCAATCCGGCATGGTCGTCGTTGCGCTTGCCGAACCAGCCGTCATCCATCACAAACCTCTCGATGCCCATAGCGGCGGCCTTGTCAGCGAGTGCCTTCTGACCCTCTTCGTTGACGGCGAACTCGGTCGCTTCCCAGGAGTTGTAGAGGATGGGACGGGTCTTCTGGCCAGAGCCGCTGGGAAGGACCCGTGTACGCTCGAAACGATGGAGCAGGCGCGAGGCCTCGCCGACGCCGTGCGCCGTGTAGCCGCCAAAGAAGGCGGGTGTGCCCAGCGACTCTCCCGGCGCAAGCGTGTAGGCGAAATCGAACGGGTTGTAGCCGCCGGTGACGCGGACGCGATGCTCGGGCGTCTCTTCCACACCGATGCGCCAGCTGCCGCTCCACGCCAGCGCGCCGAAGAAGACCTCGCCATGCTCCTGGTCGTTTGCTCCACCCTGGTCAATCGCAAACCACGGGTTTACCTGGTGGCTGGTGCTGCCGCGTCGGCTTTCGAGCACCTGCACCATCCCGGGGTGGACGGCAGTTTGCTGGATTTGCCACTCGCCCGCCCAACGACCGGTGAGCGTGCGGAGGCGATAATTTTCGCCCTCCGGAATCGTCCAGGTGGCGGCCTGCGCAGACTCGATGGTGAGCGGTGTTTTGCCGTGGTTCTCGATGGTGGCTTGGCGCTTAAGGATACCGGTATCGGGGAAGACGGTATAGGTGAGGGCGACGGTGACTGGCCGGGAGATGTCCTTGAGCGTGACGATCAGCGTGTCGCCGGTGATCTTATGGCTGTCGTAGTGAAGGACAAGGTCGCGATTACCGTCGGGATAGGTGATCTTCAAAGCGGGTTCGGAGTAGAGGCCGCCGCCCCAGCCGGCGTACTCCTGCGGCGTGGTGGTGTTGGTCAGGTCGAAGGAGGCCCACTCGGGCGTTACCTTGGCGGCCTGGAAATCTTCGATCCGCGTGATCGCGCCACCCCAGTAAAGGTGCTGCAGCTCGCCACGCGGGTTGATGCCCATGACGTAGGAGACCGCGCCGGATTGCAGGAGGAATAGCTTCTTTGCGTCGTCATAGCGGATGTTCTGGGCGAACGAAAGGGCGGAGCAGCAGAGGAAGGATAGCAGAGGCAGTATTCGGCGAAGGCGCAAGAAGGGCTCCTAGGTGCGGGGAAAAGGCGGTAAACCGCTCCACGCAACACTACTGTGTACAGCGCGGACACGCAATCTAGACGGCGGCGGGAGCGGGAAACGGCTTGATAGTGGCGGCCGGATTGAGCCGGCTAAATTGTTGCTGCGCCTGCGCCACTTGCAGCTTCCATCCTTCCGCACCCGGACTGTATGGCATGGTGTTCACGAGCGACTCGGCCCGGTCGAGATGCTCATGGACGGCGGGCAGGTAGTTGACGCTGGCTTCGGCCGTAGCCCAGTTCAGCTCGGTCTGGACGTTGGTCGAGATCTGCGTGTACTGGTCATACGCGGGATATTTGCTGAAGATCTGGCTTGCCTCCCGGTATTTGGCCCTGCCGTCTTCGGGTCTGCCCAGCAGAAACTCGATGTAGCCGAGGGTGCGGAGCGCGGCGATCTCGTCGTTGAAGTCGACGGCGTAGTCGGCCGCAAGCTGGAGAAATTCCTTCGCGCCCTGGAGGTTGTAAGCTCCTTGAAGGGCAAAGGCCACCGACAGGAACTCGGTCGCGGAGACATACTTCGAGGCGCGCCGCTTGTCCTTTTCCGTCGTGGGATGCTTG
This sequence comes from uncultured Acidobacteriaceae bacterium, assembly GCA_964247455.1. Classification (GTDB taxonomy): domain Bacteria; phylum Acidobacteriota; class Terriglobia; order Terriglobales; family Acidobacteriaceae; genus Edaphobacter. The sequence continues at coordinate 3,232 of CAXTUR010000149.1, read as the reverse complement.
GCGAACCTGCCTTCTTGTTTGCCTTTAAGGCGACGGGCTATTTCGGCGGCCTGCCGGGAGAGCAGCGTGTTCTCCTGATTGCAAATCTGGTCGAAGGCGAAGAGCGCGTCGCGGTTACCGGCATATTTGGTGCTTGCTTCCAGCTTTTCGCGCGGGATCGCCACCAGACGTTCAAGTAGCGTGCGAAGTTCGCGGCGGTCGTCGCGAATGTCCTGTTTATACGTACGGACGTTGCTGGCGATGGAAAATACCAACGAAATAATGGAAAAGGTAGTAGCTGCCTGTGGCATATGCGGAAGGTTCACTTCGTTCCCGTCTTCGCGTGAGTTGATAAGCGAAGCCAGTTTAGCTGAAGCCGTTCAATCTTTTAGGGGAATCTTGACACCTTTGTCACTCGCCCGTGCTCCCGTTCAAGAGCCGCTGCATAACACGGCGGCGTGGTTAAGAAAGTATTTTGGACGTTAAGCGCAACTTTAACCTGAATGTCACGTTCACTCAACCAAGACACACCCGAATCCCACGTGCTGTGGTGTTTTGTTTGCCCACCACAGGTGACAGCTTTCTCCAAAGACCCTGATCGAGAAAGGCCCCGTCGATGCAGAAGGCGTTGCTTCCCCGAGAAGGATACGTCCATGCTCTGGACGGAATCCGTTTCTTTGCTGTTTTCATGGTGCTTTTGAAGCATGTGGGGATTGGCGCGTCTTCGAGTTTCATGGTGGTGCGGGTGGTGGGAACGATGGCGAAGGTGGGTACGGGCGTCCCTCTTTTCTTCGTCGTATCGGGTTATCTGATTACTAGCATCCTCTACGAGACGCGGGAAGGACAGAACCGTTACCGTAACTTTATCGCGCGCCGCTCGCTTCGGATCTTTCCTCTATATTTCGGTTATCTCGCGCTGGCGGCTCTGATTACGCCGATCGTTACGGGACACCGAATCTATCGTTGCTGGATTTACCTGCTATATCTTCAGAGCTCGCTTCCCCACCTCGCCTCGCTTTCCGGGTCTTCGCTTCCGCTGTATCACCTATGGACGCTAGGCGTACAGGAGCAGTTTTATGTGGTCTGGCCGCTGGCAATCTGGGCCTGTGGGACTGCTCGGCGGGTGAAACGGTTGTGTTGGGCCGTGGTCTTCGGTTCGTTGCTGGTTCGCCTGGTTGTCGCACGTTACTACGGACCGCCCTTGGCTGAGCAACTCATGCCCTGCCGCGCGGGCGAGATGGCTTTCGGGGGCCTATTCGCTATGGAAGTTTACGGGCGCTCCTGGCTGAGCAAAGCGGGCCCGAAGCTGCTTTGGGTGTTTGCGCTTGCGTGTTCGGCAATGATCGTTCTTCGGGTGGATGAGAAGCCTCTCGGTACATTGGTGTTACACGAGGCCATTGCGTTATTCGCCGCGGCTCTGCTTGCATCCGCCCTCAATCCCCAAACAATTGCCGCGCGCGTGCTCGGAACGCCGTTTCTGGCGGAGGTCGGCAGGAAGTACTCGTATGGTCTGTTTGTCTTTCATCCCATGATGATGTTGGCGACAGACCACGTTCTCCATCTCCGGGAAGGCCATACGGCAGATGGGATTGTGCGGGTGGTGGTAACCGTCGTCACGAGCGTTCTGCTGGCCAAGGCATCGTACCTTTACTTCGAGCGGCACTTCCTACACCTGAAAAAGCTTTTCCCCGCCGAGCGCAGACCCAATATGCCCGCGCCTGTCCCACGAAAAATTGCCGAGCAGCCGACGATGTCACCGGATCTAAAGGCCGCAAGTTGAGGCTGCGGGTTGGGTGTGGCGCCGTCTCTGCTACGTGAAGTGAGGGGGATGTTCCGTGGCGACACCAAAGGCTCTTTCCAGCGCCATTCCCGCGCGGCCGATCGTACCCTCGTCGAAGAGGCGTCCGATCAGCGTGACTCCGTGCGGTACACGGCGCGGCGGGGAGAACTTCGGCAGCGGGTGCGTGGGATTGGGTGCCCAATCGCTGCGGGCTTCGGCCACTTCAACGAATCCGGCGCGCAGCGTCAGCGACGGGTGACCGGTGAAGTTGGTGAGCGTCAGCATCTCGTCACGCAACGAAGGCACCAGCAATAGATCGACGGAAGCCATGACGCGAGCCATTTCAAGCGCCACCTTGCGGCGGAACCGATCGGCCTGCACGAAGTCAACCGCTGAGAGGAAGCGCGCTTGGCGGAAGGAATTGGGCCACGCGTCGGGCACCTGCATCTTCAGCTGGTCGACCTTGTGAGAAAGGGTGAGTTCTTCGAACGCGGCGGCGGCTTCGGCGAAGAGAATAACGTCGAGCGAATCGTAGGGCCAGTCAGGCAGCGAGACCTCAACCGGCACCATGCCCAGCTTGGCGACAGTCGCTAGCGCGGCGCGATCGACATCGGTGGCGGGCGGTTCTTTCATCCATTGCGGAAAGTAGCCAACGCGCAGCCCGGTGACAGGCGCGGCCGCGTCGAAGTCGAGTCTGCTGGGCACATTGGAGACATCGCCTGGATCGCCTGCAGAGATAGCGTGCAGGACGAGTAGGCTGTCTTCGACCGACCGCACCATGGGGCCGAGTTTGTCGAGCGACCAGCAGAGCGTCATCGCACCCGTGCGGGGGACACGGCCATAAGTTGGGCGCAGGCCGGTGACGCCGCAGCGCATGGACGGACTGACGATGCTGCCGCCGGTCTCCGAGCCAATCGAGAAGCCGACCAACCCGGCGGCAGTTGCCGATCCCGGACCGGCGCTCGACCCCGACGAGCCTTCTTCGAGCAGCCACGGGTTCATGGTCTGGCCGCCGAACCAGATGTCGTTGAGGGCGAGCGCACCCATGCTGAGCTTTGCGATGAGTACCGCACCGGCCGCGTCGAGGAGTTTGACTACGGCAGCGTCTGTGGAGGGGACACGGTCGCGGAAAGGCTCCGCTCCGTAGGTGGTCGGGATGCCGGCAGTGTCGAGCAGGTCTTTGCCGCCCCAGGGGATGCCGTGCAGCGGGCCGCGATAATGTCCGGCGGCGATCTCGGCATCGGCTTTGCGGGCCTGCGCGAGGGCACGGTCGCGCGTCAGGGTGATGGCGCAGCGTAGGGTGGCGTTGTAGCGCGTGAGACGGTCGAGGTAGAGCAGCGTCAGCCGCTCGGAGGTGATCTGGCGCGTCTCAATCCAATATGACAGGAGCGTGACGGGCGCAAAGGCGATGGCGGCGTCGTCCTTCGGCAGTGGCGTTGCGGGCGCGGTGGATCGGACGAAGCGGTCTTGCGC
>CAXTUR010000148.1:0-7621 GCA_964247455.1 uncultured Acidobacteriaceae bacterium | reverse complement strand
CATAACGCGGCAGATTTACAGTCTGCTGCCATTAACCACTCGGCCACCTGTGCACGTTGTTGCGGTCGGTTGGCGAAGAAACAGCCGAGGCTGGAAGCCGCCTTCCGATGAAGTGGAGCTGGCGAAGGGATTTGAACCCCCGACCGCCTGATTACAAATCAGGAGCTCTACCAGCTGAGCTACGCCAGCCCGATTCCGCGTCTGCGAAGCCGTTGCCACGCCGCCGCAAGATCAAAGTTACCATAGCGGCCGGACGCGGGCAAAGCCGGACGAGGTGCAAGATCGGCTATTCTGACGCAGATGGTCCCTCTTCCCCACGAACCTGCCCCCGAGTGCCGCCAACGCGATGTGTAGACCTCTTGTATGGGCAGGTCTTGCCCTAATGCTGATGGCGATCGCCGGGGTAATCGCGTTCTGGCTGAAGGCACCTCCCGGCGCAGTCCGCCTTTTGCCGGAGTGTGACGCCATCGTCTACGCGAACATCAAGCCGCTGCGAACGGTAACGCACTTTGACCGTACGCCGGTCAGCCGCGCGCCGGAGTACCAGGCGTTTGTGGAGGCCACCGGCATCGTGCCCGAGCGCGATCTCGACGTCCTCGCTCTGGCGATGCACCGGATGGACGATCCGCGCGGACCAAACGGGCCTGTGGCGTACTCGGAGGTCTTCGAAGGCCGCTTCGACGCCGGGCGGCTGGAGCGCTATCTCGCCTCCATCGCCGTCGCGCGGGAGAGCTACGCGGGCAAGACCATCTTCAGCATCCCCGTAGGCGAGGTGCCCGGGCCAGGCGGGCGGCGGCTGCGCATCGCAGTCCCGGGGCGCGGCCAGATCGTCGCCAGCAACGCGCCCACCACGGAGCAGGTCCATGCGATGCTCGACCGGGGACGCAGCGGCCCCTCGCTGTTGGCCGGGTACGGCGACGTGCCCTCATTCGCCTCCGCATGGGGCATCGGACGGCTGGGGCTGCCCTTGAGCGAGCGCGGCTGGATCACGGTGGACGGCCTGCGGCTGCCCGTGCGCGACGATGCCGAGTTCGTTGGGAGTGTCCGCTACCTTGGCAACGGAGTGGTTCTACGTTTGGAAGAGCTGGCAGGTACCGAACTCAACGCGGCTCGGACGGCGCAGGAGCTGTCGCCGCTGCTCACGCTGGTGCGCGCGGTGGCTGCCAATCAGGCCGGGCTACAATCTGCTTCCTCCAGAAAGGCCATCGACTCCGTTGCAGTCGCGGCAAACAAGGACCGCGTGATCTTGAGCGGCACGCTGCCCGTCGATCTGCTCCGCGGGTTGGCCGCGCCCGCTTCAATTCAGGCACCGCGGTAATCCCGTCACGCATCCAATCAAGCGAACTCACGGAGACTTACGTTTATGAACCCACGCTCGCTTCTTGCCGTCTTTCCGCTGCTGCTCGCACTGCCAGGCGCGCACAGCCAGAGCGCACCGACCATCACCGGCCAGGCCGCCTTTACCGACTACACGCAGGAGCATCCCGGCGTTCGCCGCAAGATTACGGTAACCGATCTGCCGGAGCCGAAGGAAGACGAATCAGTTGATAACGGGCCCAGTTTGTCACCTCGCCCTGAAGGAGCCATGCCCATTGCACCGGCCGGCTTCAAGGTGGAGATGTACGCGCAGGGCTTCAACGAACCGCGCCTCATCCGCACCGCGCCGAATGGCGACATCTTCCTGGCCGATTCCCACGGTGACAAGGTGATGGTCCTGCGCGGCGTAGGGGCGGACGGCAAAGCGGCGCAGGTCTCCACCTTTGCGGCGGGACTCGACCTGCCCTTCGGTATCCAGTTCTATCCCTCGGGGCCGAACCCGAAGTGGGTGTATGTCGGCAATACGAAGACGGTGGTGCGCTTCCCGTATAAGGTTGGCGATCTTGTCGCTTCCGGCGCGCCGCAGACCATCGTTGCGCAGCTTCCAGGCTTCGCACAACTGCGTGGCGGCGGCCACTGGACGCGCGATGTCGTCTTCACACCCGACGGCAAGCACATGCTCGTCTCCGTCGGCTCGGCCTCAAACGTCGACGACACCGACACCCACCCGAACGAGTTCCACCGCGCCGACGTGCTCGAGTTTACGCCCGACGGCAAATTCGAAAAGGTCTACGCCTCCGGCATCCGCAACTGTGTCGGCGAAGCGATCAACCCGACGACTGGTCAGCTCTGGTGCTCGACCAATGAGCGCGACAAGCTGGGGGACAATCTCGTTCCGGACTACATCACCAGCGTCAAGGAAGACGGCTTCTACGGCTGGCCTTGGTGGTACATGGGCGGGCATCAAGACCCGCGCCACGTCGGCAAACATCCGGAGCTGAAGGACAAGGTCATTACACCCGACGTAATCCTGCAACCGCATTTCGCCTCTCTGGAGTTGGCCTTCTACACCGGCAAGCAGTTCCCCACCACCTACAGGGGCGACGGCTTTGCGGCGGAGCACGGCAGTTGGAACAAGGCCAAACGCGCCGGGTATGAAGTTATCCGTATCCCGATGAAGAACGGCCAGGCCACCGGCGAATACGAGGATTTTCTCACCGGCTTCGTTACGCCAGACGGCAAGGTATGGGGGCGTCCCGTCGGCGTGGCGGTCGGCAACGACGGATCGCTCTTCGTCACCGACGACGGCTCAAAGATCGTCTGGCACGTCAGCTACGTTGGTACCAAGACGACGGCAAAGGCCGAGTAGTTTCGACCTAGCGTAAGCAGAAGCCCCGTCGAGTTGACGGGGCTTCTTGTCATAACAGTCTTCAGTTTGCCTTCATGCAAAGTTCAGAACGCCGTAAGCGGGCTCTGCGAAAGTCCCTGTAAGCGTGCATCACGCCAAGGAGAATCGCAATTATGAAGAGCCTACAGTTTGTACTGGCCATGGGAGTACTGCTCCCTTTGTCGCTTTCGGGGCAAGAGAAGAAGATCGACCGCTCGGCACTGCCCGCAGCGGTCGAAAAAACGGTGCAGGAGCAGTCGCAGGGTGCCACGGTCAAAGGCTTTGTTACGGAGCGGGAACACGGTGCCAAGGTGTACGAGGCCGAGATGATCGTCAACGGCCACACTAAGGACATTCAGATCGCCGAAGACGGCAAGCTGAACGAGATTGAGGAAGAGGTAGCGCTCGATTCACTGCCAGCGTCCGTTCAAAACGCATTGACCACGAAAGCCGGAGCGGCCAAGATCGTCAAAGTCGAGTCGCTCACCAAGAAGGGGACGCTCGTCGCGTACGAGGCTGCGACACTGAAGGGATCACGAAAGGGCGAAATTCAGGTCGGACCCGAGGGCAAGAAGCTGGCGCATCCGCAGTAGCGTTAGCCGTTCGGCCCAGCGCCGTTCAACCCGGCAAGCGTAGTCCGCAGGTACTTGTGCGGGTTGACGGCGTTGTCGCGAATGCGAACCTCGTAATGCAGATGCGATCCAGTCGTGCGTCCGCTGTGGCCCACATACCCGATCACCTGGCCACGCGTTACCGTTTGCCCGGCCATCACGGCAAAGCCCGACATGTGTCCGAAGATCGTCTCTACATCGTGGCCATGGTCGATGACCACCTCCCGCCCATACCCATTCACCATCTGCGCCGAGCGGACGACGCCATCGGCGGTGGCAATAATGGGTGTTCCGTCCGGTGCGCCGATGTCGATGCCCTTGTGGAACTCGCCTTCCCCATGGCCGAGCACCGGATCTTCGCGTTGCCCGAAGCCCGAGGTGATCGGACCGATCACGGGCCAGATAGACGGGCCATCCGTGCCCGCGTCAAGCAGATCGAGATCGCCCAGACCCAAGGTGCGCCTACCTAACGACGGGCTGGCGCTTGAAGCCGTAATCCCGGAAAGCGCCGAGCTGCGAAGGGCGTAGAAGGCGTCGACCGACTTGAAGTAGCTCTCGTCCGTTAGTCCAGCCGAGCTATCGGCAAGGCCGACCCCCTTGCGAGAAGCCGCGCTCGCCGGGGCAAGTTTGTTCGCCGTAAAACCATATAGGGCTGACACCTCGGCGGCCAGCGACCCCAGAGACGCCGCCTGAACATCTTTCTCGTGCTCTTGCTTTTGGAGAGAGGCATAATCTTTGCGAAGAGAGTCATGGTCGCGGCGCAACTCGTTAAAGCGCGCCGTCTTGATCAACATCCGCGAATACGATCCCGCCAGACCGACAATGCTGAACAGACCGACCGCCGCCACCGCTAGGAACAGGTAGGCATAATAGAGCGGAACCGGTGTTTTCTGGAGGCTGCCGTCTGTATCGCGCGTGACAAAGAGGAGATAATGGCGCTTTTTGAAGCTCAATGGCACGATCCTGTCCCGAAGATTGACCGCTGGCAGCTGCGGCGCGAAAGCTCAGTATCGATTCGCTCGAATGAGAAAGACAAAACGCCCTTCGCAAATCGCGATCCCTGGAAAAACATTAGGTTTATCTTAACAAACTATGACTGGGTGGAGCAAGGTCCCAGCGTTGCCCCCGTGACGGACTCTTTTTCACTAAAGTACCCTCCTGGGAACTCTGCTTCTTGCGCGGTACGGACTTGAAAGAGTTGGCCCTAATCCAGCGCATCCGGCAGGCGTCGCTCGCCCAGCCCGGTCGTGCCGTCACGCTCGGCATCGGCGACGACTGCGCCATCCTCCGGCCCGGCTCAGGTATGGAAATCGTCGTCACGACCGACTTCTCACTCGAAGGCCGCCACTTCCGCCGCGACTGGCACTCGCCCGAATCGGCAGGATATCGTTGCCTCGCGCGCGGATTGAGCGATATTGCCGCTATGAGTGCGAAGCCGATGGCCGCGTTTCTTTCGCTCGCGCTGCCCGCGGGAACGAAGGATGCGTGGGTGCGGCGGTTTTTTGCGGGGCTGCGCGTGCTTGCGGAACGATATGAGGTACCGCTTGCCGGAGGCGATACGGCGCAGGCACCCGGTGAGTTCATCGTGGCCGACATCGTCGTGGTGGGATCGGTTCCGACCGGCACGGCGCTGCGGCGATCGGGAGCACAGGCGGGCGATCGGCTCTACGTAACGGGGTCGCTAGGCGGCGCGGCGGCGGAGCTGGAGCGGATGCAGACAGGCCAGTCGCGCCGGGTGCGGTCCGGTTCGGCGGAGGAGCACCCGCAGATGTTTCCCGAGCCGCGCATCGAAGTCGGCGAGCGGCTGCGAAAAAGAGGCTGGGCGACGGCGTGTCTCGACCTGAGCGACGGGCTTTCGAGCGACCTCGCGCATCTTTGCCGGGAGTCCGGCGTCGGAGCCGAAATCGACGCCGCTCGTCTGCCTATCGATGAGAGAGCCACGCTGGAGCAGGCGCTGCATGGCGGCGAAGACTATGAGCTGCTCTTCGCGGCTCTGTCAACAGCACGGTTGCCGAAGAAGATCGCGGGCGTGGCAATCACGGAGATCGGGCGTATGACATTAGATAAGAGAATTTGGCTGACTGAGGCTGCCCGCAAGAAGAGGTTGAAGCCGCGTGGATGGGAGCACTTCCGGAGCTGAGGATCGTCGATGGTCAACCCATATCTCAGAAGCGAGACATGCGCCACCTAATAGGACGAGCCTCTGCGAAGATAAACAAATGCGCGACGCCACCAAGGTCATCCGCTCCACCCTCACTCTGGCGGTAGCGGGTGAGCCGCTGCACCACGGGCCGGTCTTCGCCACCACCTTCCACACGCCAGGCGATCCAGCGGCACTGCCGTACAGCTACGCGCGTTCGCACAACCCCACCTGGACGGCGCTTGAGGCGGCCATCTCGGAGATGGAATCCGGTCCGGACTTCCAGGCGCACACCCGGGTCTTCGGCTCGGGCATGGCGGCCATTGCGGCGGTTTTTGGCGCGGTGCTGCGGCCGGGCGATGTGGCGGTGCTGCCCTCGAACGCCTATTACACGACGCGCAAGCTGATGCGCGAGTTCTTTGTGGACCGCGGCATCACGCTACGGCTCGCCCCGACGGCGGGCGACGCCCAGGGCGAGCTGCTTGAAGGCGCGCGCCTGCTTTGGCTGGAGTCGCCCAGCAACCCGACGATGGAGGTCTGCGACATCGCCGCCTTGTGCGAGCGGGCGCACCGAGCGGGCGCGCTGGTGGCGGTCGACAATACGACGGCCACCCCGCTTGGGCAGAAACCGCTCGCGCTGGGCGCCGACTTTTCTGTCGCCTCAGACGCCAAGCTGCTGACTGGCCACAGCGATTTAATGATCGGCCATGTGGCGGTGCGCGACGCGGGCTTGCTCGGACAAATTCAGTCCTGGCGCACCCTGACGGGCGGCATTCTCGGCCCAATGGAGGCTTGGCTGGCTCTGCGGTCGATCGCCACGCTGCCCTTGCGGCTGGAGCGTTCCTGCGCAAACGCCCACGCTATCGCCGAGTTTCTGGCCACCCGGAGCGAGGTCGAGGAGGTTCTCTACCCCGGTCTGCCGGACCATCCTGGCTACGCACTCGCCGCGCGCCAGATGCGGTATCTCGGCCCCGCCCTTGGCTTCCGGCTACGCGACCAGGGCATAGCCGAGCGGTTTCTCGCCGCCTGCACGCTCGTGACGGACGCGACCAGCTTCGGCGGCATCTCCACCACGGCCGAGCGCCGGGCAAAATGGGGCGGCGACGACGTACCACCCGGCTTCATCCGCATGAGCGCCGGCTGCGAGGCAGCGGAAGACCTGATCGAAGACATAGCGCAGGCGCTGGAAGTCGCACGCTGATGGCGTTCGCACAAAGCTGGACCGCCGAGGTCCTCCCCCGCACGCCGATGATCGCCCCCGCCCGCCAGTTCACCTATCCCATGAACATCGCCGGGGAGGAAGATGCACTGGCTCGCGGCGCGCTGATCCTCTCGGTCAAGCCCGCGTCCGGCGGCAGTTTTCTCGCCACCTGCGCGCTCGGCTTCACCAACCCCGCCATGCCTACGGGCATCTTCGCCTGCCCCCATCCCGACGAGCTCTGCGCCGTGGCGGGCGGCTACGCTTACCTCATCGACACGCTCCACCCCGAACGCTGCACTCTGCTCACGCTCAAGCCAGTAATCGCCGTCACGAAATCGAACAACCTCCTCCTCTTCAGCGGCTTCCACATTATTCAAGCCTGGGGACACGCTGGCCTCGCCTGGGAGACCAAGCGCCTGAGCTGGGAAGGCATCCGCGTCGCCGAGATCACCGCGACCGAGATTGTCGGCTTCGGCTGGAACCTGCAAACGGACAAAGAAGTTGAGTTCCGCGTCGATCTACGAACCGGCAGCCACACCGGCGGGGCCTTCTGACGCAAACGCATAAAAGCTGAGCGCGGCGTCTCCCTGTTTCTTCGTCCTCGTCTGCACCAGCGCGCCATACCGCTGCGCCAGCGACGCCTTGCTCGAATGCTCCGCAACCACCAGCGCATCCGGTGCCAACGCCGCTCTACCCCGCGCACTCCCAAGAAAACTCAATGTAGCCTCGTACTCGGCAACCGCCTCATACGGCGGATCGAGAAAGATCAAATCCAGGGGACCGCCTAGCTTGTCCAACCGCCCGAGCAGTGCTCCCGTCCCGCGATCCTCCAGCGTATACCCCCGCGCGATGCCCAGCGAAACCAGATTTGCCCGCAACGAGGCGATCGCCGCCGGTGCGTTCTCCGTAAACCAGACGTGCGCCGCCCCCCGGCTGATCGCCTCGATCCCGACCGCACCCGTACC
>CAXTUR010000147.1:604-7673 GCA_964247455.1 uncultured Acidobacteriaceae bacterium | reverse complement strand
CCCTGCTGGTCGTGGATCGACATCATGGCACGACGACCTCGATCAAGGTGCCGAAGCGGCGGAAGTCGGCGTCGTTGAAGGTGAGCAGGCGGGTGATGCCATGGGCGAGCATGGTGGCGGCGATATTGGCGTCGTGCACCTGCTTGCCGCCGACTGGGATGCGAGCGAGCAGGTGACACAACTCGCTGAACACCTCCGGCCCATCCTCGGCGATGTTGTAGTCGCGCTCGAACCGGTCGACGTCCGTGAGCGCGTCTGCGACAGCAAGCGGCGGCACGTCGCGTTGAGGGCGCGTGACTGTGGCGAGGTATTCGCGCAGGATCTGGCGGCTGATCCAGAGCTCTTGCCGTTGCTGCCGGGCTTGGTCCAAGGTCGCTGTGGCCCGGGCATGAAAGGCCGATTGCTTTTGGCTGGAGTAGACGAGAACGTTGGTGTCGACGAACGCCGGGCTAGCGGCCATCGTCGCCATACATGTCCTCACGGCGGAGCGAGATGCTGTCGTCCCAAGGCCCGTCATGGACCGGGTAGTCCGTCATGGTGAAGGGCTTTCCCGGACGGCGCAGCGGGGCCTCGCCAAGTGCGATCGTCGCCGTGTGCTCGCCAGCGGGCAAGGGGATGGCGGTGGAGATGGCCCCGTCTGGGCTGACGGTGATGCGGGTGTTGATGACGGTCATGAGCGGCCTCCGGACAGGCTGGATCGAGTGATCCCACGACTCTTGTTTCACAGATGTCCTGCGGCAGTCCAGCAGGATCAGCGGCTCACGGCCTGACCATCGGCGTTTGCTGGATCGCCGGCCATCCGGGGCGGGGCAGGGGCCTCGCCTGCCTTGGCGCCGCGGCGCACCTCTGAAACACTATTGGCCATAGTGTTTCAGGTTCCGGGTGGCCGGTTTACGCCGCATCTCGGACATTAGCTGCTTACCCAGCATGCTCCGAAGCGGACACGGCGGCACTGGCGCAACGCGCATCACCTTACCCATTCAGCTACTTCGAGTGGACATGAGCAGCTGGGCAGCAACGCGCGTGATCTCGGTGGGAGACTGACCGCGCCGCGGGTTGCCCTTCTGCAACTGCCACGTGGAAACTCGTCGATTAGGGCAGATCGAAAAGACAGTCTTGATAAGACCGGCATTTGGCCGTACAGCTCAGGAGGAGGTTTCTGATGGTAATTACCGCTAGAAAGCCGGTCGATCGCACGCGAGGCGAACGCCTCGAAGCCCGCATCACGGCTGACCAGAAGGCATTGATCCATCGCGCTGCCGAGCTCGAAGGTCGCAGCGTCACCGATTACGTGGTCAGCAGCGTGCAGGACGCGGCCAAGCGCACCGTGGAGGCTCACGATGTGATGGTGCTGAGCGCTGCCCAGAGCCGGGCCTTCGTTGACGCCCTGCTTGATCCGCCGCCGGTCAACGATCGCCTGCGGGACAGCGTCCAGCGCCACCGGGCCGCAATGGGCGGCTGAAGCGGCATTGGATCTCGGAGCCATCCGCATCCAGCCGCTGGGCACAGACCACAACCGCGGCACGTTCTCGTGCGGCGTGCCAGCTCTCGACCGCTACCTGCGGGAACAGGCCGGCCAGGATGCAAGGCGCCGCGTGGCCGCGCCGTTCGTGGCCACCGCCGACGGCGCAAAGGTGCTCGGGTTCTACACGCTGTCCGCCACGTCCATCGAGCTGACGGACGTTCCGGCGGCACTCGCGAAGAAGCTGCCCCGCTACCCTCGCCTGCCCGCCACCCTTCTCGGCCGTCTCGCAACGGACCTGTCGGCCCGCGGGATCGGGCTCGGCCGGATGTTGTTGGTGGACGCGATCACCCGCGCGGTTCGCAGCGAGATCGCATCGTTTGCCATGATGCTCGACGCCAAGGACGAGAGCGCCGCGTCGTTCTATGCGCGCGAGGGCTTCATCCGCCTGCCCGGCACGCCGATCCGCTTCGTCCGGCGCACAGACGATCTGGCCGCCCTGGTCGCCGCGCCATGACTCCCAAAGCGCGCGCCCGCACCCAAATTTATGCGATGCTCAGGGCGGCCGGGTGGATCGTGCAGAACCGCGACGAACTGAACCTCAATGCCGGCGTCGGCGCTCCCGTGCGGGAGGTGCCAACCCCGAGTGCCCCACCGGCCAACATTCTGCTCTTCCGTGAGAAGAAGCCGTCCGGAACCTTCGCGGCCGCACGCTGTAACGACATGCTGCCGTTGGTCCGCGGGCTCTCACGGGATGATAGAACGGCTGCATGCTGAGTCCGACCGAGATCTATGACAACGTCGAGGCGCTGGTGGCGAGACGACCGGACCGAGGCGGGTTCGGGCTCGAACTGATGGATGCCGTGGGTGCGCCGCGCGCGACCATCACGAAGCTCCGGGCTGAGGCGACCGGTAGCGGCTCGTTTGCATGGACGCGGATGCTTCGCTTCGCGCTTGTGGACAAGGGCGCGACGGTCCCTTCGATCGAGGCGATGCGGGCGGAGGAGGAGGCCAAGCCGAAGGCCAAGCGCACCCGCATCGTCATCGCCTATGACGGGGACGCGATCGCGATCCGAGACACGAAGGTCGGGGACGAGCAGCGGCTCAGTCTGGACGCCCTCGCCTATGAGGCCGACATCATTTTTCCACTGGGCGGCCACGAGCGCCACGTGCCGGACCCGGAACGGCTGGCCGACATCCGCGCCACCAAGCATCTGTCGCGCCTATTCGACGCGGTGCGCGACGCGAACCCAAGATGGAAGGGCGAAGCGGACCGCCATGCACTCAACGTGTTCATGGCGCGCGTCATGTTCTGCCTGTTCTCCGACGACGTCGGCATCTTCGAAAAAGACGCCTTTCAAACGGCGGTGGAGCGGTCGACCAGGGCCGACGGTGGCGACCTGCAGGACTTCCTTGCGGGGGCGTTCGCACACATGGACCTTGAACCGCAGACGGCGAAGCCGCGGCCGGCCCGGGGATGGTCGCGGTTGCCCTACGTTAACGGCGACCTATTCCGCGACCCGTTGCCCGTGCCATCGCTGGACGGGCGATGCCGGCGGCACCTGCTCGATTGCGCCCGGCTCGACTGGCGGCTGATCAACCCGGACATTTTCGGGTCGATGCTGCAGGCCGTGGTCGACCCGGCCAAGCGCGGCGAGCTCGGGATGCACTACACCTCGGCCGCCAACATCATGAAGGTACTGCGGCCGATTCTGCTGGACGACCTGACTGCCGAGCTGGAACAGGCGAAAAGCAACAAGCCTAAGCTGCGGGCGTTCCTGAAGCGGCTTGCAGCCGTGCGGGTGTTCGATCCGGCCTGCGGCTCGGGCAACTTCCTGATTCTAGCCTACAAGGCCCTGCGCGAGTTCGAGCGCCTCGCCTTCCGGCATCTCGGCGAGTTGCCGCACGAGGTGGTCCGGCTCGATGCGTTCTATGGGATCGAGATCGACGATTTCGCCTGCCAGGCGGCCCGGATCGGGTTGTGGATCGCGCAGTATCAGATGGACAAGCTGGCCGAGGCTGACCTGGGCCAGACTCGGAAGTTCCTGCCGCTAAACCAGGCGGGGCGGATTACGTGTGACAATGCTGCCCGGATCGATTGGTCGAAGGTGTGTCCTCCGGAGGCGGGGCGCGAAACTGTCGTTGTCGGAAACCCGCAGTTCAAAGGAGCAATGTGGCAGTCTGACACGCAGAAATACGACATGGACCATGTATTCAAAGGGCGGGTCCCAAATGTTGGGCGCCTGGACTATGTGGGACTTTGGTTTTTCAAAGCTGCAGATTATGCACACTTAACAGGCTCTCCATTTGCTTTCGTCTCCACTAATTCAATTGTACAGGGCGAATCAGTGGGAATGCTGTGGCCCTATCTTTTAGATAGACTTGAAATATACTTCGCTTATCGTTCATTTAAATGGTCGAATCTTGCCGCCCGCAATGCGGGCGTGACCTGTGTTATTGTCGGCATGGGGCCATCAAGCAACGTGCCGAAGCGCCTGTTTGATGGCGATACGGTGCGTGAGGTGGAAGTTATCGGTCCCTACCTCGCGCCTGGGGTGACTACGATTGTGGAGAAGAGGAGCGCCCCCCTTTCGGTGGATGTGCAACCCCTAGTGTTTGGCAATATGCCGCGAGATGGTGGTCACCTGCTTTTAGACGGTGACGAGCGCGACGCATTGTTACAGGCGCATCCGGAAGCCGAACGCTTCATCCGCCGGATTTATGGCTCGCAAGAGTTAATGAAAGGCATCGAACGGTGGTGCCTGTGGGTGGATGATAAAGACTACGCGGAGGCCCGGCGGATCCCAGAGTTGGCGGCTCGATTTAGACGCGTTTCGGAGATGCGCCTTAAAGGAAGCGCGAGTACAGCAATTTTCGCTGATCAACCCTATCGCTTCGTCCAGCGTCCAGGCACCGCAACCTTGCACACGATTATGGTGCCTGCGATCACATCAGAAGATCGGGGCTGGCTTCCTGTCGCAGCCATGGATTGGCAGAATATTATTAACAACAAGATTTACGGACTCTTCGATGGCGCGATTTGGCAAGCAGCAGTTTTATCTTCTCGATTGCATAGACTTTGGCTCGAGACTGTAGGCGGAAGATTCAAAGAGGATCCTTCCTATTCCAACCAGCTGGTGTGGAACACCTTTCCCCTGCCGAAACTGTCTGAGCAGCGCAAGACTGACCTCGAGGAACATTGGTGGGAGATTGATCGCGCCCGCAAGGAGGCTGGATTCGGCCGTACCCTCGGCGACTTGTACGCGCCGAAGACGATGTCATCCAACCTCCGCCGCGCCCATGAAGAGCTGGACGAGACGATGGAGACGATCTTTGGATCGCGCCGATATCGTTCGGATGCCGATCGCATCGAGCACCTGCTACAGCTCTACGAGCAGGCCGTCACAAAAAAGGAAGCGCGATGAGCGGCCTTGCCGACACCACCCTGCGCTACGCCGCCGACGGGTCGTCCAAGCAAACCGACGCGCTCGGGATGCGGACGATGCAGCGGCGTGTTTGGGATGAGCGCGACGCACCCTACATCCTGGTCAAGTCGCCGCCGGCGTCGGGCAAGTCCCGCGCCGCAATGTATGTTGGCCTGGACAAAGTCACGAACCAAGGCCTGCGCAAGGTAATCGTAGCCGTGCCCGAGCGGTCCATTGGGGGGTCGTTCCGCGATACACCGCTGAAGGCGGGCGGGTTCTTCGCCGATTGGAAGCTCGACCGCGACCTGTGCGGCGTCGGCTCCGAGACCGGCTCGAAGGTGCGCGAGCTGGTCGAGTTCCTCTCGTCCGGAACGGAGACCTTGGCGGTTTGCACGCATGCGACGCTGCGGTTCGCGTTCGACCGGGCTGGGCTCGAGCCGTTCGACCGCTGCCTGGTGTGCGTCGACGAGTTGCACCACGCGGCGGTGGACGAGGACAGCCGCCTCGGCAACCTGATCCGGGCGCTGATAGACCGCGGCAGCGCCCACGTGCTGGCGATGACCGGATCGTACTTCCGCGGCGACGGCCTGGCGATCCTGCACCCGGAGGACGAGGCTCGGTTCCGGCGAGTGGTCTACACCTACTACGAGCAGCTGAACGGCTACGAGTATCTGAAGGAGCTGCGCATCGGTTTCCGGTTCTATGCCGGCAAGTACCTTGACGCGATCGGCGAGGCACTCGACCCGGCGTTGAAGACCATCGTGCACATTCCGCACGTTGGCTCATCCGAGGCCGGCGTCGACAAGATGTTCGCGGTCGACGCTATCGTGTCCTCGCTGGGCGAGCCGAAAGGCCAAGACCCGCGGACGGGCTTCGACCTAGTGAAGTCCGGTCGCCGCACGTTGAGGGTGGCAAACTTGGTCGAGGAGGGCCCAAAGCGAGATCGTGTGATGGCGTCCCTGCGGGCGGTGCGCAAACGCGAGGACGTCGACGTAATCATCGCGCTTGGCATGGCCAAGGAGGGCTTCGACTGGATCTGGTGCGAGCACGTGTTGACGGTTGGCTATCGTGGCTCGCTGACCGAGGTGGTGCAGATTATCGGCCGAGCGACGCGGGACGCACCGGGCAAGCTGGTAGCGCGGTTCACAAACCTCGTGTCCCGGCCGTTCGCCAGCGATGAGACAGTCAGTCGAGCCGTCAACGACATGCTGAAGGCCATTTCAGTGTCGCTGCTCATGGAGCAGGTGATGGCCCCAATCTTCAGGTTCCGAACCGTGAAGGGGGCGGACGAGTTCGACGGCAGCGCGGCCAAGTCCAAACCGAGCCCGGTGACGAACGCGGGCGAGATTGAGGTCGTGGGGCTTCCCGCTATGGACGGCGCGGCTGTGCGCGCGATCGAGGACGACTTCACCGACCTGTTCGCCGACGTGCAGTCAGATCCTCGCACGGTCACGGTGATGCTCAACCCTGATGCGCACCATGCGGACGTGATCCACGACATGGTAGTCACGGACGTCATCCGCCGGCGTTACCCCGGCTTTTCAGAGGAGCAGGTGACGGACGCAACGACGCTATTCGGCATCCGGTCCGAGCTCGGCAAGGCCGTGCGCGATCAGCCCGACGCTGTGCAGGTGCATGGCGGTTTCGCCGAGGTGCAGTCTGATCTCTTGAGTGACGGCGCAGTTGGCGGTACCGGAGCGGGCGGCAGCGAGGCGACCGCAACGGCCGGCGACCAGTTCGTCGCCAAGGCTCGTCGGTTCGTGGACGTCCGCGATCTCAACGTTGACCTCCTGGGCAGCCGCCGGGACTTCGGCGACGCCTACGAGCTGCTGTCGAAGGCTCTGGACGAGGAGGTGCTGCGCAAGCTGCACGGTGAGGTCCGCGCGATGAGGGTCGGCATGACGCAGGAGGAGGCCGAGAAGCTCATGCCGCGCATCAGGGAGTTCATCGGTCGTGAAGGACGCGAGCCGAACCTGAACTCACCGAACGGACGTGAGGTGCGGCTTGCGGACGCGCTGGCATTCCTGCGGCGGCTCGCGCGCCAGCGCCGCGCCGACATGGCCGGGGCAGACGCCGCAGGGGCGAACGCAGGTGTCTGAGGTCGACTACCTCAACGATCCGCTTCTGGCGACGCCAGACGACCGGTTGCGGGCGGAGCGGACGCCACTGCTCGAACGGGCAG
>CAXTUR010000147.1:0-594 GCA_964247455.1 uncultured Acidobacteriaceae bacterium | reverse complement strand
CAGCCGAAGTGCTGTCCCGCATCGAGGCGTTCGTACGCGAGACCGGTGCGGAGCCGATATCGGCCAAGGGTCGTTCCGTGAGGGAGCGCATGCTGGCCAACGAGCTCGCCGGTCTCCGCGCTTCGAGGCGGGAGCTTGCCGGGTTACGTGACGCGGACGGGATGGGCCTAGTGTTCGGCGAGGCCCGTGTCGAGGCCGGTCTGGACGATCCGCTGCTGTCCGGGGGTGATGGGATCTTCGACGTCCGGGAGTCGCTGAAGCCGAAGGCGGAGCCGGACATGGTGGCCGAGCGGCGGCCGTGCTCCGACTTCGACCGGTTCCGCGCGGCGTTCGAGGCGGTGCGGCGCAGCCTGGACGAGGGCAGCCGCCGTCCCCAGCCCTTCCATCAGGAGAAGGTGGAGCGCGGCGAGTTCTTCGTGCTCAAGGGGCAGCTGCTGATCGTGGCCGACGTGCGTGACGAGCACAGGCGGAGCGGGAAGGCGGATGCGCGGCTGCGGGTCGTATACGACAACGAGACGGAGTCGAACCTGCTGATGTCGTCGCTGACGCGGCGACTGTACGAGGACAAGGACGCGCGGCGGATCGGCATGCGGG
>CAXTUR010000146.1:0-7727 GCA_964247455.1 uncultured Acidobacteriaceae bacterium | reverse complement strand
TCAAGTCGTCGCGGCTGCAGGTGCTGCTCGACCGGCAGCGCGAGATTCAGCGCGTCAACTATGGGCGGCACCTGGGCGAGACGATGGAGCTGATGGTGGAGAGCCACAACAAGGCGCGGGGGCAGGTGGTGGGGCGCAGCTCGCAGAACAAGACCGTGAACTTTACGACTTCGCAGCTCATCCTTCCCGCGCTGGGGAGCTATCAGAAGGTGCGGATCACGCAGACCTTCCCCAACAGCCTTCTTGGCGAGGCGGTAGCGTGATGCGGCGCGTCAACCTGGAAGTACCGGCCGAGGTCGAGGTGCAGATTCGCGGGCTGATGATGGACCCGGTGACGAATATGCCCATTGTCGTGCTGAAGGACGTTGCCAGCGACCTAATCCTGCCGATCTGGGTCGGCGTCTTCGAGGCGAACGCCATTGCGCTCGAACTGGAAAAGAACACTACCCCGCGCCCGATGACCCACGATCTGCTCCGCAACCTGGCTCGGGGGCTGAACGCCGAGGTGCGGCGGGTGGTGGTGTCGGAGCTGCGTGAGGACACCTTCTTCGCGCTGATCTGGATGGAGCAGGGCGGGGAAGTGATCGCCCTTGACGCGCGGCCATCCGATGCGATCGCTCTGGCGCTACGCTGTGATTGTCCGATCTATGTGCACCGCGAGGTGCTGATGCACGCGCGGCAGTCGGCGGACGCGTCGTCCAGCGTGAACACGGACGATCTACGGCAGTGGCTGGAGAACTTGAACGACGACGACATGGGGCAGTACAAGATGTAGGTAGGCAGATAAAGGAACTTTCATGGAGAGGGTTGTGATGAACTGGACAGGATGCGACTTGATAGAGGTGGTGCCAGGTAAGATGAGCGGTACGCCAGTGTTTCGAGGCACGCGATTGCCCGCAGATACGGTAGTGGATCATATAGACGACTACATGGATCGTGGGATGACGCTCGATATGGCCATTCGAGAGACGTTGGATAGCTTTCCCGGTGTGCCTCGCGGGGCGGCAGGCGTTCGCGCTCTCTTGGCATTTCGTGACGAGCGCGAGCGGGTACTGGCGAGATGAAGGTACTTCTTGACGAGAGTGTTCCTCGTCAGTTAGCGCAAAGTCTTAAAAGGCATGAGGTCACCACTGTGTTGCGAGCGGGTTGGGCGGGGGCGCAAAACGGTGTTCTGCTTGGCCTGGTAGAGCGATCTGGCTGCCAGGTGTTCGTGACGTCAGACAAAAACATCGAATACCAGCAGCACGAACTCGACAAAAGGCTGTTCGGGCTGCTGGTGTTGAGCACAAACCATTGGCCTACGATGCGGTCGTATCTTGAGGTCGTGGTGAGCGCAGTGGATTGTTGCCAGCCTGCAACGATTGCCAAGGTCGAGTGTGGACGCTTCGAGCCTGGTAAAAAGCGCCTATGCTTGTAGTCCAAGATCGCAGAAAATGTATAGTTCGCCTCGGGAATACGGCTTCCCGAGGCTGTATAGGGCGGGCCGGTGAACCCCCTTACACATGCTAGGTTGTACTGCGAGGCACGCCAGTAAGGGCATGAAGCAAGATGTCCCAAGCCTCGCCGTAGGTGTCCCAACCACCGAGGTGCTGCACGCGGCGGAGGGCGGCTTCGCTGAGGCGCTGTTGTAGGGCAGGATCGTCGGCGATCTGCTGGAGGCGGGCGGTGAGGGCATCAACGTCGCGGTCGGGGACGATGAAGCCTTCGACGCCGTCGGTAAAGAGGTCTTCCGCGCCAGTGGCGACCGTGGTGAGGACGGGGCAGCCGCAGGCCATGGCTTGACCCTGAACGAGGGCGAGGCCTTCTTCCACGCTGGGAAGGACGAGGAGGTGGCTGGCGCTCATCTTCTCAGCTAATTCGGTCTGCGGGATGGAGCCGGTGAACGTGACGTGCTCCGTGGAGAGGGTTTTGAGCAGGTTGCGTATGTCGTCTTGGATGGAGCCGACGACGGTGAGGTGCTTGCGCGGGTGCTTGAGACTAGCGAAGGCTTCGAGGAGGTAGGGGATGCCTTTGCGGAGACTGACCTGTCCCGCGAAGAGGACTTGAAAGGAGGCATCGGAATCTGGCGGCGGGGTGGTGCGGGTGAACTTGTCGAGGCGGACGCCATAGGGGATGACGTGGACCTTCTCTGCCGCGACACCCATAGTGACAAACGAGCGTTTGGCGACGGTCGAGGGGACGGTGATGGCGTCGGCCTGAGCATAGAGGGCTTCCTCGCGGAGGGTGATGTGGGGCTTGAGGAGAGGGAGCGGCGCGCCCCAGCGGCGGTATTCCGCGTCGAGGACCTGCTCCTGGAAGCGTTGATGCGTAGAGCCGCGATCGCAGATAAACTTGCCGCCGCGCTGCTGGACGGTGCGTCCGGTGAGCAGGCCCGCGCCGGAGATGGCGATCAACGCATCGGTCGGGCCGATCAGCGCGTTCGTCCAGCGATCGAAGCTCAGAGCGTTCCACGAGTTCATCCTGGAAGAGAGCGAAGCTGGATAGAAGCGGGTGCGGTTAAGCAGATAATCCGCGGTGTGGATCAAGGGAAAGGTGCCGACGAGATCGCGAGGAAGGCCCTCGCGCTTAAGCCGCGCCCAGGGCCAGGTGGAGAAGAGCTTCCGCAGGTGGCCGCGGCGATGGAGCTGATGCGCGAGTTCGAAGTGATGGTAGACGCCGAAGACGGCCTGGGTGACATTCATAGTGGTGTGCAAGGGTGATGCTAGCAGAGGCTCCGTAGAATGGAACGATGCCGAACGCGTTCTTGAGGGCGGAAGGATGGCTGCGTGGGAGTCGCCTGTCGAAGCCAGTGCGGCGGGTGCTGGTGCTGGAGTACCGGCTGCCACTGGGATGCTGCGTGCACATGACGCCGTTTTTTGAGGCGGTGAAGCGGTCGCGTCCAGAGGTAGAAATTACGGTGGCTACGCGGGCGCTGGGGGCGCAGGTGCTGCGAAATTCGCCCTTTACGGACCATCTGATCGAGACGCCGGACCCGCTGACGGACCTGCCGGCGGCGGTGCGGGAGCTGAGGGGCGAGTTGCGGCGGCGGGGGATTGTGCCGGATTGCGTGCTGACGGGGGCTTCGGACCCACGGACGCGAATCTCACTACTGGGAGTGCTGGCTGCAAATGGATGGCGGGGTGGTTACACGTTGAAGCCCGGGCTCTACCATCGGCCGCTGGTGTACGACTGGGGGCGGACCCTGATCGCCAACAATTTGCGGGTGGCGGAGCTGATTGGGTGCGAGGCTGAGGTAACGCGGCCGCGAGTGTTTTTTTTGGCGGCGGACGTGGAGGCGGCTGAGGGGATGTTGGCGGAGGCGACTCCCGGGGGCAAGACGGTGGTGACGGTGGTGACGCAGAACAGCGGGGGCCAGCAAACGGGATGGCATACAGAGCGGTGGGTGCGGGTGATCGAGGCGGCGGAGGAGATGGGATGTGCGGTGGTGTATGTCGGGACGGCTGGGGATGCGGCCGCGGTCGAGGCTATACGCGCGGCGGCGGGCGGGCACGGAGCTTCGCTGGCCGGGCGGACTACTGTCAATCAACTGGCGGCGGTGTTGGCGATGAGTGACCTCGTGGTGACGCTTGATACGGGAACGATGCATGTGGGGCGGGCAGCGGGTGTGCCGATGGTGGTGCTGGGACCAAGCTGGCAGAAGCCGTTGGAGTGGATGCCGCTGGGTGTGGAGAACGTACGGATTCTGCGTGGAAATGACCGGGAGGATGTGCCGGCGGGCTATCGTCTGGATGAGATTGAGGCGGCGGACGTGGAGCGGGCCATGGAGGAGTTGTTGCGGGTGTATCCGGCTCAGGCGAAGATGAGGGAAGAACGGGTGCGGACAAGCTTATCGACCATGGACCATCTCGCGACCCCACCCTAACGACGATGAAGCCGTCGTTGAGGATGGGGCACCCATCGCTTTCGGGAATGACACACAACCAAAAGGCGAGTGCTTAGCGTTGGCTGAGGGCTTCAAGGTGGGTGAAGAACTCCGGGAAGGAGATAGCGGCTGCTTCGGCTCCCTGGATCTCCGTTTCGCCGTTCGCTCGAAGAGCGGCAATCGAGAAGGCCATGGCGATGCGGTGATCGGCGCCACTGTCGATCGTCGCGCCGTGGAGCTGCTGGTTGCCCGGGATATCGAGTCCATCTTCGTGCTCGGTGAGTTTGGCACCCATAGCTCGCAGGTTGCGGGCGACAAGCTCAATGCGGTCGGACTCTTTCACCCTGAGTTCGCGGGCGTCGCGGATGCGGATGCCCCCTGCCGTGTAGGGAGCGATGGCGGCGAGGACGGGAAGTTCGTCGATCAGCTGGGCGGAGAGCGCACCGGTAATGTCGAGGCCTTTGAGATCGCCAGGGCCGCGATTGACCTGAATCGTACCGATAAGTTCGCCATGTTGCTCTTCGACGTTCAGGACCCTGATACGCCCTCCCAGCCCTGCTATGACGTCGAGCAGGGCGGAGCGGGTGGGATTCATGCCGAGCGCGTCGAGGACCAGGTTGGAGTCCGGGAAGAGCAGCGCGGCGCAGAGGAAGAAGGCGGCTGAGGAGAGATCGCCGGGGACGGTGGCGTCGATGGAGTGGAGCTGCTGACCGCCAAGAATGGAGAGCTTGTCGCCGGTGCGGGTGAGGGTGGCTCCAAAGGCGCGGAGGGCCTGCTCGGTGTGGTCACGGGTGCGAATGGCTTCGGAGAGGGAGGTGGTGCCTTCGGCCTGGAGGCCGGCGAAGAGGACGGCTGTCTTGACCTGCGCGGACGGGATCGGCGTCTGGAAGTCGATGGCACGGAGCGGGCCGCCATGGATCGTCACGGGGGCGTGGCCGTCGGTAAGGGTGATGTTTGCGCCCATCTGCGAGAGCGGTTTGCGGATGCGCTCCATGGGGCGGAGGGTGAGCGAGGCGTCGCCGGTGAGGGTGTAGGTGTGAGGGTGCGGGGCAATGAGGCCGGCGAGCATTCGCATGGTGGAGCCGGAATTGCCGCAGTCGAGCGGGGCTTCGGAGGCGGTAAAGGCGCCGCCGGTACCGGTGATGGCGATGAAGGCGGGGTTGCCGGTGTCTACGGTTGCACCAAGGGCGGCCATGCAGGCGAGGGAGGAGTGCGGGTCGGCTCCGGTCGAGAAGTTTGAGAGGCGTGTCGTGCCCTCGGCGATACCGGCCAGCATGGCGTAGCGGTGCGAGATGGACTTGTCCCCGGGAAGGGTGACGGAGCCCTGGAAGGAGCGGGCGGGCCGAATCAGTTGGGTTGTCGAGGTGCCGGTGGACATTGACTCTATGGTATCGGACACCCACGTCTCAGAGAGAGAGACGTGGGGCACCGTTTCAGCCCATAACGCAGGTCCTTCGACTGCGTGGACCGCGATGAGACCGCGATCCACTTCGCTCAGGATGACAGCGGTTAACTCAGGATGACAGTGAATATACTAGGCGGCGTCTTTCGAGGCTTCCGTGCGGCTTTTCTCGGAGGGTTTGACGGTGCTGCGGACGATCATGAACTTGTTGAGGATGTCGAACCAGAAAGGAGCGCCGAGAGATAAGGCAAGCGCGGTGATACACCACCCGACCGTTCCGCTGACGATGCGCGGCCAGTTCCAATCGGGAATGCCTCTCCAGTTCCAATGGACAGGATTGACGATCCATTCTCCGGGGTGGAGCAGGTTGTGTTTGTAGTCGTCGTAGATCTCTTTCTTGTAATGCCAACCTACAGGAAGGAGAGATTCGCTGCTGACCGTGTTGAATGCCGCCACCGTGGTACTCATCTGCTTGGTGAGCTTCTCTTTGTCGAGGTCAGTCTTGTTTTCGGTCTCGGAAGCCGCGTCTCCGGGCGTGTTCTTCTCAACGTACTTCCCGGCGGCGGTGATGAGGTTAGAGCGTACGTCTTTGTCGAACCAAAGCGTCTTGCCGACGTTGATCGAATCGACATTGAATGCAACTGCAAGAATCAGGCCGATTACCAGCAGGACGTTCTGGGTGTACTTCTTGTACCAGCCGGACGCCCGGTCCATGGAGTCGTTGTACCAGTTCTCAAGGTGACACCGGAACTTCTCGATGGGCGGCATCTTGCTGTCGATGTCCTGGGCATCGCGGAGGAGCGAGAGCATCGCCTCGGCGGCGGCATACCCGGTAAGCGAGCCAGTGACCTTCTGCCAATCGCAAAGAGTTTGCAGGTAATCGCCGATGTCCTTCAAAGGATCGGAAGCTGGAGGAACAGCGTTCGGCGGGGAGGCCGGTGAAGCGGCTTGGCTGGTCATCGTAGTGTTTGCGGGTGTAGGGAGCGCAGGTTTGGGTGCCGACTTAATAGCAGCGGCTTCAACCTTGAGGATGTCGAGTAGGGCGATAGCGAAGGTACGGCCGGGAATGTAAGCCGGGAGGAGGTAGGGATCGGTCACGTCCTTCATCAGCGGGTTGCGGTGAACGCGGAAGATGGCGCGAAGCCGGTCGCGAAAGGGACTGCTCTTCTTACTGACTTTGCCGTTCGCGTCGACGTGCTCGCGGTACAAGCCCATGATCAGGCCGTGCCGATAGAGGGAATCGACCAAGGGAGTCGTGCCGTCAGCGAGGGTGCCGCCTGAGAAGAGCGAACGGATGCCATGTTCAAGATTGGCGGGACGAGTCTGGAGCAGAGAGGCGATGGCCTCTTGAATCGTAGAAGCGATGAGGGAGAGAAGCAGGTAGATGAACGCCATACCGATGGCGAGATCGAGGATGGAGGAGTTGAACATGCGTGCCTCTGGTTTGGAATCAAACAACTTTGGCCGGGGAGGGATGAGCGTAGCAGGGCATCGTAGATGGGTCAAGAGCAGATTGTTTGTTCAGCTGTGAGCTGCGGACCGTATCTTCGCCGTGCGCCCGGGCCGGACGTTGTCGGGCCTTTAACCCTTACGATTGTTACGGGGTACTAGCGCATTGAGCCAGCATCAGAAGATATGTGATCGCCACGCAGAATTACCGATGTACACAAATGCGAAGAGTTCCGGAGGGAGAAGCAAGCTCTTATCGCCTCATACGTGACCGCTGCTCATTGAAAAAGCACTGCACGGGGAAAAGAGTGCAAGGATGCCGAGAAGCTCGTTATGTGAGATTGGACATGAGCGGCATTCGATGTAGGTTCATGAAAGGGCTTGTGATGTCTCGACGCGCGTGTCGCGGTCAGTGGTGGGGTCGAGGGCTTTGGTGCCGGAGTGGAGCGCGGCGGTCATGCGGGCGAAGATGTCTTCGGGGAGGAGCGGGATGGCGTTGAAGGCGATCCCGGTCGCGTGTTCGATGGCGTTGAGGATGGCTGGGGCGGGGCCGTCCATGGGGAGCTCCCCGATGCCTTTTGCGCCGAAGGCCCCGTGGATCGAAGGGATCTCTTCAAAATGGACGTGGATGGGGGGAAGGTCCATGCTGGTGGGCATGATGTAGTTGGTCATCTGGTTGTTGAGCATGCGGCCGTTGCGGTACTCGCATTTTTCGTAAAGGGCGTAGCCGATGCCCTGGGCGACGCCGCCCTCGATCTGGCCCGACGCAAGGATGGGGTGGAGGACTTTGCCGACCTCTTGCAGCGCGTGGAAGTCGGTGACGGTGGCGGCGTAGGTGCGGGTGTCGAAGGCAACTTCGGCTACGTAGACGGCCCAGGCGTAGCTGGGGTAGGCGTCGCCGCGGTACTGGTCGTCGTCCCAGAAGATGTCGCCGGGAGCTTCGTAGCGAGCAGAGGCGGTAAGGGAGCCGTGTTGGGCAAGGTAGGCTTGGGCGGCTTGTTTGAATTGGGCGGG
>CAXTUR010000145.1:0-7740 GCA_964247455.1 uncultured Acidobacteriaceae bacterium | reverse complement strand
ATCCAGCCGCAGATGGACGCGATCAAGGCCAAGTACAAGAACCTGAAGGTGACCGACCCGAAACGCAACGACATGAACGCCGAGATCATGCAGCTGCAAAAGGATAACGGCGTGAACATGTTTGGCGGCTGCATCCCGACGCTGATCCAGATGCCGCTGCTCTTTGCCTTCCTCTATATGTTGCCCAAGGTGGTGGAGCTGCGGCAGGCACACTGGGCGTGGCTGCCGGACCTTTCGTCTGCCGACCCGTGGCACATTCTGCCCATCGTTATGGTGCTCAGCCAGTTTCTGGTGCAGTTCTATACGCCGTCGCCGGGGGTGGACCCGCAGCAGCAGAAGATGATGGCGTTCATGATGCCGCTGTTCTCGGGGTACATCACCTGGAACTATGCGTCGGGCCTGGCGCTCTACTGGGCGGTGGGGAACCTGTTCGGCATCGCCACGCAGGCGGTGATGAACAAGACATCCATCGGGCGCGAGATGCGCGAGATTGCGGCCAAGCGGGCGCGGCGCAAGCTGGGGGGCAGCGGGGGCGGCAAGGTGATCCAGGCTCGACGGTAGGTCCTCCAGCTCTGCAAAGGTCATGCGCCGGCGAACTCTATGTTCGCCGGCATTCTTTTGTGTGGTCCCGATTATCCTTGCGCGGCGCGTTACCCTGTGGGGAAGTGGCCATCGCTAAGTGATTGCATCGCTGCGAGTTGTCTAGTTTTCAGGAGAGTGTCGTCTCCACGCGAGCGAACTTGAGCGGCGCATTGTGGAGAAGCGGGAGAAGCCGGGCGTTCAGTGCTGGTTTGGGAGCGGGATGCGCGGGATTGGTTTTTAAGATGAGCGTTTTCTAAATCGGAGCAGCAGGCTAAGCCGAACGGTTAGAGGACGTTAAGACGGGATTCCACATTTCCAACGACAACGGGTACTACTCCTAGTATTTGTTCTTCTCTTTACAGAGTTAGGAAGAGCATTCGCGGGGCATGCCGACAGCAAGCCGCAGATCCTTCGACTCGCTTCGCTTGCTCAGGATGACAGCTTCTTGCCCCCCCCGGTGCACAATGCCTGTCCTGTTTCCCACAAAGGATTTGGTGCGGGTGCGGGGATGGATCACTAGAATCGGGAGATACGCACGAACGCAGGCCCGACACGTGGATGAAGTCGCGGCGGGATGATAAAGTCTCCCCAGCGCGTTTGTGCCTGAGTTTGGAAACAAGGAGAGTGAACGTGGCGACTGCGATCGAGGAGATGGACATGGCGACAACGGCTGCACCGACGGGGAACCTAGAGATCACGGTGTCGCGGGCCGAGCTGCTGCGCGAACTGACAGCGGCGCAGAGCGTGGTTGAGCGCAAGACGACGATCCCGATCCTGTCGAACTTCCTCTTCGAGGCGCAGGGCGAGACCTTGACCATTACCGCGACCGATCTCGACCAGGGGCTGCGGACGAGCTGCGCGGCCAAGGTAAAGAAGCCCGGGGCTTGCACCATCCCGGCGCGCAAGCTCTTCGATTACATCAAGCTGCTGCCCGAGGGCGAGATTTCGATCAAGCTGATGGACAACCACTGGGTACAGATCCGCGCGGGCCGCTCGAACACGAAGATGGTGGGCATGGCGCGGGTGAACTTTCCGCAGGTGGCAGAGTGGCCGGCGAGTGGCGCGGTAAAGATCGCCGTCCCTGCGCTGAAGAACATGGTGGCGAAGACGATCTTTTCGATCTCAAACGAAGAGAGCCGCTACACGTTGAACGGTGCACTGCTGGTGTTGAAGGCCGAGTCGATGGCCATGGTGGCGACGGATGGGCACCGGCTGGCGCATATTGAGAAGCTGGGCGAAATCCTCGACGGCATCTCGGGCGAGAAGAAGACGCTGATCCCGAAGAAGGCGCTGGCGGAGCTGAACTCGCTGCTGGGCTCGACGGACGCCGAGACGATGGAGTTTGCGGACGACGAGTCGACGCTTTTCTTCAAGGTGGGTGGCCGGGTGCTGACCAGCCGTAAGCTGACAGGGCAGTTCCCGAATTATGAGGCCGTGTTGCCGCGGGACAATAACAAGTTTGTGATTGTGCGTTCGGAGGAGTTGATGGCTTCGATCCAGCGCGTGGCGCAGTTTGCCGACGAGCGCTCGGGTGCGATCAAGATCCGGCTGGAGTCGAATGAGCTGAAGTTGTCCTCTTCCTCGACCGACAGCGGCGAGTCGGAGGACACTATCGAGACGCCCTATAATTACGATCCGCTGGTGGTTGGATTCAACAGCCAATACCTGATCGATTTTCTGAAGGCGATTGGAACGCAGGGCGAGGTGCGGATGGAGTTCAAGGACGCGCAGTCGGCAGGGCAGATGCGGCCGGAGGACGGCAACGAGGACGTTCGCTATCGCTATATTCTGATGCCAATGCGTATTTGATCTCCTATCGGTCAAGAACTTATGTAAAGAGCAAGACCCAGCCGCAACGCTGGGTCTTTGTCTTTTTGGTACTTCAGTGTACTCAGGCGGAACCAGGGCGAGTGACTTCTGGACAGGTATTTGGTTCTCTGTATAGGATGTGTTCTTTACCGCGCTTCTCTTTAGGCGCGGAAGATGCTGAATAGGAACGTACACCATGAACGAGCGGCGCACGAAGATCGCATTGGAACGTATCGGTGGAAGTCAGGAGATGATCTTCCGTGCGGAGAGCCGACGTTGGTTGAAGGCACATACCTCAGAATTGCGCATCGGTGATTGGGGCCTTGAAGCCACGGGCGATCTAGGAGGTTATAAGCGGGGGATGTTGCGTCTGCCGTGGGCGCGTGTGGCGGAGCTGCACTACGGTCCGGCTGACCGGGGAGCTATCGAGGGTCTCTACGCGCGGGAGGGCGAGTGGTGTTCGCGCTGTGTGCTGCCGTGGGTCTCGGAGTCGCAAGCGGAAGAGATCATCGGGATCATTGCGGAGCGTCATCCGCGCCTTGCGATTGGCCGGGAGAGCGCGTTGGAGACAGCAGTGGGCGAGGCAATGGTGCATCGTACGCACGTGCAGCGTGGCTGGCTGCCGATGCCGGGCCGTCGCAGTGTGGCTGTTGCGGCACCCCTAGCAAGACTATAAAGCTGTCGGAAGCGTCAGAAGAAATATGGTCCTATGAGCCAACTTGCGAGAGAGGTTGTCTCTCCTATGCTGTGACAACAGCGTCACCAGGAGAGTGTATGAGTTTGCAGGACGTATTTCTCGAAGAGTTACGGGATCTTTACAGCGCCGAAAATCAGTTGGTGAAGGCTCTTCCGAAGGTCGCCAAGGCCTGCTCCGATGCGGAGCTGAAGGCCGCTATCGTGTTGCACTTGGATCAGACTAAAGGGCAGGTCGATCGGCTGAAGCAGGTCTTCCAGACGCTGGGAAAGAAGCCGACTGGGCAGCACTGCAACGGCATGGAAGGCGTAGTCGCCGAGGGCAAAGAAGCGATTGAGAGCGACGAAGAGGGTGCGGTCAAGGATGTGCAGCTGATCAGCGCGTCGCTGCGGGTGGAGCACTATGAGATCGCTGGCTATACTGCCGCCATCGCGATCGCTAAGACGCTTGGGCAGAAGGAGATCGCGGCCTTGCTGACGGAGTCGCTGAAAGAGGAGCAGGCAACGGGCAAGATCTTGCTCACGCATGCCAAGCCGCTCCTGAAGGAAGCTGGCTCCGAAGAGGAAGCGGACGAAGAGGAGGACTCCGACGAGCCGGAGGATGAGGAAGAGGTGGAGTCGGCGCGCAAGAGCGAAGAGGATGAGGCCAAAGCTGAACCGGAGCTGAAGAAGGGCAAGCGTTAGTTCCCGGTAGAAATGCAGAAAAGCCCCGCTACGTCAGCGGGGCTTTTTGTTGTCTGTGGGATGCCGCCGTATACAGATTACTGAACGCCGCGCGGTTATGATGGAACCATGGGTTTTCGGAATCTGATGCGTGCTGTTCTCTTGGTGGTGGGTGTAGTTTGTGTAGCGGGTGGAGCGAAGGCGCAGATCGGTATCTACGGAGCACCCGCCTTTGCCCGGGTGAGTAATTCAACGCCGGACCCCGGCATCTACGCTTTCCTGGGGGCAAACTCGACTTCGCAGGTGTTCTCAGGGGTTGAGGTTGGCGCCTACGATCAGCTGGTGCACAGTGGACCAGTTGCTGCCGGAGTCGATCTGCGGGGCACCATCCAGAAGGGTGCGAATGCGCATCTAAATGAGTTCCTTATCGGAGGACGGGTACAGTACAACGCACCTGGATCGCGGCTGAAGCCCTATGCGGAGGTGCTGGGCGGAGTGGGCGGATCACGCGCTGCTACCAATCCGGTCTACAAGAGTAAAGCGACGTATGGTGGCTTTGCGGGATTGGACTATCAGGTGGGGAAATATGTCGACATCCGGGCGATCGAGGTGGGGTACAGTTCTCTCACCACGATTAGCACGGCTGCGGTGCAAGCGGCCGCGACGCAGCCCCCGGCGTCGAGTCTGATTCATTTCAGCGCGGGCATCGTGTTTCGTCTGCCGCAGCGAATTATTCCTTAGAAGGCGATTCTACGCTGTCTGTGCGTCGTTCTTGCGGATGGCTGTGAGCACGTGCTCCACGGCCTCGTCTTTGAAGTGCGTCAGGTTGTGCACCTCGGCCGCGTGCTCTTCAATCTGCGGCAGCATCTGCTCTTCGCTCGATCCTTCCAGATGCCATTCACAATCGTAACCGACGTCCTTGCAGCTGAAGTGTTTGGTGGCCATGTGTGCTCCTTGCGTAATGGGATGCAGACGAATGCGGAGGTTTGCCTGTAGCGGTTGAATTACCCTGACGGTACTGCACGCTGAGGGCAAGTCCTATGATTGAAGTGGAACGGCGTGGACTCACGCTTGAGAACATTGTGCTGGGATTGATCTGCGCGGGGTACGTGGGTTGGGTGCTTTCGCTGCCCGTCTTCCCGATGCAGGATGGCCCAGTGCACCTGTACTACGCGCACGTGATGCTGGCGCTCTTTGGACATGGGTCGGAGGTGTACGGGCGCTTCTACCGGATCAAGCATCTGCTGCCGCCGTACTCGGCCTACTACTATCTGCTGATTGGGCTGTCGCGCTTTGTACCTCTGATCCTCGCCGACAAGCTGGTGATCTGCGGCTATATGGTGACGTTCGTCTACGGCTTCCGGTACCTGGCGCGCGCGGTGGGCCCGGCGGCGGAGCAGGCCAGCCTGATGGCCACGCTGCTGCTGCTGAACTGGCCACTGGGTATGGGCTTCGTCAACTTTTGCCTGGGCGTGTCGCTGGCGCTATGGACGCTTGGCGTATGGATGCGGGCTGTCGGGCGACCGGGAGTGGGCCGGCAGGCCTTGTTTGTAGGCCTGTGTCTAGGTCTGGTGCTCGCGCATCCCGTGCCGTTGCTAGCTGTTCTGGGTTATTGCACGATCGATCTGGCGGTGCGCTTCTTCGGCAGAGGCCGTCTGGGCGCAGCCACAAAGGTGGACGCGATCTGCCTTGTTCTGGCGTTGACGACGTTGGGCTACGTCAAGTTGTTTACAATCGCGAACGTGTCGCGACAGATGATCCCGAACCATACTCCGTTTCTTCGGCAAGTACTGGAAAATTGCCATATGTATGTAAAGGGGCAGGGCTTGGTCTTCTTCAGCCAGTTTTTTCACGACGCAAGCTGGACCAAGCGTATCTACCGGGTGCTGCTGACCGTCATAGTTCCGGGGTCGCTCTTGCTTGGGCTATGGCAGGCGAACCGCGACTGGCGCAATGGTGAGCTGAGAAAGGGATGGCTGTGGCTTCCATTCACGCTGGCCCTCATCCTTGCCCAGCCCTTGTTGCCGCACGACATCAACGCCTCTCATTTCTTTGCAGACCGACTGCTGATCTTTCTATGGATCGGCTCCCTGTTGGCTATGTCTTCGTTCATGCGGATCAGGGGGTTGGCACGGGTTGCGTTCGCTCTCGCGGCGTTGGTGGGAACGGCGGCGACGCTGTGGACCGCGGACCCTTCCCTGCGCCTGGTCGGCAACGAGATGGCGCGGATCGAGCGCAGCCCGGCAACTCACGTTGGGGAACTGGGCATCGCGTTGGGCGATCCACGCATGGTGGAAGCGGCGAGGCTGGGCTTGACCTTCGACCCGTATCGATGGGGAGTGGTCAACTATTTCCGCTACAACGACGCTGTACTGTATGACACGCCGTGGCTCGACCTCACCGTGATCCCGTTGGGGGCGCGCGAAGGTCTTGCGACGGGAGCGCTCTCGCCAAACGCGATTGAAGACTGGGTCCTGCTGCGGAAGGCCCTCACGGAATCGCCGAAGGATCAGGAGCAGGTGCGGGCCACCTCCCGATTTGCGGTGGTCAACCATATTGATCGTTCCGCCATGCCGGGTCCCGATGCGCTTTTGCCAGGATGGACGTGCCATGAGGAGCAGTCGTGGTATGCGGTCTGCGCACCGTAGTTTTATTGACGCAGCTCGACCTCGGTCGCGCCCTGGCCTCCTTGGTTCTGGGCCGGCTCCGCAATGGTGGCGACGTGCGGATGGGCGCGGAGGAGTTCGCGGAGGGTCCGGCGCAGGATGCCCATGCCCGTGCCGTGGACGACCCGGATGCGGGGCAGGCCGGCGAGGAAGGCGCGGTCGAGGAAGCGTTCGACTTCGGTCGCGGCCTCTTCCGCGTTGCGGCCGATGACGTTGATCTCAGACGGCATAAAGTCGCTGTCGGTAGGGGTGGAGGTCTGAATGGTGACGCCCCCGCGGCGGCGTGCGGCTTCGAGCGGCGTGACGGCTTTCACCTGCTCGACGGACGCGATGTCCGAACGGTCGACGCGCATCTTCATCGGGCCGATGGAGACCTCGAACGTCTTGGCGTTTGGTCCCGGATCGAGGACCCGGTCGACGCGGGTCTGGCGGTTCAACGACTTCAGGTAGACGAGGTCGCCGGGCTTGATGGCGGGCGGAGCTTTGGATGCAAGTGGTGAGCCGGGCTTATCGGATTTGTCGGCGCGGGTGTTGTGGGCGACCACGGTTGAGTTGAACTGGTCTGAATACTCCCGCTTCGCTCGCGACATTCTGGAGGCGGCGTCGCGCGCGATCTTCTGCGAAAGGGTCTTATCGTCGATGGCTTTCACAGTGTCGCGGAGCTGCGATTCGATATCGGCGATGAGGGTCTGGAGCTTGCCTTCAAGCTCTCGGGTGCGAGCTTTCTGCTCCTGACGACCTTCCACTTCAAGGCGGGCGCGCTCCCGGGACAGTTCGCGCTCGCGGGTCTGGAGAGCTTCGCGCTCGGCGACCGCGGCGGTGAGCTGGTCGTGGAGTTGGTCGAGGAAGGCGCCAATGTCCGCAGTCTGCGTGGTGAGCTGGGCGCGGGCAGTGGCCATGATGTTTGCGCTCATGCCGAGGCGCTCGGCGATGTTGAGACCGGCGGAGGCTCCCGGCACGCCGAGGCGAAGCTCGTAGGTGGGCGAGAGCGTGGCTTGATCGAAGCCGACGGCGGCGTTGAGCACTCCCGGGCGCGTGGACGCGTAGACCTTGAGCGAAGTGAGATGGGTGGTGATCGCGGTCCACGAGCCGAGCGCGAGGAAATGCGACGCGACGGCGACGGCGAGGGCCGCGCCTTCTTCGGGGTCGGTGGCGGAGCCGAGTTCGTCGAGCAGGACAAGGGAGCCGGGGGTGGCGAGGCGGGAGATGCGGTCGACGTTGACGACGTGGGCGGAGAAGGAGGAGAGGTTGCGTTCGATGGACTGCGCGTCGCCGATGTCCGCGTAGATGGCCTCAAAGAGCGGGAGCGTGGCGGATTCAGCAGGGA
>CAXTUR010000144.1:0-7864 GCA_964247455.1 uncultured Acidobacteriaceae bacterium | reverse complement strand
GGCGTGCCGGGGGGCGGCGCGGGCGCCCACGGCCTCGCGGGCAACGGGGCTGCCGCGGGCGGGCGTAGCCCGCGAGGTGATGGGGGAGCAGCGGCGGCAGGAGATGGCGCGCGAGCAGACGTTGAGGCGCAGCCAGGGGTTGGGGCTGGGTCGATGAAGGCAAGGCTGTTCGCGTCCCGCGAACGATCCTACCTTCACAGTCATGGACGACACCCGGCCGCCGCCGCAGAACTGGATAGACGCCCTTGACCGGGCCGAGGCCGATGTTGCCGCCGGGCGCGTCGTGGACGGCGCGGAAATCCATCGTGAGCTTGCGGGCAGCATCGAGCGCATGAGGCATGGCGCACCACCCACGCCGTAATTGCGGACATCATGCGGTTCATGGATAATGCAGCTCATATGGAAAAGCTGCCAAGTCCAATGCTCAAAGTTCCTGCCGGCGAGTTCCAGCGGAATATCGGCCGCTACCAGGACCTAGCCCTGACCCAGCCCATCGCGGTCACGCGCAATGGCCGCGAGCGCACCGTGCTGATCTCCGCCGACGAGTATCAGCGGCTTAAGCGGCGGGACCGCCAGGTGCTCACCCTTTCCGACTTCACCGAGGCGGATATTGCCGCCTTGGAGGCGACGCGCGCGCCGGAGTCATCCAAGGCGTTCGACCACGAGTTGCAGCAGTAGCCGTGTGGCCTTCCCCGTCCCTATCTCCGGCTTGGTTATCCGCTACAGCTATCTTTGGGCGTCAGAGCACGCGCGCGGCCAAGAGGAGGGCGTAAAGGACAGGCCGTGCGCCGTCGTCTTCACCACGGCCGACGAGGCGGGCGGCCAAGTGGTGACGGTGCTGCCGATTTCGCACACGCCGCCGTCCAATCCGCTGCTTGCCGTCGAGATTCCCGCTGCCGTCAAACGCCGCCTAAAGCTGGATGACGAGCGGTCATGGGTGGTGCTTGCCGAGGCCAATCGCTTTACCTGGCCCGGGCCAGACCTGCGCCCGTTGCAGTCAGGCGACACACAGAGCGCGGCCTACGGTTCCCTGCCTTATGGCCTGTTTGAAGCTGTCCGCCTCAAGTTCATTGCCGCACTGAAAAATCGGGCGGCGAGCACCGTGCCGCGAACGGAATAGAGGTTGTCGCACGAGCCAAAGAGAAGCGTTTGACGGTTACGGATTTTAGGCCAGACGACACATTGAGGACAGACTAGATCAACAGAGGCGTCTATTGGCATGCCCAACGAAGACAACCAATCCGAGTTTGACGCCGAACCTGGCTTAGAAAGTGAGGCCGCTCGTCAGATTAAGAGGCATGGCATTCCCGTTGTCGGGTTGGGCGCGTCTGCAGGTGGCATTGAGGCATTAACCGAGTTTTTTGACGCGACGCCGGCTGATAGCGGCTTGGCGTTCGTCATCGTTCTTCATTTGGACCCGACCAAGGAGAGCCAGCTCGCCTCCATCCTGGCGCTCCATACGCCCATGCCGGTTGCCGAAATCGAGGACGGCATGGTCATCGCCCCAAATCACGTTTACGTGATTGCTCCTAACCATGACCTGACGCTCGATGGCGATACGCTGCGTTTGATCGAACCGACCCAACCACGGGGACGCCGGCATCCCGTTGATGTGCTGTTCACGTCGCTTGCCAAACAACGTGAGGAGCGAACCGCCGCCATCGTCCTTTCAGGAACGGGAACCAACGGCACGCAAGGGCTGAAGGAGATCAAGGCCGCCGGAGGCCTGATCTTGGTTCAGGACCCTGTACACGCACGGTTCGACGGAATGCCTCGGAGCGCGATCGGCGCCGGTCTCGCCGATCACGTTCTGGCGCCGGCTATCATGCCGGAAACGCTCCTTCGCTGGTTCCAGCACGAATACGTCGCCGCTCCTGAGAGTTACCAGACGCTGGGCACTCCTGCTGAGAGTGACCAGACGCAGCTGACCCAACTACTCGGATTGGTGCGCGCCCATTCAGGCCAGGAGTTCCGCAGCTACAAGCCGGCCACTATGCAGCGACGCATCAATCGACGGATGAGTTTGAAGGGCCTGACGGACCTAGGCAGCTATGTCGATCTCCTCCGGGCTGACCCCGGCGAAGTGCAGGCTTTGGTTCGAGACCTCCTGATCAACGTCACCAGCTTTTTTCGCGACGCCGAAGCGTGGGACACGCTCGACGAAGCTGTCATCACCCAGGTGGTTGCAGACCGGGAGGACGGCGCATCGATCCGGGTCTGGGTGCCTGCCTGCTCCACAGGGGAGGAGGCTTACTCAATCGCCATGCTGCTGACTGAGCGCGCCGAGGCCGCCAACAAGCGGTTCGACCTGAAGGTGTTTGCATCCGACATCCTGGACGACAACCTCAATGCCGCCCGCGCCGGCGTGTATCCTAGCGCCAGCGTCGAGATGCTGCCAGTCGAGCGCATCCGCCGGTTTTTCGAGAAACTCGACGGATCGTACCAGATCAGAAGGTCGTTGCGCGATCAGGTCGTCTTTGCTCGGCAAGACTTACTGCGAGAGCCGCCATTCTCGAGAATGGACCTCATCACCTGCCGCAACATGCTGATCTACATCGAGCCGGAGGCGCAGCGGCGGGCGTTAGCATTGTTCCATTTCGCGTTACGGGAGGGCGGTCGTTTGTTTCTCGGGAGCGCCGAGACGATCGGCAGGGCCGACGATCTATTCGATACCGTGTCCAAAAAGTGGCGTATCTTCCGTCGCATCGGTCCTACTCGGCACGATATCGTAAGTTTCCCGTTGCTCGGCGGTCATCCAGCATCGGACCGCGCCGAAGCCACCTTTGCCCATGAGCCACCTTCGATTCGAGTCACCGAGACAGCCAAGCGGGTACTGCTGGACCGCTACGCCCCTGCGTCGGTGATGGTCGACCAAAAGGGCCGCGTCGTCTACTTTCATGGCGAGACGGCCGACTATCTTAAACATCCCAGCGGCGAGCCGACACGCGACTTGCTTGCGATGGCGCGCGACGGGCTTCTCACAAAGCTCCGCGCGGCATTGCAAAAAGTTGCCACGGGTAATCAGAACACCAGTTTCAGCGCTCAGGTCCGCCAAGGCGACACATTTCGTCCCGTCCTGGTGACTGTCGCTCCGCTGCCCATCTCGCAGCAGACATCGGGGATGCTGCTTGTGACGTTCGAGCCGGAACAACGCACTCCCGCGTCGATGCCTCCCATCAGCCAGGAGACGGAAAGCGTGGGGCAGCGCGAAACGTCATCCGCTCTTGAAAGCGAGCTGCGATCGACGCGCGCGGAGTTACAAGGCACGATAGAGCAGTTGGAGAGTGTCAACGAGGAGATGAAGGCTGCCAACGAAGAAGCAACCTCGATGAACGAGGAGCTTCAGTCCACAAACGAAGAATTGGAGACGTCAAAGGAAGAACTGCAATCGTTTAATGAGGAGCTACACTCGGTCAATAGTCAGCTTCAGCACAAGATCGGCGAGCTAGACGATACCAGCAACGATTTGGCCAACCTCCTGTCTGGTAGTGAAATCGCGACGGTCTTTCTCGACACCGAACTTCGGATCAAGTGGTTCTCGCCTGCCACAAGGCAATTTCTTGAATTGGTCTCCTTGGACATCGGCCGGCCGGTCAGTCATTTCGCGCTCAAGTTTGCTGACGACCATTTGCTCAGTGATGCCGACACCGTTCTGGACAAGCTCATTCCGATCGAGGTCGAAATCCATAGCGACGAGGGCAAGTGGTTCCTCCGCCGCATCCTCCCTTACCGCACGAGAGACAACCGAATCGCGGGTCTTGTCATAACTTTTTTCGACATCACCGAGCGTCGGCGAGCAGCCGAGGCGGTCAACGAAGCCCGCATCTACTCGGAGGCAATCGTCCAGACGGGCCGGCAAAGCTTGGTCGTCCTAGACGCTGCAATGAGGGTGCAATCGGCTAATCAAGCTTTCTACACACTGTTCGAGTTGATACCAGAGCGGGTTATCGGCCGATCGCTGTATGAGGTGGGGGCGCGAGAGTGGAATATTCCCGAACTGCGCCAAGTCATGGAAGAGGTGCTTCCCAAGGATCACCAGTTCCAGGACTTTGAAATTCTAATCGGGCCAGCCAATTTGAGCAGGCGCTGCCTGCTACTTAATGCCAGAAAGCTTGTGCGGGATGGCGGCCGGGAAGATCTGATTCTGCTGGCGGTCGAGGATATCACCGATCGCAAACATGCCGCCGCTCACCAGGAGATGTTGGTCGGCGAGATGAATCATCGCGTCAAGAACGTGCTGGCGACCGTTCAAGCCCTCATGAACCAGACGACACGCGGAAGCGAGTCGCTGGAAGATTTCACAGAGACGTTCTCAGGACGGCTACATGCCTTGGCACAGGCTCACAATCTGCTGGTCGAAAAGGAGTGGGTGGGCGCTGATGTCGGGCAGATCGTTTCCGACATCTTGGCGCCTTATCGCACGAGTGAGGAGTCTCGAATTGTAGCGACCGGGCCGAAGCTGATGGTTCTTCCGCAAGTCGGCGTGGCGCTTATGATGGTTCTGCATGAGCTGGCGACCAACGCGCTGAAGTACGGTGCGCTGTCCATGCCGAACGGGCAGCTCCAAGTAGCTTGGCATCAAACTGGGGAAGGGGCTGCCCAGCGGTTCCACGTCCTTTGGAGCGAGGCGGGCGGTCCAATGGTCACACCGCCCACGCGGCAAGGGTTCGGGACGAAGCTGATTGAGCGCAGCACAAAGCAAGAACTAGGGGGCGAGGCTCGGCTGGAATACCTGGAGAAAGGCGTCCGCTGCGAACTGACATTCCCGTGGGCAGGGCGACAGCAGGCCTCCGACCGCGTTGGCTGACATGACTAAAGCACCCGTCACGAGTCTGGCTGGCTTATTTATCCTCGTAGTCGAGGATGAGGTCATAGTCGCCATGATGCTGGAAGACATGCTGCAGGATTTAGGGTGCAGTGTCGCTTTGGCAGGAAGCATTGAGGAAGCTTTGTCATTTATTCACGAAAATACGTTGGATGGCGTCCTGCTCGATATGAATGTCCACGGTCGGAAGACGGTTGCTGTTGCTGAGGAACTTGCTAACCGATCGGTCCCGTTCTTGCTGGTAACAGGATACGGCACGGGAGATGGCGACCCCCCTGTGATTAAAACTGCACCGCGACTGCAAAAGCCCTTTAGCGAAGACATCCTGGGCCAACGAATGGCGCAGGTCTTTGTCAAAGTGGGAAAAAGCCAAGCGCAGGTGCCGCATCAGCCATAAAACGCATTTTGGCCGTTGAGGCTGCCTCCGCTTCAAGCTAATCAGATGGACGTATCATTGTGTCAAACGACGGTTTGCCAGAGTGATACACCCCGTCTAGACTCCGGGCCGTGACCCCTCCCCGCCCCCGTTTTGTCAGCTATCTCCGGGTCTCTACCGATGGCCAGGGGCGATCCGGGCTTGGCCTTGAAGCGCAGCGTCGGGCCGTTGCCGCCCACGTCGCCCAGGCCGGCGGCGAGCTGGTGGCGGAGTTTCAGGAGGTGGAGAGCGGCAAGCGTGCCGATCGGCCGCAGCTCGCCGCCGCAGCGCACGCGGGCCGCCTTGGCAGTTGCCAAGGCGCGCGGCGTGCGTCTCGGCAATCCCTCCCCTACCCCAGCGACGGCAGCAATGGCCGCAGCAGCGCGACAGGCTCGCAGCCGCCTTGTGGCTGACCGGGCGGCCGACGTGTTCGCGGTGCTGCGCCAGGTGCAGGCGGACGGCGCAAGCAGCCTTCGCCTCATCGCGGCGGAGCTGCACGCACGCGGGGTGCGAACGCCAACTGGCAAGGAGCAGTGGTCAGCAACGCAAGTCCGTAGGCTACTCCACGCCGCAAATACGTCACGACGCCAAGGCGTCACGGCTTGAATACGTCATGGCGTTGTGCAATCATGGCGTTGTGAAGGTAATTGCTTTCCTCAGTCAGAAGGGCGGTGCGGGCAAGACAACCTTGGCTGTCCATACCGCTGTGGCAGCTTACGAGGCCGGGCTTGGAGTCGTCCTAATCGACACTGACCCTCAGAAATCAGCGACGGTGTGGGGTGAAGCGAGGCAGGAGGAGGGGCCTGTTGTCGCGACAGCAGACGTGTCGGACCTCAAGCGCGTGCTCGATGCAGCCCGTGGCGATGGGATGGGGTTGGCGATCGTCGATGCTGCGCCCCATGCGGCACCCGCAGCCGCCAGCATCGCCCGCGCAGCGGACCTAATCGCTATTCCATGCCGACCTACGGCGTTCGATTTGGCGGCAGTAGAGAGCGCCGTGCGCATCGCGAAGGCGGCCGGCGTCAAGGCGGTATTCGTCCTCTCCGCCTGTCCTTTCAGGGCGCCTGAGATTGCAGAGACGCGAGACGCATTGGGCGCTTTCGAGCTGTCGGTTGCCCCCGTGGAAATTACTGATCGGCGCGCCTTTGCGCGAGCTGTCGCGAGCGGCCGAGCCGTTACCGAGTTCGAAACGGACGGCAAGGCGGCCGGAGAAATACGCGCCTTATGGTTGTGGTTACAGGAGCAGATGGCATGACGACGAAGCCAACCGGCCTAGCGGCCTTCACTCGCAACCGTGGTGCGCAAGCATCATCGCCGGAGGCACCGGTTCCCAAGACAGCGGGGCGGAAGCGGGCGCAGGGAGAGACGGTCGCATTGACTGTCAGAGTTCCACGAGCGGAGTGGGCACGGCTTCATCAGCTCGCAGTGGCCGAGGGCGTGAGCCTTCAATCCTTGGCGTTGACCGGACTTTCCAAGGTGTTTGCCGAGCATGGCCTGCCCCCCATAACGCAATGACGCCATAAACGCGTGGCGTCATGACGCCATGACTGCTGAGGATGTTTATGTCAGACACCGACTCCGAACTACAGGCAGTCAGCATCCTTCCGCCTACTGCGGCCCGCCTAATTCGGCTGGGAAGCGAGATTGCGATGGAGCCGCCGGCTCGACCGGATTTCCTACACTCCGTTTTGTGTCAGGTCGGCCTGCCAAGGCGGCGAGTGGTCGGAAATACCTTTGAGCGAATGAACGGGAATGTCTCCTTGCTGGTTGAGGCGGGGAAGCTTTGGAACGGCAAGGAGTGGCAGCCGCAGCCTTTGCCCTACGGTACGCGTCCCCGTTTGGCGCTGGTGCATGTCAGCAGCGAGGCAGTGCGCACGAAGTCGCCGACTGTGGAGGTCGGGCATTCGGCGCGTGAGTTCCTGCTTCGGCTAGGGATCAGTACCGGTGGAGAGGAGTACGCCAACTTCAACCGGCAACTCCGGGCGCTCGCAGCATGTCGCATGAGCCTTGGAGTGGGTCTCGAAACGCTCGACACCAAACCCATTAAGCGGTTCGCGGCATGGGCCAGCCAGAGCGACAAGCAGCGTGCCCTGTGGCCGGGCGTAATCGAGCTGACGGGGGAGTTTTACGAATCACTGGCCGAGTATGCGGTCCCCCTTGATCCGCGCGCGCTGGCGGCATTGAAGCATTCCGCTTTGGCCCTGGACGTATACTCGTGGCTCTCGCACCGCCTGCATAGGGTGCGCGGGCCGAATGGCGCAAAGCTGTCCTGGGCCAATCTGCGGGAGCAGTTTGGGCAGGAATATCGCGACCCGAAGGACTTCAAGCGTGAGCTGATGAAGGCGCTTGGCTCGGTGTTGGCGGTTTACCCCGATGCTCGGATTGAAAAGGTGCCAGGGGGTCTCACCTTGCTGCCGTCGAAGCCGCCCATCCCAAAGACAAGCGTCCAAGTTCGGATGCCTCCGCCCGCATAGCCCGAGTCGCGTTCGGCGGATCACCCCCCCTTTGGGGGTGTGGACAGGGAAGGTTATCCACGGCGGATCGCCCCCCCTTGGTTCGGCGGATCACCCCCCGCTTGACCGGAGTCGCGTTCGGCGGATTACCCCCCCCTAAAACCTGTAACT
>CAXTUR010000143.1:0-8012 GCA_964247455.1 uncultured Acidobacteriaceae bacterium | reverse complement strand
CCCGACAAGCCCGGCTACATGGTCGATCAGGAACCCATCACCGCTTGGAAGCAGTACTGCCGCGTACTCTTCTCCTCCAACGAGTTCCAGTTCCTCGATTGAAATCATTTCTCAGAGGTCTATGATGCCCTGCCAGAAACCCAAACCCGTCACCCGCCGCGACGCCCTCCGCAAGATCGGCGGCGGATTCGCCATGATGAGCTTTGCCGGAATGATCGGCGAGTCCCTCGCGCAGGCCGAAGCGCTCAACGCCAAGGCACCCGGCTCCGTCGCGGCCGACACCGCCGCCACCAATCCGTGGATGCTGCGCGACCCGAACTTCAAGCCCAAAGCCAAGCACGTCATCTTCCTGTTTATGAACGGCGGTCTATCCCACATCGACAGCTTCGACAACAAGCCGATGCTCGCCAAATACCACGGCCAGCCTATGCCCGGCGGCGATCTCGGGCACGAACGCAAAACCGGCTCACTAATGAAGTCGCCCTTCAGCTTTTCCAAATATGGCAAGAGCGGCCTCGAAGTCTCGGAGCTCTTCCCCAACGTGGGTGCCTGCGCGGACGATATCTGCGTCGTCCGCTCGGTTTTTACCGAAATCCCGAACCATGAGCCCGCGCTCATCATGATGAACACTGGGGCCAACGTTATCGGCCGTCCGTCGATGGGATCGTGGCTCACCTATGGTCTCGGCACCGTCAACAAGAATCTCCCGGGCTTCGTTGTACTTTGTCCGCAAGTGCCTACTACCGTGGGGCCGCCGCTCTGGAGCGCGGGCTTTCTCCCGGCCGTCAATCAGGCCACCTATGTCACCAGCGACACCAAGAAGAAGGACTTCGATCCATACAAGCTGATCCCGGACATCCACAATGACCGCTTCGACATGGCCCAGCAGCGTAAGGAGCTGGACCTCGTCAAGAAGCTGGACGCGATCGGCGGCGAGGCAAACGGAGGTACCGCCTTCGCCGAGGCCGATCCCCAACTCGAAGCGACGATCGGCTCCATGGAGACCGCCTTCCGGATGCAAACCGAAGCTCCCGATGTCTTTGATGTTCGTAAGGAGTCTGAGGCCGTCATCAAGATGTACGGCGAAGGCTCGACAGCCCGCGGCTGCCTGACCGCCGCCCGCCTGATCGAGCGCGGCGTTCGTATGGTGCAGGTCTACTACGGCATGGGCGACCCGTGGGACGCGCACGAAGACATCCAGTCACATCGCTCCAGAGCCAGGGACTCCGACCAGCCGTTCGCCGCGCTGATCAAGGACCTCAAAGCGCGCGGCCTCCTCGACGAAACCATCATTGTCTGCGGGTCGGAGTTTGGCCGCACCCCGGTCGTCGAGCTAGGCGGCGCGGGTACCCACGCCGGACGCGACCACAATCCGCATGGCTTTTCCATGTGG
The DNA here is from genome assembly GCA_964247455.1 of uncultured Acidobacteriaceae bacterium. GTDB lineage: Bacteria > Acidobacteriota > Terriglobia > Terriglobales > Acidobacteriaceae > Edaphobacter. The sequence continues at coordinate 6,619 of CAXTUR010000143.1, read as the reverse complement.
CTCGCGGGCGGCGGCATCAAGGGCGGCATCACCTATGGCGCGACGGATGACTTCGGCTGGAAGGTCGCCGACAAGCCCGTCCACGTCCACGACATCCACGCCACGATCCTCTACCTGATGGGCATCGATCACACCAAGCTGACCTTCCGCTCCTCCGGCAGAGACTTCAGGCTGACGGACGTGGCCGGTAACGTCATCCACGACATCATCGCCTGATGCGCCTCAGTGCGATCCACCTGTCGGAACATCGGGCGGCATCACGGCTCCCGCTTTGACCCATGCCTCAATCGTCTGGATGTCACCATTCGTCAGCTTCGGTTTGTTCGGCGGCATATCTTTGGGATCGTCCGCCGGTCCTTCGTGCCGGATCAGCTTGACCAGCAACGACTTCTCCGCATCGCTCGGCACCAGGGCCGGTCCGCTATGGCCGCCCTTGAGCAACGACTCGCGCGTGGCCATGTTCAAGCCGCCCCGCCGGTTCAGTCCGCCGTGGCACCGCGCGCAGTTCGCATCGAGAATCGGCTTCACCCGTGCCGCATAGAACTCCAGCTTCGACGCATCCTCAGCCGCGCGCACAGACAGCACTCCACCCTGCCAAACCTGCTGCCGCCAACACAACAATCGCGATTCGCAACACAGTTCAATCCTGCAAGCTAAAGCTCTAAGGCCGCGTTTGGTCCCACATCGCCGCACGTTGGTCCTTTACTCGCTGCTCATAGGCGGCATTTTCCGCCGTATCCTCAAACCCCGGTCCCGACGGCCAAATGGAAAAATCCCGCAGCGCCAACCGCCGAGGCGTCCCATGCAGTGATACGAGCGCATCTTCCAACTCCAGCAGCGAGCCCCGCGACAGCGCCAACTCATGCTCCTCCGGCTGATACATCGTTCCAACCGGGTAATCGAGAAACGGGGTTGTCGTCTGCTCAATATGGTTGCCCAAGATATGCGCGATGGGCTTGCCCGCCGTAAAGGCGATGAGCCGCTCAGTGCTCGCCTGGAACGCCGCGAAGTCCCGCACGTACAGCCGCCCCGCATACAGGCTGTCCCCGGCCAGCAGCACTCCCGTCCGCCGGTCGTAGAGCGCCACGCTCACCGTGGAGTGCCCTGGGATCGGGATCATGTCCAGCATCCGCCCGCCCAGATCGACCTGTCCTATCTCCGTCGGCCACGCCTTGATGCCGTAGAACCGCTTGGTCGCTTCGATCTCCGAAGGCACAAACATGACCGGCATCGCTGGATCGCGCATGGCCTGAATGGCCTTGTCGCCCCATGTATGGTCCTCGTGGGGATGAGTGTGCGCCACCACGAGCGGGATGCTCGTCCTTCCATTCCGGGTCAGCCATGCATGAACCGTTGCCTGGAGCGTGGGGACAAGATCGCCGTTGCGCGACCCCGTGTCGAGCAGCAGAGCCCGTTCCTTGCCGAAGAACAGGAACAGAAACGGCTTCTCATAGTCCGTACACGGCGACTGTCGCAGCAGGAAGAAGTCCTTGTTGTACTCATGTACCTGCCACGCGGGGGTCTCCAAGCACTTCGCGCCCTGCGACATCCAGCGCGCCGGCAGTACGCCGCGCTCGAGCCCTCCACCGTCGGGCTGTGGCAGCTGCGCCCGTCCTATTGGCAGGAGCGTCGCCAGCAAAGCCACACTACACATCCGCTTCGTGATCGTCTTCACACCACACCAACCCTTAACCCGCGCCGCTTAGAAGATGAACTTGCCGGAAAACTGCATCTGCCGTGGCTGGAGCAGCAGCGAACTCGTCGCGGGCTGGCTACCTATGGCTCCCTGGTTCGGCCGGTTCTGGTAGGTTCCGAAGTTGCTGCTCGTCCCGTCCGTCTGCGGCGTCGCGAATCGGTTAGTATTCAGCACGTTGAAGACCTCCGCCGAAAGCCGCAGCTGCCGCTCGCCAAAGATGCGGAACAACTTCGTTAGACCGTCATCGAGCGAAAGGTAGCCATCCGAGCGGAAGTTGTTGCGCTGTCCCGACTCGCCCACGTAGGCGAACCGCAGATTTGCCTTGGCTTGCGCCGGCGTGATCCCCTTCAGCGCCGTCTCCACCTGGTTTGCTGCGTCGTAATGATGCCCGCCCGTCGGAATGGGGCCTGTCTGCACCAGGTTGCTGTTCGCGGCGAAGTTGGTGCCCCAGTTACCCGCTGCGACCGCGCTGAACGGAAACCCTGTGCTGTAGTGCACCACGCCGTTCAGCTGGAAGCCGCTGATCAGCCGGTCGACCAGCCCACCCCGATCGCGGAGCAACAGGCCTCCGCGGCCGAGCGGCATGGGCACAGAGTAGTTCGCGGTTAGGTTGTGCCGCACGTCGAAATCCGACACCCCATACCACTGGTGCGGGCCGAATGTGTTCAGCACGATGCTGCTGCCGCCGCCCACGCGCTCGGGGTCGGAGCCTTCATCCATCGACTTCGCGTAGGTGTAGTTCACGTCGTACTCCAACCCATACCGCAGCGCCTGCCGCATCGAGAGCTGCAGGGCGTGATAGCTGCTGGTGCCGGTAGTGGACTGCACAAAGATGGAAGACGTCTGGGGGTAGAAGAACCGGTTCGACTGCCCACTGGGCGAGGCCGTCGGGTCCGTATCTGCGTTGTAAAGCGCGTTCGTCTCGTTCCCGCGATTGCTCACTAGTTGCGCATAGTAGGCCTGCGCGCCCTGGTAGTGGATCGCGGGACTGTTTGCGGACGCCGGCATATCGAACGTAGTGTTGGGAAAGACGTTGTGGAAGAAGCCTGAATCCGGCACCGTCGAGGGGTCCACGCCCGCGTCCACCATCTTGTCGTACGCCGTCGCCGCCGCAAAGTACGTCTGCGCGCTGCCCGGATCGTAGAGGTTCGTCGGCATGGCTACATCTACGTTCTGGATCAGGTGTCGTCCTAACCGGCCTACATACGACGCCGTCACCGCTAGATTGTGCGGGAATTCATGCTGCACCGTCAGGTTGAAGGTCTCACCATAGGGCGTCTTCTGCTTGTCGTTGATGCTGTAGTCGAAGGTAAACGGGTTATCGTCGGGTACATACGGAAGCGCCAGCGCAGCGCCCACTCCTCCAATCGCCGGGACGTTGTGGTACCCCGTGAACCGCGGATTGGAATCGATGGTCGAGAAGGTCTGCAGATTGATCTGCGAAAGCGACAGCAGCGACTGCGGATTGGATTGGTATGAATCGATGATTCCCGCACCGAAGTGGTCGAAGGCGAGCGCGAATCCTCCATGGATCGCCGTCCGGTTGTCCGCCGTCGCGTAGGCAAACGCCACCCGGGGCGCGAAGTTGCCCTTCTGCGGCGTCCAGAAGTTCGGCTGCCCGTTCGGCGAACCGGACGCCCGGAAGGCCACACGGTCCGTGTACGCTGTGCCTGCCGCCGCCGCGCTCGCCCGCTTTGTGAGGAACGTGTCGAGCGCAATCGTCGGCGCGATCTGTTGACCGTTTTTCTCATACGGCACTCCAAGATAGACATACCGGAGCCCCGCCGTCAGCGTCAGCCGGCTGGTCGCCTTCCATTGATCCTGCACGTAGTATTCCTGCTCGATGTTGCGAAAGGTATGCGAGGGCACAACCCCGGCACCCAGCGGCACCAGCGAGTTGCCCTTTACCGCCAGCTCCGTTCCCGACTGCGCCGTCTCAATCGCTCCCACATTTGCAATGATTGCGTTGTTGTAGAAGTTGGTGAAGTCACCCGCCACGCGCCCACAGTTTGGACAGTTGAACACGGCGGGATCGAGTGAACCGCCATGGTAGCCGCCCTGGTTCGCGATTGCCGCCGTCGCCAGCAGATTCGGACTTACCTGCGCCACCGAGAGCAAAGGCGAATCGAAATACTGCGAGTTCGAGATGAAGTAAAGGTTCGCGCCGCCCTGGATCACGTGCCGTCCCTTCACGTACGTGAAGTCGTCCGATAAATTGTTCGTCATCACCTGGTAGAGCGTGCTCGTTGTCGCGGCCGTGATGGTGTCGAACCCGCCGAAATTTACATACGGCTGCGTTGCCGAGCCGCGCGACGCGTACCCCACGCGGATCAAACCATACCGGGCATTGTTCGTCATGCGGTCGTTGAGGTTCCAAATATGTCCCGCCGCTACGCCCTTGCTGTTGCCGTAGGTCTGCGACGCCGGGGGAAGGCCGGGAAATTGCAGCGCAGTCGCCTGGTTGTCGCTCTGGAGATTGCCGCGCACAAACACACTTTGCTTTGCTGTGAGCTTGAAGTCCATCCGCGCGATGTTGGTGATTTGGTGAATCGGAGCAGGCGACGTGAAGTTGTAGTTGCCCACGTTCTTGGAGTCGCTCGCGCCCGGCGCATTCGCCAGGGGAAACGTCTTGAAGTATGCGATGGCCGCCGCGTTGGTCGCCGGCGCGTAGCAGGTCGTCGTCGCGCAGACCGTATCTTCCGCGCGCCCGTCCATCTGCGCGATGTCCGCCGGCGTAAGCGTCTTGAACGTTGTTCCGGCCGTACAGGGGGCGGAGGTTGGGCAGGCCTCGTAGGTCACGTTCCCCGTCACCAGGCCACCGCCGCCAAACGCCGACGGCACCAACCGTCCCACCGGCACGTTGCTGGCCTGCTTGAAACCTTCATACGCGCCGAAGAAGAACAGCCTGTCCTTCATCAACGGAAGGCCCAGCGACTCACCGTAGGTATGCTGGAGCACCTTTGCTGCTACATTCGGCTCGCCGGAACTCAGCTGTGCCTGCTTGATGAACCAGTTGTTTGCCGTCGTCGCGGGGTCGCGGTAGTACTCGTACGCGATGCCATGCAGAGTGTTCGTCCCATTCCGTGTGACCAGCGAGACCTGCGCGCCGGAGCTTCGCCCCGCGTCCGCGTTGGCGTTCGTCGTGGTCACCCGGAACTCCTCGACCGAGTCGCGCGTCGAACGCAGCGCCCCGTTGAACGCATAGCCAAATACTTGATCGTTGTTGTCTACGCCGTCGAGGGTTATGTTGCTTTGGTCCTGCCGCGCGCCGTTCACAATGCCGGTGCGAGTGTCCGTGTTCAGGCCGCCCGTTTGCGCTCCGCTATCCAAGGCGAGCACGCCCGGCTGCAGCGACAGCAGGTATGTCACGTTATTCGCTAGGTATGGCAGGTTCTGCACCTGCGCGCTGTTGAACGCCTTGCCCAGTGTTCCGTCTGCCGTGTTGACCTCGGCCAGATTGGTCTCGACATTCACAATGTCCGTAGTGCCTGCCGTCAGCTTGAACGCCAGCTTGACCGGGGTCGACACCAGCAGCTCCACCTTCTCGTCCTGCTCGGAGAACCCCGCCGCCACGACCTTTACCGTGTACGTGCCAGGCTGCACCTGCTCAAAGGAGAACTCACCCTTTCCCTCAGTAGACGTGCGCAGCGTTCCGCCAGTCGCGGCGTTCAGGATGCTTACATTGACTCCGGGAACAGCCGCGCCCGAAGCATCTGTGACAGTCCCGAAGACTGATGTCGTATTCGTCTGCGCAGAAAGCGGCCCAGCGCAAAGAGCGTCCCCAGCAACATAAAACCTGTAACGACTGACCGAACAAGCATAAACATCCTCCGAAAGGCATCGTGGAACGTGTCGTAGTGCCGCTGCCGATGCACTCTAAGTGGAGGTGCTGGTGCGGGCAAGATCGCGGTTTAGCTTTGCACGGACGGCAAAAACGCAGAGAATCGACAGCTCAGCTGCTACGGATCGACTTGACATTGCAGATCGTAGGAATTGGAAGACGGTGTAGAGCGATTATGAGAGGCGGGTCTGTGCAAAGCAATAACCCGGCGTTCGCCTTATAGCTCCCATAGATAAAAAGTCATCGCGCCAAGCTCTGGGCTACGATAAGCTACCGACACACCTAAACTTCTTTCCCGCGACCTGTTCCTTTGAGGACCGATGAACTTCGATTGGCTGACCACGTTTCTCGAAGTCGCGCGGCAGAAGAGCTTCTCGCGCGCTGCCGAAAAGCTCCACGTGACCCAGCCATCCATCTCCGCGCAGATCCGCGCCCTGGAAGCCTCACTCGGCCACCGGCTCCTCGATCGCGGCGGCGGCAAAGTCACCCTGACCGGCGCCGGTAAAGTCTTCGAGCCCTTCGCCGAACATTCTTTAGCCCAGCTCAAACACATCCGCCTCGCCCTTGCGGACATGGAGCGCATGCCCCGGGGCAGCCTCACCCTCAGCGCGAACGACTCCACCGCGCTCTACGTGCTGCCCGTGCTGATCGGCAAGTTCAAGAAGCAGTACCCCCGTGTGGCCCTCAACATCGTCCGCGCCGAGCGTTCGCGCACTCTAGAACTCGTTCTCGCCCGCGAAGTCGAGTTCGGCATCGTCTCCTTTCCCGTCCGCGACCCACGCCTGCATGTCAAGATCATTCATGAGGATCGACTCGTACTGGTCGTTCCCGCTGGTCATCCCCTCACCACTGTCGTCAACCCGACGCTCTCCGACGCCGCTAAATATGAGTTTCTTGTGCCCAAAGAAGGCCGCCGTCGCGAGCTCATTGACCATCTCTTTATCCAGAACAAGACCGCTCGCCGCATCGGCATGGAACTCGACTCGAGCGAACTCTTGAAGCGGCTCATCGTCGCCGGTCTCGGCATCAGCTTCCTTCCGCGGATTAACGTCATCGATGAAGTGAAGCAGGGCGTCCTCCAA
>CAXTUR010000142.1:0-8075 GCA_964247455.1 uncultured Acidobacteriaceae bacterium | reverse complement strand
ACTTCGCCTTCTTGACCGGTGCCTTCAGCTGGGAGAACTCCGGCAACTTCGCCTTAGGCACCACTTTCTTGCCCTTCGCCGCGCGATCGAGCGCCATCACCTCGCCCGGTGTCAGCTCGCGAAACTCGCCCGGTGGCACATCGAGCCGCAGCGCTCCATACCCGATGCGGCGGATTTTCTCCACATGATGCCCGATCTCCTCAAACATCTTACGCAGCTGCCGATTACGTCCTTCTGTCAGCGTCAATTCGTACCAGGGATTGTCCCCGCCCCGAGCCAGCTTCACCTGCGCCGGCGCTGTAATCACCCGGTCGCGCCGCCCTGACCGAACCTCGTCCAGCCGTCCCCGGTCGATCATGATTCCTCGCCGCAGTTGGTCGATGCTCTCCGGCGTAGGTTGTCCGCTGACTTTTACCAAATAGGTCTTCTCGACCCCTGCTGCCGCCTTCGAGAGCGAGTTCGCCAGCGCGCCGTCGTTGGTCATCAACAGCAGGCCTTCGCTGAGGTAATCCAGCCGACCCACAGGGTAAAGGCGCACGGCATCGCCATGCGGCCCCGACTTCTGCTTAGCCATCAACTGCATGACTGTCGGCCGCTTCTCCGGGTCGTCGAGCGTCGTTACATACCCGCGCGGCTTGTTCAGCATGTAATAGCGTTGCTGCTCCGGCCCCTGCAACAGCTTGCCGTCCACACGGATGTGGTCGCGCGACGCATCGTGCCGCGTCCCCAGCGTGTTTACGACGGTCCCATTGACGACCACCCGTCCGGCCAGGATGATCTCTTCAGCCTTACGCCGGCTGGCGATCCCCGCCTGTGCCAAAATCTTCTGCAGACGATCGCCTCTAGGCTCAGCCGCGTCGTCGGGCTTTGCAGCCAATTTAATACTCATCGCTTCCAACTTTCCATCCGCGGATCTGCTCATCGCGGTTCATGTACTTCAAGTACAAGCCTAACAGCACGAGAAATACGATCCGCACTGGCACCCCCCGGTGCGGATCGTCTCTCGTCCTCCCTAGCTACGGGTCTTTACCCGCAGAGGCTTGGGATCGTCATCCTCTTCTTCCTCATCGTCGTCCTCGTCTTCATCATCCTCAAGGTCGTCATCCTCATCGTCCTCGTCTTCGTCCAGATCGTCGTCTTCGAGGTCTTCGTCGTCATCCTCGTCTTCGTCGTCGTCCACCAGGTCGTCGTCGTCCTCATCCTCATCTTCTTCGTCATCATCGAGAGGCGTCTTGGCGGCTTCGAGCATTGGCAACGTAGCGACGAGCGTGGGTTCGACCATGAGTTCGTCCGACATCGCCAACGTCGATGCCGCGAAAAGGGGATTGCTTAAACCGGGGGTGAGTACAGTCGTTTCCATAAAGCTCTCCTTAGATGTGTAGGCGGTAACTGCCCGCCGATGGCCGTTGGATGCGTCTCGTTCTGGCAGGAGAGCGAAACGTCGGTGGAAAAGCGTTCTCGCGTTGTTGATCTTCCCAGCATTCCCTCCCGGCCTTCAACCCTCCAAGAATGGCGTTACCTGCTCGGCGCGAGGCGGCGCGGTGAGCAAGCTAACGGCAACGAGGCAGATCAGCGAGGCCGCCAAAGCCGGAAAGATCGCGTCGCGCTCAGCCAGCAGCGCAGGCAGATGCGCTTTGATCCAGCTCGTGTCCCACAGGATCGTCACTACCGTGCCCGCCGCGATCGAGGCCACTGCCGCCGGTGCCGTCGCCCGCCGCCAGAAGAACGCCGCCAGGATCACGGGCGTCAGCGCGGCCGAGTAGATCGTGTAGGCGTAGAGGCTCTTCTTCAGCACGGATTGAATATGCTGCGCCTGGTACAGCGCCCACAAGCCAAGCAGCACCACCATCAGCCGGCTGACGATCAGAATCTTTTTATTCGAGGCGTCCGGCACCAGGTAACGCAGGTACACATCGTTGACCAGGTTGGTTGCAGGCGAAAAAAGCCAATTATTAGCCGTTGAGATGATCTTGGCGAAGATGGCCCCCATCAGTAGCGCGCCTAGCAGTTGGAGCAGCCAATCGGTCGCTCCGGAGGCCGAAGCCGCAGTCAGCCCATTGACACCGCCAAAGCCATGCAGCCCCAGGTAGGCAAGGATCTCACGCGGCCGTTCATGCACCTCCCCTGAGGGAAAGAGACTCGACCCGGTCACCGCTAGAGCCACAATAATCGTCTCCAGCACCACCGTTCCCACGATCCAGCCGACCACCGCGCGCGAGGCGTCCTTCTCCGACCGGGCTGAGAAGAACTTCTGGTACATCGACTGATTGCCGAGTAACAGCAAGCAGGTGGGTAGAAACAGCTCAAAACCCTGAGCCAGCGTCAGGTCGCCCAGCACCTGGAAGTGGGTCACTGGGAGGCTAGCGTGGACCGCGCTCCATCCACCCGCGCGATGGATCAACACCGGCAGCGCCGCGCACATCGTAAACGTAGCTAGCAACCCTATGGCCACATCCATATACGCGACCGACGCCATGCCCGCGATAGCCGTAAAGACGATGACGAATCCAGCGAGTATGTATTGGCCCAGAGCCGGTGTGATCGCGGAGGGGAAGATCAGGTGCAGGATGTCGCCGCCCCCGACAAACTGGTAGCTCGTCACAGCAGTGTAAGTAAACAAGATGGCGACGACACCAAGCACCCGCGCCGCCTGGTTGTAGCGCGCCTCCAGCAGATCGGGAATTGTGAACTGGGCGAACTTGCGTGCGCGCGGCGCAATGAAGTAGATCAGCAGCAGCCCTGCCCAGCCGCCGCCGCCCTGCCACAGTGCCGCAAAGCCGTGCCGGTAGGCGTTCTCCGCCCCGCCTAGCAGCGAGCCCGACCCAATCCAGCTCGACAGCAGCGTAAATACCAGCACAAACGCTGAAAGCGAACGTCCTGCCAGTAAGTAGTCAGCCTTTGTCTTGACCTTGCCGAAGCGGGCGAGCGAGACGATAAGCAGCGTAAGGACGATAAAGACGAGGACGATCGCGTAAAGATTCATGCCGTGCGGCGATTGTACCCCGCCATTCCTGCTATGCCGGATGCGCCACGCGGACGTCGTTCGCTGAGGTTGGCGCGCCAACAGAGACCTGCGCGGCAGAACCTGCAGGCTGCCGCTTTAGCTGCTGCTCGGCTACATAGGCCTCGATCTCGCTGTTGACCTCAGCGCCTAACAGTAGCATGAGGCCTGTGATGTAGAACCACAGCAGCAGGATGATAACCGCACCTAATGAGCCGTAGGTGACAGAGTAGCTATTGAAAAAGTGTAGATAGATTCGCAGCGCCGTCGACGAGATCAGCCAGCAGACGATCCCCACCGCAGCGCCGGGCGTAAACCAGTGCCACTTCTTGTTCGCGACGTCCGGGCCCCAATAGTAGATGACCGAAAATACCAGCGCCAGGAGCAGTGCCGCCACGATCCATCCCAGAATGCGCGCCGTCAGCACCGCCGTAAAGAGCATCTGCGCTTGGACAAGATGGTGCCGTGCCAGTAGCGCGAGAAAGTCGCCGCCCATCAACGACGCGAGCAGGATAGTCACAATGAACGACAGCAGCACGGTCATTAGGATGGCCGAACCACGGACCTTCCAATACGGTCTGGTTTCTTTCACCTTATAGACGGTGTTAAGCGAGTCCTGAATGGCGCCAAATCCCACAGAAGCTGCCCACAGTGCCGCGGCAAGTCCAAACGTCAACTTTCCTTTGCTGCTCGCCGCCGTCGTTTGGTTAAAGGTCTCAAGCACGATGCCGTACGCCGACGGCGGAAGCACAAGCGCCAAATACTGCAATAACTTAACATAGATGTCCGTAGCCGACTTCGCCGCAAGCCCCAGAATGGTACTCGCCGAGACCAGCGTGGGGAACAACGCAAACAGGAAATAGTACCCCAGCTCCGCCGCCCGGCCGAGCAAGTTATCGTCCAGCACCGCGCTGAAGGTCTTCTTGGCAAGCAGGCTGACCGGCATGCCTTGCAGATCCCACAAAGAATGCAACGGCTGCAACGAAACGTGCTTCCATATCTTCTGCTGCTGACTGCTGGCGTGACGAGCATTAAGATCGGTGGACATAGATTCTCTCGTACATGGAAGGATGCCGGAATGAGCCTCGTCGATGGCTCATGACGCGCGTCTTGGATGCGAAAGCTGTCCGACGAACATCTATTCTAGGAATAAGCGAAGAGGAGGAGGCGCGTGGTCAAGGTTAATCCCCAGCGCGGGATCTGGAAACACCGTCCGTTTGCCGTACGCAAGCTCGAACAGCTCGTCCGCCTCGTCCATGAGAGCCACGCCCAGCCGCTGACCGGCACCCCACAGCCGGTCGAGCGCGTCGCGCCAGGAGAGCTTGGTGTCACCTTCATAGGCCACTCGTCATTCCTGCTTCAAATCGCGGGCAAGACCGTGCTCATCGATCCCGTCTTTTCCACCCGCCTGGTCGTCCTCCGCCGCCAGCGCCGTGCCGGGGTGCGCGTGGCCGAACTGCCGCCTGTCGATCTCGTGCTGCTCACCCACGCCCATATGGACCACCTCGACAAAGCCTCGTTGCGAGCAGTCGTGCGGGCCACGCGGCGTCTACGCGGCTATAACACCCGATCAGCGCCCGAAGTCGTCGTTCCGCAAGGTGTGGAGGACCTGGTCGCTTCGATGGGCTTTTCCCGCGTCCACGGCATGAGATGGTGGAATAGCCTCGCTGTTCAGGGGATCACCATCACGATGACGCCATGCAAGCACTGGGGGGCGCGGATGTTTCGCGATGCGCACCGTGGCTACGGCGGGTACTGTCTCGCCAGCGCGGGCCACAGCGTGTGGCATTCGGGCGACACCGCCTACTTCCCTGCCTTCACAGAGATCGGCGAACGCCTGCATCCTCAGGTGGCTCTCCTGCCCATTGGAGCCTACTTCCCCGACACGCACCGCAGCGTCCATACCAGCCCCGAGGAGGCCGTCCGCGCCTTTATTGAGTGCGGTGCCCGGCAGATGATCCCTATGCACTTCGGCACCTTTCGTCTTGGCCGCGAACCCATGGAGGAGCCGGTCGAGCGCCTGCTGGCCGAGGTGCGGCGGCTAGGCATCGAGGCTAAAGTCCGTGTACTCGGTGAAGGGGAGACCCTGCGCCTCCAACCGGACTAACCCGCGGCGGCGTTATCCGGCATCTCTTGACGCTTGCTCCGGCGGCTCTCTCCGCGGTCTTTCACCGTAAAAGTAGCCTTACAGAACCGGCACTCCCAGGGGTAATAGCCTAGTCGCCGCAGAACCGTCTGCTGCAGGAAACCCTCTTGCCGGATACGCCGGGACTGGATCGCATGACACTTAGGGCAAACCGGACACGGCATTCGTACAACTCCTCTCTCCGCAGTCGACGAACACTCCGGCAACATAAAAGTTATAGCCTGCCTCGCGCTATCGAACTCGGAAGCATTTCACTGGTTCAGGACGTTACTTGTCAATGCACAAGAAGCAGTAAAGCATTACCGTTGAGGATCGGCTCCCCGTCACGCTCCTCTTTCTGCATCCAAAGGTAGACCCGTGCAAGCGGAGACTAAACCGGTTGTGTTCCTTTGGCTGTCGAGTATGCTACTTACGATCTGCGCTCCTTCGGTTTGAAGGAGATGATCCACGCCGGTCGTGCCCTTCGCACGCTGTCAGACGCGCCGACGTGCATGGAAGACGCCGCACAAACGGTCGTCGACTTCTTTCATGATGGATTCCATACCCAAGACGGCGCGTCCAACTGCGTCTTGGCGCGTTGTTTCAAAACACATCCTCTAAAAGACCTGCCAGCCTCGTTGCGGGAGTGTGCGGCAGCCTTGTCCCACGGTTCCGTACCAGCTCCGGCCACTCAATGCCTTACCTTGCTCGCCACCCGCGGCGAACTGCCGGAGTGGAACAGCCGCTTCCGTTCCGCGGGCCATCAAGCGATCCCGCTGCCCACAGTCGCCATGGTGATGCAAGCTCCCATGATCCTTCAGCTCGTCCTCCAACTCGGGCTTACTCCGGAAGACGTCATCCATGCGGACGCGGCCAAGCAGGAGAGCACCTTCGACGTCTTTCACGTCCCTGAGGCACGCGGCAGCCTCATGGTGCCCCAGCAAACCGACTTTGTAGAGCGATACGGTGTCGCTTCGGTGCTGGGATTTGGCGGTCTGCTGGCTGCGGGCGAGCTCTTCGCCGTGATCCTCTTTACCCGTGTCCCCATCTCCACTGAAACGGCCGCGCTCTTCCGTACGCTTGCGCTCAGCGTCAAACTCCACCTGCTACCATTCTCGGGAAAGCGCGTCTTTGCGGAAACCCCGCCAGGCGCAGGGTCCTCAGAGCCATGACCGACATCGAAGAGTGTCAGCTTCGGAGTGAGGTCCAGACCTTGCGGCGTCTCCTGGAAGTCCACGAAGACACCGCGTTGGCTCAGGTCGACGTTGCCGAGCGTGCCCTCGCGGCCGCAATCGTTTCGTCCGCGCAGGTGGATCTTCAAGCCCGCCAGATGCACGAGATCATGGAGGCATCGAGCGAGTGCGTGATGGTCCTTGATCGCGACTGGACCATCCGCTACATGAACTCGCAAGCGACGGAGATGATGCCGGGTAAGCAGTCGCTCGTCGGCCAGCGTCTGCAAGCCGCGTTTCCCGAACTCGAAAGCACCTCCTTTTGGCCGCAGTACCTGACCGCCATGAACGATCGGGTGCCGATAGCGTTCGAAGATCGCTCCGAACCCAGTGATCGTTGGTACTCCATCAATCTCGCGCCGGTAGGCGAAGGGATCGCCGTCTTCTTCCGCGACGTGACCGGACGTAAGCAGCAGGACGCCATGCTCCAGCGCACGGAGAAACTGGCCGCCGTCGGCCGTCTCGCCTCCTCCATCTCTCACGAGATTAACAACCCGCTCGAGAGCATCGTCAACCTCCTCTACCTGATTGAGCATTCCGACAGCGCCGGTGACGAGATGCGCGCTTATGCCCAGCTGGCAACCAGCGAACTCGCCCGAGTCAGCCACATCGTCACCCACACCCTCAAGTTTCATCGTCAATCCACCCGCGCCGGCGAGTGCTGCCTCTCGGAAATCCTCGAATCTGTCTTGAGCCTCTATCAAGGTCGTCTCGCCACGCAGAAAGTGGTCATCCTGCGCGATTATGCTCCGGACGACAAGATCTTCTGCTTCGCTGGAGATATGCGGCAGGTCTTTGCCAACCTCATCGGCAACGCGCTCGATGCGCTGCGCGGCAAGGGCATCCTCACCCTGCGTACACGCTTCTCGAAGCATTGGAAACACGGCGCTCCTGGCCTCCGCGTGATGATCGCCGACACAGGCTGCGGCATGAGCGAAGAGACTCGCAAGCGCATCTTTGAAGCATTCTTCACGACGAAAACGGCGACCGGCACAGGCCTCGGTCTCTGGGTCTCGGACGAGATCATCCGCAACCACAAAGGCCACGTCCACGTAAAAAGCTCGGAGCGGGTCGAACGGAGCGGCACCGTCTTCTCCATCTACTTCCCCCTGGGCGAAGGCAACGCCGAACGGACACCCTCACGCTCCGCTTCGTAGGCAAGCATCCTCGGCAACCGTCCCGGCGTCGGAAGGTGAGGTGAGTGATCAGAACCTCACAAGGAGAGAGTCATGCCAGCTAAACACGTCAAGGGACCAAAGGTCCGTTACGCCATCGTCGGCGCGGGATGGATCGCACAAGCCGCCATGATGCCCGGAGTCGCGCACACCGGCAATAGCGAGATGGTCGCGCTCGTCACCGGCCACGAGGAGAAGGCAGAGAAGCTGGGCGAACAGTACGGCATCGCGAAGAGCTATGACTACGACGAGTATGACGCGATGCTCTCCTCGGGTGAAGTCGACGCCGTCTACCTTGCGACCCCTAACTTCGATCACGTTGAGTACGCCGTCAAGACCCTGGAGGCGGGAATCCACCTGCTCCTCGAAAAGCCAATGGCCGTCAGCGTCGAGGAGTGCGAGCGCATCATCGCCGCCTCAAAAAAGAGTGGCGCGAAGCTGATGGTCGCCTACCGCCTCCATCACGAGCCCGGCACCCTCGCCGCCATCCAGAAGGTGCGCGACGGCGAGATCGGCCGCGTCCGCTTCTTCAACTCCAGCTT
>CAXTUR010000141.1:0-8076 GCA_964247455.1 uncultured Acidobacteriaceae bacterium | reverse complement strand
AGTACGATCAGACTACAGGAAGCACCCCATGCCCATGCACAACCCCGCACATCCCGGCGAAGTCCTCAAGGAGCTCATGGGCGACACCGAAGTGACCGCCTTCGCCGCCCGCCTCGGCGTCGACCGCACTACCCTCTCCCGCCTCCTCAACGGACACGCGGGCGTCTCCGCCCCCATTGGCCCTCAAGCTCGAAGCCGCCCTCCACACCAGCGCCGAAATGTGGATGACCATGCAGGCCCACCACGACCTGTGGCAAGCCCGCCAACTCACCCGTGCCGTCTAGCACACGGGCCGGATAGCTTGACAGCCTTGATATACTAAACCTATAGCCACAGAGAGTTACGAAGCACAGATAGCCCTGTCCAAGCCGAGCTATCTCCTTTTTTATGAATATTTTGCGTCTAAACCTTTTAGATGGACGATCTTACAGGGTACGCAACGCATAAGTCGATCAGAATGAATCATTTACGGGCGGTAACCCCCCCCCGGGGGGGGGGGTACCCGAAAACTGACTGAAATCGATATACGCCAAAATTGCGGCGAGCCATTCAAACCGCGCCCGCCAACCCCGTCGCCACCAGTAGCAAACTGCCCGGCTCCGGTGTGACCTGCGAGAAGTAGCCCTCGATCTCGCCTCCGGGGTGGACTGAATCGTGGATGTTCGCATAAGCGGTTCCATTGTTCAACGCGGCGATCAGGGCCGCCTCCGAGCCGCCTCCGCCAAACGCAAACGAGCTCAGATCGACCGTCTCGGAGTATGTTCCCGAGATCGCGCTCGGAAACCCGGCATAGGGCAGCACTACGGGCTCATTGGTGCCCACCGGCCCGCAGCAATGGATATGCGCCCCCGTCGCCGGAGCCGCAAGGCCGCTGAAGGTCGCGTTGATCGTCAGCAGGTTGCCGGTCAGCGATAGCGTTTCGAAACCGGTGGCGGTCGACGTGTTCGCCGGGTTCTCGTTCGCGCCGCTCAGGGTCGCGCTATAGTTGAACGTCGTCGCAAACGCCGGAGCCGCCACAAAGGCGGTCAGCAACGCGAGGGTAGAGATCATGGACTTGGTAGGCAACGGATTTCCTCCTGGAAGTGAGTCCAGAGAAGCATACCCGCCGCGGCGAACAATCCTCGTCAAGATTGCGCGAATCCGCCGGAACGTTGATGCAATGAATACGCAGGCCGGATACGGGAGTGCGGCAACGGCTCGCCGCCATGCTATACACACTCATGCCCCTCTTCCTGTGCCGCCCCGCGTTTCGCGCCCTCGCCTTGCTGACGTTCGCCGCCCCGCTGGCCGCCCAGCAGACTCAGACCCTCCTCGCCACGCCCGCAACCGTCGCCTGGGGCTACTACTGGGCGAAGGCGAAGCCCGCGCTGACCGTCCACACCGGCGACACCGTCGTCATGCAGACCATGTCCACCTGCGGCAGCCCCGAGCGTCTCGAAGCCGAGGGCGTCAAGCCCACCGACATCCCCGCCTACACCGCGGCTATTTATAAGGAAGGCGCGGTGGCCGACAAAGGCCCCGGCGGCCACATCCTCACCGGCCCCGTGGCCATCGCCGAGGCCGAACCCGGCGACACCCTCGAAGTCCGCATCCAGAAGATCAGCATCGACGCTCCCTTCGCCTGCAACGGCTTCGGCCCGGGCCGCGGCTTCCTGCCGGACGACTTCCCCTACGGGCGCACCAAGATCGTCCCGCTCGACCGCACCGCCATGACCGCTGCCTTCGCCCCCGGCGTCACCATCCCGCTCCACCCTTTCTTTGGCAGCATGGGCATCGCGCCGCCCGAAAGCGCGGGCAAGTACAACTCCGCCCCGCCCTGGATGCACGCCGGCAACATGGACAATCACGAACTCGTCGCCGGGACCACTCTCTTCATCCCCATCCACGCCAATGGCGCGCTCTTCGAGGCGGGCGACGGCCACGCCAACCAGGGCAACGGCGAGGTCGACATCACCGCCCTCGAAACCTACCTAACCGGCACCTTCCAGTTCATCGTCCATAAAGGCAGCCTCACCGACCCGCACCGCCTCCTGTGGCCCCGCGCTGAAACCCCCACGCACTACATCGCCATGGGTTTTCACGAGGACCTGAAGACCGCAACCGAGATGGCCATCCGCAACATGATCGAGTTCCTCTCGGAGCAGATCCCCGACCATCCGAAACTCTCCCGCGAAGATAGCTACGCCCTCATCTCCGTTGCCTGCGATGTCGACATCACCCAGCTGGTCGACACCAAGTCCGGCGTCCACGTCATGTGCCCAAAAAACATCTTCACGGCGGCCAAATGAAGCTGGTTTGTGCACAATTGTGCAACATTGCCGTCAACCTTAAGCCTTTCTGAATGAACAATTTCCGCAACTTTGCAAAGACATTTGTGTCTAATTGAACGTAAGCCGGACAGGGCAGAGCAAGCCCGGCACAAAGCGCTTCATCCTCCGCGCAGCCCGTAGCTCCAAAGTGGTAACGGGTAACCGACGAAGAGACGAGGCCAGGCCGAATATGAACATCGCATCCACACTTGGGAACACGATCCACACCACCGCAAAGAAAACCCTCGGCGCGGCCCTGCTCGCCGGCACCCTTCTCCTTGCTCCCGGCTTCCAGACCGCCGCTCACGCCCGCGTCTTCTTCTCCGTCTCCATCGCGCCGCCCGCCATCCCTGTCTATGAGCAGCCGCTCTGCCCGGGCGACGGCTACATCTGGACGCCGGGCTACTGGGCCTGGACGGACGACGGCTACCAGTGGATCGATGGGGCCTGGGTCACCGCCCCCTACGCCGGCGCGCTCTGGACTCCCGGCTACTGGGGCTACAACGACGGGGCGTACCTCTGGAACGCCGGCTACTGGGGTCGCGAGGTCGGCTACTACGGCGGCATCAATTACGGCTTCGGCTACTTCGGTACAGGCTTCTACGGCGGATACTGGGCCGGCGACCGCTTCTTATACAACCGCGCTTACAACCGGTTTGATCGCGGCTTCCGAGGTGAGTTTTACGAGCGCCGTGAACATGGTTACGACGGCCGTCCCGGCGGCGAAGCCTTCGCCCGCAACGATCGCGGCTTCCATGACGACCATCGCGGCAGCTTCGCCGGTGGCCGGGACTTCCACGACGAACACCGCGAAGCCTTCAACGGCAACCGCCCGAGCGGCGGCAACTTCGACCAGCAGCGCGGATTTGCCGGTCAACAGAACGGCAACCAGAACTTGCAGAACGACTATCGTCGCGGCTTTCAAGGAGGGCAAGACAATCGCGCGGTCAGCCAGCCGCAGCAGACCTTCACCCAGCCTCGGCAAATCCCCAGCCAACAGCCCGCCCAAAGCTTCGGAGGCAATCGCCAAGGTTACCAGAACGACATAAGCCGTCAGCCGCAGCAAGGCTTCTCCGGCTATCAGAACCCCGGCGCAAACCGTGCAACCTACAACCCGCAGCAGTACCGCCCCGCTCCTACGCAGAGCTTCGGCGGCAGGCAAAGTGGCAATCCAGGCGGCTTTCAGAGCAACGCGATCCGCTCTAATAACACGCCCTCAGTCGCCAACTACGGCGGAGGACGCGGCTACCAAGCTCCGGCCGCACCGCAGCAGAACGCCAGCAGCTTCCGCGCCACTGCGCCGAGCGCCAACCAAGGCGGAGGCTTTCACGGCGGCGACAATCACGGCGGTCACCGCTAGACCGTCAGCAATCTACCGGGTACACCATCCCGACGGCGGTCTCATCGCCGTCGGTTGGCTTCGTTCCTGTCGTTTGCTAGGTCCTATTGCCCGGGCCACGCGGCCATCAAAGTGTCAACGGCTTCCAGTAAAGCCGCTTGGCTAACTCCATCACGCGCCAGAGTGGACATGCCTTGGACCATGGCGACGGTCATCGCCGACAGGGCATAAGGGTTCGCTGTAGCTGGAAGTCGGCCGGCATCAATGTCTTGTTGCGCCCTTTCCCTCAACGTATCCCGAATCTCTTCGCGAATCGTCTTCATAGCAGCTCGGACGCCCAGAGAGTCCTCAGAACCGCTCGACGCGGCGCTCGCGATCAGGCATCCGGCGGGCGACCTGGGCTGTGTGAACCAACGGGCGGAACCCTCAAGCAGACTCCGTGCGGCTTCTCTCGCCGAAGAAGCTTCCAGGATAACCTCCGGAGTGGACTTTGGCCCGGGTGTCGCATAACGCCTCAGGCACTCAAGAAACAAGCTTTCTTTATTCTTAAACGCCGTATACAGGCTTGGTGCCGTGATGCCCATCGCTAATGTAAGGTCGGCGACGCTGGTTGTCTCATACCCGGTGCGCCAAAACTGTAGCATGGCTTTTTCAAGAACCTCGTCCCGATCGAAGGAAAGAGGCCGTCCCCGGCGTTTGGTAGTGGAAGATTCCGCCTTTTCCATAATATTCATTATGAAACCCTTGACGCACTCCCGCAACTGCTGCATCATTACGTAGCGACTACTACGTAAAAGGAGATGACTCATGGACCTTCGCTTACATGGAAAGCGTGCTCTGATTACAGGGAGCACGAGCGGCATCGGAGAACAAACCGCCAAGACGCTGGCTGAAGAAGGCGTGCGGGTTATCGTGCATGGCAGGCGGGCTGCGGAGGCGGATCGGGTTGTGCGGGAGATAACGAATGCTGGAGGCACGGCGGTCGCCGCGATCGGTGAGCTTGGGAGCGACGCGGAGGCCGCGAACGTCGTAGAGACCGCCATGGAAGCCTTTGGCGGCGTTGACATCCTGGTGAACAACGCGGGCGCTTTTCCCACGAAACTCTGGATGCAGTCCTCGGCGGCGGAATGGATAGACCTCTACAACGCGAATGTTGGCTCAGTCGTTCGCCTGGTGACCCAGCTTGTGCCCGCCATGGTGGAGCGGCGCTGGGGCCGTGTGATTATGCTGGGCAGCTTTCTGGGGCAGATGCCGCAACCGATCGTGGCCAGCTATGCGACGACTAAGGCCGCCAACATCGCACAAGCCGTGTCTCTGGCGAAAGAACTCGGTGGTACGGGAGTCACCGCGAACACGGTCAGTCCAGGTCCGATTCGCACTCCGGGGATGGAGGCGGGCGCGCGCGCGATGATGACGGCTCAGGGACAACAGTACGACTTCAACGCTTTCGAGCAGTTCTATGTGAAAGAAACCCGTCTTCCCGCGGGAAAGATCGGCTCCCCCATCGATGTCGCAAACGCCGTAGCCTTCCTGGCCAGCCCGCTCGCGGACTTTATTACCGGTACAAATCTGCGCGTGGATGGAGGAATGCTGCCAACCACGAACTAGCTTTGGGAACATCGGCCGCTGTTCCCCGGCAGCGGCCTACTTCTCAGAAGCCGTCATCTTGACGAATCCTTCACAACGCCGCCTGATCTTGTTGTTCTCCGCTGTAAGGCGCAACGAACGCCGGCGTGCATAGCGAGAGCGGACAGATCCACTTCGAGATGAACGGGTTGGTCGTGCCCAGCAGTCACGAAGAGCCGCATCTGCTCGAAGCCCTGAACGAGGTGATCATAGCCTTTGTGCAGGATAAGACAGCCGTGGAGCGCGGGCTCACCCCGCCTCCTCCTCCCACAACGCTCCAAAGGAGCAGCACCTCCTCCCGATAGCTCAGCCACTTCTTCAACATCCGTCCCGCCCAGCGTATAGCTCCACACCTTCCATAAAGCCGACGCCTTCATTCCGGCAACGCCATCTGCAACAATAACTACAATGCCTATCTCCCTCCCCGAGTTCGTCCGCAAGTGGAAGATCAGCTCCCTCTCCGAGCTGCAGAGCGTCCAGACCCACTTCAACGAGCTCTGCGACCTCCTCGGCCAGCCCGGCCCCACCGACGTCGACCCCACCGGCGAGTTCTTCTGCTTCAACAAGGCCCTCACCAAGAACTACGGCGGCAAAGGCTTCGCCGACGTTTGGAAGCGCGGCTACTTCGCCTGGGAGTACAAAGGCAAGCACAAAGACCTCAAGGCCGCTTACAAGCAGATCAACGACTACCGCGAAGACCTCCTCAACCCGCCGCTGCTCGTCGTCTGCGACACCGACATCTTCCAGATCCACACCAACTTCCAGAACACCGCCAAGCGTGTCTACGAGTTCAATCTCGACGATCTCGCCAAAAATCGCGTCACCGCCAAGTGCCCGCTCCCTCCGCTCGATGTCCTCCGCCATCTCTTCGGCGACTTCAACCTCCTCCGCCCCGACCGCACCGACGCCTTCGTCACCCAGGAGGCTGCCCGCCTCTTCGCCACCCTCGCCCAGCGTCTCGAGATCGAGCAGAAACTCTCAGCCACACCCCAACAGATCGCCAACTTCCTCATCCGCGTCCTCTTCTGCATCTTCGCCGACGCCATCGGCCTCCTCCCCGACCACCTCTTCCGCAAGCTCCTCGAAATCGACCGCTTCTATCCCCGCCGCTTCCTCCTTAAGCTCCCCCAGCTCTTCGCCGCCATGTCCGCGCCCGACGGCATGTTCGGCATCGACAACATCCGCTACTTCAACGGCGGCCTCTTCGACCCAACCCAGACGGAAGACCTCGCCGTCGTCCAGCTCGACAAGCAGGACATGGCCGTCCTCCACAAAGTCGCCCACGAGTACAACTGGGCGCACGTCGCCCCCGCCATCTTCGGCACCCTCTTCGAGCGCTCCCTCAACAAAGAACGCCGCTCCCTCATCGGCGCCCACTACACCGGCGAAGAAGACATCCTCCTCCTCATCGAGCCCGTCGTGATACGCCCCCTCCGCCAACGCTGGGAAGACACCAAAGCCGCCGTCCTCCAAACCCTCACTCCCTCCCAACTTGCCTCTAACCCTGTCATTCCTTCCTCCAACCCTGTCATCCTGAGCGAAGGCGCAGCCGGAGTCGAAGGACCTGCGTTTCCCAACACGGAAGCCAGCAACAACACGCGCCGTTCCAAACACCCTGTCATCCTGAGCGAAGGCGCAGCCGGAGTCGAAGGACCTGCGTTTCCCTCCAGGCTCCCCACCCTCCTCCACTCCAATCCACAAGCCGAACGCCTCCTCGCCGCCTTCTTCGACCATCTCTCCACCGTCCGCATCCTCGACCCCGCCTGCGGCTCCGGCAACTTCCTCTACGTCGCCCTCCGCCGCCTCCTCGACCTCTGGCTCGAAGCCCGCGACTTCGCCGCCGCGCACAACATCCAGCTCGCCCAGCAGTACGCCCTCACCCACCTGCCCTCGCCCCGCCAGCTCCTCGGCATCGAGGTCGACGACTACGCTCACCGCCTCGCCTCCATCGTCGTCTGGATCGGCTTCCTCCAGTGGAAGCACGAACACGCCGTCAACGAAGACCAGGAACCCGTCCTCGACCCCCTCAGCACCATCGAACACAACGACGCCATCATGCGGTACGACGCCGAAGGCCACCCCTACGAACCCACCTGGCCAGTAACGGATTTCATCGTCAGCAATCCGCCCTTCCTCGGCGATAAGAAGATGCGGTTCGAGCTCAACATCGACCCGCATCCCCGCTACGTCGACGACCTCCGCACCCTCTATGCAGGTCGAGTCCCCGGCGGAGCCGACCTCGTCACCTATTGGTTCGAGAAGGCCCGCGCCATGGTCGAAGCCCATCCAACCCGCGCCGGCCTGCTCGCCACTAACTCCATCAGCATGGTGGGCAATCGCCCCGTGCTTGAACGCATTCTCGATACCGGCAACATCTTCATGGCTTGGAGCGACCGTCCCTGGGTGCTCGCCGGAGCCGCCGTCCGCGTCTCCATGATCGGCTTCGACAACGGCGCGGAACTCGGCCACACCCTCGACGGCCTCCCCGTTCAGCAAATCCACGCCGACCTTACCGGCGAATCCAACGTGGCCAGCGCCCTGCCGCTCCCTGAAAACGCCAACCTCTGTTTCCTCGGAGTCATGAAAGGCGGTCCGTTCGACATCACCGCCGAAGAGGCACGCAAGATGCTCGCCCGCCCGATCAATCCAAACGGCAGGCCCAACAGCGATGTCGTCAAACGCCGCCTTGGTGGACGCGACATCACCACCCGCGACTCCGGCGGATGGATCATCGACTTCGGCGTTGACATGCCTGTCTCAGAAGCCGCTTTGTACGAGTGGCCCTTTGAATACGTTAATACC
>CAXTUR010000140.1:0-8098 GCA_964247455.1 uncultured Acidobacteriaceae bacterium | reverse complement strand
CCACCGGAGCCACCTGGGGCGACTACGACGGCGACGGCCGCCTCGACCTCTTCGTTCCCGGCTACGTCCACTATGACCTCGCCCATCCGCCACCCTCCGCCGCGAAGGGCACCTGCCAGTTTCGCGGCGCGCTCGTCATGTGCGGGCCGCGCGGCCTCCCCGGCGAACCCGACCACCTCTTCCACAACAATGGCGATGGCACCTTCACCGATGTCTCGAAGAAGCTCGGTCTCGATGACGAGAAGAACCGCTTCTACGGCCTCGCCTCCCTCTTTATCGACGTCAACAACGATGGCAAGCCAGACCTGCTCGTCGCCAATGACTCCACCCCCAACTATCTGTACCTGAACAAAGGCGACGGCACCTTCGAGGATGCCAGCTTCGCCTCCGGGTATGCTCTTAACGAAGGTGGCCGCGAAACCGCCTCGATGGGCATCGCCTCCGGCGACCTCACCCACAACGGCCTCGTCGATCTCTTCAACACCACCTTCTCGGACGACTACAAGCCGCTCTACCGCAACGACGGCGACGGCAACTTCACCGATGTCGCTTACCAGTGGAAGATCGCCGAACCCACTATCCCCTTTCTTGGCTGGGGAGCCACGTTCTTCGACTACGACAACGACGGATGGCTCGACCTCCTCTTCGTCAATGGGCACGTCTACCCCGAGGTCGACAAGCTCGACTGGGGCACCACCTGGAAGCAGCGCGCCCTGCTCTTCCACAATGTTGCTGGCAAGATACAGCTCGTACCTCCGGTCGAAGGCACCGCCCTCGCCGAGACCGAAGTTGGCCGCGGCCTGGCCTACGGCGATCTCTTCAACGACGGCAAGGTCGATGCTGTCCTTAATAACCTCGACAGTCCCCCATCCTTCTTCCGCAACGTCACCGAGACCAAGAACCACTGGATCGCCTTTAGACTCACGGGCGGTCCCAAGTCTCCCCGCGACGCCACTGGCGCAACCCTCTACCTGACCGCGAACGGCTTTCGCCAGCGCGCCGACATCACGAGCGGCGGCTCCTTCGCCTCCTCTTCCGACCCTCGCCCGCATTTTGGCCTCGGCCCGGCCACAAAGATCGACGGCCTGGAAATTCACTGGCCCAGCGGCCTCTGGGAACGCTTTACGCCTATCGCCGTCGACACCATCCTTCCTTTAATCGAAGGCACCGGCAATCACATTCCTCATTCCACAAAATAGTGTTCGGCACCTGCCGACATAAACGTGGCACAATGACACATGGCCACTAATTCGGCTCCGTTGTCCGTCACTCTCCATCTCGATTTGCACCACATCGAATCCGGCGTGCCGACCGACGCTCTGTCCGACTTCGCCGTCACGTCCGGCATCCCGCTGCGCGACCTGTATGAAGTAGTCATTCCCGCCCGCACCCTCAAGCATCGTCGCGATCGTCAGGAGCCCCTCTCCCGCGACGAATCAGACAAACTCGCCCGTCTCGTCCGCACCTTCGATCACGCCGTCAGAGTCTTCGATGGCATAGATCGCGCCCGGTCCTGGCTTACTACCCCCAAGAGACGTTTCGACAAAAGGACTCCGCTCGCCATGCTTTGTACCGAGACGGGAGGTCGAATGGTTGAAGAAATGCTCGGGCAAATCGATTACGGTATGTTCGCTTAGCTGATGGATCTTTGGCGCATTAGCAAATTTCTAGAACTTGACGGCAAAGGTGGCGAGCTTTATTCTGCCCGGTGGAACACACGTGGTCAACCGGTCGCATACCTTGCCGCGTCACCGCCCGGAGCACTCCTCGAAGTCTTGGTTCATCTTGAACTCGACGAAAACCTCGACGAGGTCCCCCCTTCCTATACCCTGCTCCGTATAGCCGTGCCGAACCGCTTCCGCGTTCCGCTTCTAACGGTGCCCGGCAGAGGATGGATTTCGAACCTGTCCCTCACCCGGACAATTGGCGACGCATGGCTCAAATCGCGTAAGTCCGCTCTCGCCCGCGTACCCTCAGCCATCCTCCCGGCAACCTTCAACTACCTGCTGAACCCTCTTCATCCCAACGCCTCATCGATCAGCGTTGCGGAGGTCCACAAAGCCGTCTTCGACCCGCGCCTGCTCCGCTAACACGCCCTGTATTCAATTCGCGTCGCCAACTCTACTGCACCGTTACGCTGAGAGCGGACGAGGCTGCCGCCCCAGGATTGGTGGCGATCACCGCTGCGGTGCCGGCAGATGCCAGATCGCCCGCCGTGACCGCAATCGTCACGTGCGTGGCGTCCACGATGGTGGTTGTGCGATAGGTGCCATTCCAGGTAACCGCCACACCCGGGACGAAGCCGCTCCCGGTGAGCGTCAGCAGCGTGTTGCCCGCCCCGTGCGTCACGGCCGCAGCCGAGGTAAGCGTAGCCGCGGCGTTCGGCCCCAGCAACTGCGGGACAACAAACGGACCACGCACCAAATAGAGGTGTCCGGTGGAGGTAAGCGCGGCCAGTCCGTCTTGGCCCCAGCGCACGAGATCGAGTTGGTTATAGCTGGTGTTGCCTTCGATCGTAGGCATATTCAGCGGCAACGCCCCGTTGCGGAGATAGGTGCCCGTGTCGTAGGAGAGGAGGCCATCGACGTTGCCGTAGCCCGTAAGCGTGGTGTTGCCGGGGAAAAAGACCTGACCGAGCGAGGGGTCCGGCGCGACCGGCGCATTTCCAGCCGTACCGTAGCTGTAGCTGGCAGGCAGGGTGAAGCTGCCAATCTGATTCACGGTTCCAGAGGAGCTCAAAGTAGCTACACCGCCCTGGGAAGCATAGGCCTTTCCGCCTACGATGTTGAAGCAGCAAAAGCGATTAAGGTTGTAGTTCGTTCCAGTAGTTGATGCAAGGCCGGTACTGTTGACCGTGAAGCTCAGAATGTTGCTGCTGTCGCTGTTCCCAAAGAGGTTGACCCGATCGAGGAACCGGAGGCAATCGGGATTGTAGTAGTTGTTGGAGACGGAGGAGCGGGCCGCGATCATCTTTGTGGAGGCGGTGTAGTCGTAGATGCCGAAGCCACCGTAGTAGTAGTTGATGGACATCGCCAGCGTATCGTCGGTGCCGGGCTGAACAGCGAGCTCGTAAGCCGCGGGCGTCGTGTTGGAGTAGTTGGTGGAGACTGGGATCGCAATGGTGTCGGCGGTCCCAGCTAGCATGCTGTAGCGGACGATGCTTTGCGTGTTGAGCAAGCCAGCGTAGAGGACGTTGCCGCTGCCGCTGAGAGCAAGCTTGGTGGGCTGAGCGGAGAGCACCAGCGGTGTGCCGATCGACGCGGTCTCCGGCGTGATCGCGACAAGCGAGTTTCCGGCGACCGTGCTCGATCCAGTCGAGACGCTGGCCATGATCTTGCGCGAAAACGGATCGTAGACCATGTGGTTCGCGCCCAAGGCCAGCACACTGTATACGGTAAGCGGCGTCGTGTTCGAGGCTCCTCCTCCGGGTGCGGGCGAGGAGACGGAGACCGAATTCCAGCCCATCGCGGCGAGGTTGGACGCCGGGACGATGGCGCTCAGCTGCGTGGGGCTGGTATAGCTGGTGTTGAGCGCGGTCGAGCCCAGCAGGACCGTCGACCCCGAGACGAAGTTGAGCCCCCTGACCGTAATGGTGGTGTCCGCGCTGCCGCTGCGAATGGCGGCGGGCGCGACGGAGCTGACGATCGGCAGCAGATTGTAAGTGCTGCCAGTCACCGTGACCGAAGCATTGCCGGTGTTATTGGCCGAGACGGTGTCTGTGGTCGAGCCGCTTACCTGTGCGTTGAGGGTCGCGGTGCCGGCCGAGGTCTGGAGAACGGAGATGGTCGCGGTTACGGTTGAGCCGCTCGTGACAGACCCAAAGCTGCAGCCGCTGGTAGACGCCGAGCAACTTCCAGACGAGGCGGTGGCCGCCGTCAGCACACCGGTTGACGGCACCTGGATCGCGAGGGCCACGTCCTTGGCGGTAGATGGACCGTTGTTGACGACGGTTGCCGTGTACGTAGTGCTGCTGCCGGTCGTAGTCCCTCCACTCGCGGTTGCGGTGACGCCAAGATCAGCGACGGTGCCCGAGAGGTCTTTGACACTGTTGGACTGCAGCGAGAAGACGCCGAACGCTGTATGGAAGGCAAGTCCGTTGCTGCCCCAGCGGACCAGCCGGTCGGGGTTCGACGAGATGTAGGTGCCCGCCGTGTTGTACGTGTAGCTGGGAACGTTGATCGGAATGGTGGTGGCGCTGGTGCTGTAATCGGCAGGATTGAAGATCTGGATCTGGTTATAGCCGTTGGGGTTGTAGCCGGTGCCGGAGTCGAGCGTGAAGACCTTGCCGAGCGCCGTGTCAAACAACGTGGGGCCTTGCGCCACGCTTGTGCCCGCCTGGTAGAAGGTGCCGAGGAGAGTGCCCGCCTCGGCGTCGTAGACGTTGCCGAAGTCCGTGTAGAGTTTGCCGTCTGCGAGCTGCATATCGTCCAGGGAAGAGCTGGCGAGAACGACGCTGGAGTTGTTGTTGGTGACCTTGGAGGTCAGGCCGGACGCGTCGTAGGTATACGTGTTGAGGCCGTTGCCACCGACATAGATCTCGGAGCGGGCGCTATCCACCTGGAGGCCGTACTGGCCGTAGTAGGAATTACCCACCAAAGAGCCACGCAATATTCCACCGTCGTAGATGCCCACGGCATAGGCATAACCGCTGTTGCTCTGGACAACGATGACTGAATCGGCCGCGCCGGGAAGGGCAAGCAGGGCGGATGCGGCGGGGCTGCCATTGTTGCTGCCGTTGTTGAGCGCAAACTGCAGACCAGCGGTTCCCGCGATGAGGTCGACCTTGCGCACGCCGGACGCGCCGTCGAGTCCGACCCAAAGATACTTGCCGTCGGACGTCAACGCCAGCTTGTTGGGTTCGCTGCCAACGGAGATCGGCTTGCCGAGAGCGCCCGTCGCCGGGTCCATGGACACGATCGAGTTGCCATAAGGAGCACCGGCACTGGCAGGAACCGAAAGATAGAGCAGCCCGTTGACCGGATTGTAGATCATGCTGTTACTGACCATCGGCACATAGGAGGTGAAGTTCTGCGCGCCGGAGGTGCCGCCGCCCGGCGCCGGGGTATTGACCGTAAAGCTGCCGACGCTGGGGAAGAGATTGGCACTGGCGGGAAGCGTGGCCGTCACGCTGGTTGCGTTGACAAAGGTCGTCGAGAGGGGCTTGCCGTTGAAGGACACCACAGAGCCAGCTGTAAAGCCGGTTCCATTGAGCGTAATCGCGGTACTGGTGGCGATGGGGCCGACGGTGGGCGACACAGAGGTGAGCGTCGGTACGGGCGGGTTTGTGATGGCCACCGTGACGGCGCTTGAGGTGGCCGTCGGCGATGTAGGGGTATAGACCGTCACGGCCGCATTCCCCAACGTGGCGAGCAGGCCGGCGGGAACCTGGGCAAAGAGGTTGTAAGAACTTGGATTAGGGGAGTTAAAGCCGGTGGAGTAGAAGGTTACAAGCTTTGTCCCATTCCATTGCACAACGGACGCCGGTGTGAAGTTAGTTCCATAGACGACTAAGGACGCATCGCCCGAGCCGACGATATAGCTGGTTGGGTTCACGCTCGTGATGACGGGTGTGCCGGTCGGCGTGCTGACCGTGAGTGTGGCCGTCGGGGAGATGCCAGCGTTGGGAGCGGGATTGACCGCCGTAATCGCCAGCCTGCCTACCGTGGCGTCGTCGGTTGTGAGCAAACTAAAGCTAAGCTGCGATCCGCTGACGTAAGTCGTGGCGCGTGCGGAGCCATTAACCTGAATACTCGTTCCCGGCAGGAAGCCGCCGCCGAAGACGCTGATGACGGTGTTACTTGTGATCCCCGCGGGCACAATCGACGGCGCGAGATAAAGCGGCCCGAGCACGGGATTGTTGACGGCGATAGACGCCGCGCTTGACGTGCCGCCTCCCGGTGCCGGAGTAAAGGCCGTGACCGAGAGGCTGCCGGGGTTCGCCTGGTCCGCAATCGTCAGCGTGGAAAGCAGCTGCGTGGAGCTGACATACGTGGTGGCCCGGCTGCCGCCGTTGACCTGCACCACGGTGGAAGGAACGAAGTTCGCGCCGGTGACCGTGATCGGCGTAGGCTCGCCGTACCCGTGGCGACAAGGTTTGGCGCGACCAGCAGCGCACCCGGCGCGGGATTGGTGACCGACAGCGTCGCGGGCGTCGAAGTACCGCCGCCAGGCGCAGGCGTGACCGCGGCCACCGAAAGCATCCCCGCAGTCACCTGGTCAGCCGCGCTCACCGACGCAAGCAGCTGCGTCGCGCTGACGTAGGTCGTAGGCCGCGTGCTGCCATTCACCGTAATCTTCGTCGAAGGGGTAAAGCTCGTGCCGGAGACCGTAACCAACGTTGTTCCATTTGCCCCGGCCGGAACCACGCTAGGAGTGAGGGTGATCGTACCCGGAGCTGGGTTGTTGACCGCAAGCGAAGCCGAGCCGGACACACCGCCGCCCGGAGCCGGGTTGATCGCCGCAAGCGCAAGGATGCCCGCCTGGGAAAGCTCCGCCGCCGTAAGCGGTACCGCAATCAAGATAGAGCTGGTGACGGTCGCCGGATGGCTCGCGCCGTTTACGAGGACACCCGTGCCCGCCACAAAGCCGCTACCGCTAATGCTCACAACGGTCGGTCCGCTGCCCGCCAACGTGCTGCCCGGCGCAAGCGACGCCACGGCGGGAACAGGGTTATTGACCGGAAACGCGTCGGTTCCAGACGCACCTCCGCCGGGCTGCGGGTTGGTAACGTTGAACAGCAGCGCGCCCGCAAGCGCAAGATCGTTCGCGGGCAGCGTGACGGTAAGCTGTGTCGGGCTGACGAATGCCGTAGCGCGCGGACTTCCGTTTACATCGACCACCGCGCCCAAGACGAAGTTCGTCCCAGTGACCGACAGGCTCGTCGCTCCGGAGCCAACCAGCGCGGCGCCCGGCGCAAGCGTCGCCAGAGTAGGCGTTGGATTGCTCACCTGAAGATTGTTGCTTGCGTCTGCGGCGACCGTGCGCCCGCCATCCACAGCGGAAAGGCTAAGTATCCTGCCGGTCTGCAGCTGCGCCGCCGCAACTGTCGCGTGGACCTCTGTGCTGCTCACGAAGATCGTCGGCTCCGTCGTCCCGTTGAGCACGATGGACGTAGAGCTGGTAAAGCCAGTACCGGTGACGACAAGCGTCAGCGAAGAGGACCCGACGGGAACGTCCTTCGGCGACACCGAAACGATCGTAAGCGCCACCGCCGGTGCAGGGACAGTGGTCCCGCTCGTGATCGTCCCCGGGCTGCCGCCACCGCAGCCAGTCAGGAACAACGAACAAGTAAGCAGAGCGAGACACACACAAAGGACAGCAGAGGAAGAACGCTTCATAATTTCCATGAGAGCGTCCATAGTAGCAACTCACACCACCATGCACGAGTGAATATTTGCACACGGGCGTTTATCTTCCGTAACTTGCCATCCGATGCTCACACCTTCGGTCGCCGCACTGCTCGAAAGACAGATTTGCCGATTGACACAACCCACAAAGTGACGAAGCATGTAGGCTGAGGGAACCCTGGTGATGAAGAGCACGCCCGTCCCACCTACCACCAACAAGCACCTCATCCGCTGGGTCGAAAAGATGGCCGCCCTTACCGAACCCGCCACCCTCCACTGGATCGATGGTTCGCAAGCCGAGTACGACGCGCTCTGCAACACGCTCGTCGACGCGGGCACCTTCACCCGGCTGAGCGAAGAAAAGTGGCCCGGCTGCTTCTACGCCCGCTCCGCCCCGACCGACGTCGCCCGCGTCGAAGACCGCACTTTCATCTGCTCGCTCTCCAAAGACAACGCCGGCCCCACCAACAACTGGGAAGACCCCTTCGTCATGCGCAAGAAGCTCAAGGCGCTCTTTCGAGGCTGCATGCGCGGCCGCACCATGTACGTCATGCCCTTCTCGATGGGGCCTATCGGCTCGCCCATGTCGCAGATCGGCGTGCAGCTCACCGACTCGGCCTACGCCGTCGTGAATATGCGCATCATGGCCCGCATTGGAACGCCGGTCTACCGGGAGATCGAGAAAGACGCCAAGCGCGTCGTGCCGTGCGTTCATTCGGTGGGCGCGCCGCTTGCCCCCGTCGAGCAGGACG